>JAGWVT010000055.1 GCA_018970765.1 Actinomycetales bacterium
CCCCAACCCGCTTAGCAGGCGGGCGCCATAGACCGGACTAGGCGACGCCTCCGTGGGCGCCGGAGTCCAGCGCCGCCCGCACAGGGTATCGGGCACACTTGCGCCGTGACCAACACGCTGGCCGTCGACTGCGGGGGCGGTGGCATCAAAGGCACCGTTCTTGATGAAGCCGGGACCATGCGGGCCCAGCCGGTTCGGGTTCCAACGCCCTACCCGCTGCCCACAAGCCTGTTCGTGCAAACCCTTGTCGACCTTGCCGCTGCGCTTCCGCGGGCCGATCGGGCTACCGTCGGTCTGCCCGGCATGATCCGCCACGGAGTTGTCGTCACGACCCCCCACTACGTCACCCGTACCGGACCGAGGAGTCGGGTGCTCCCCGAACTAGTGGTCCAGTGGGAGGGGTTCGACGCCCAGACGGCGCTCACCACTGCCTTCGGCATGCCGACCCGAGTGTTGAACGATGCCGAGATCCACGGTGCGGGCGTCATTGCTGGCCAGGGCCTAGAACTCGTCCTGACCCTCGGCACAGGCCTTGGCTGCGCGATCTTCGACGGCGGGCGCCTAGCTCCGCACTTGGAACTGTCTCAGGCTCCGGTTCGCTGGGGGCTGTCCTACGACACATATATAGGTGAACCGGAGCGAGCCCGACTAGGTGCCGCACTTTGGTCGCGACGGGTCGCGCGCGTGGTTGAAGGGCTACGGCCGGTATTCCTCTGGGATCGCCTGTATATCGGCGGCGGCAATTCCCGGCACATCACACCAACCGTGTTGAGTCGACTTGGGGATGACGTCGTCATCGTGCCGAATACCGCCGCACTCGTCGGTGGCGCGCGCACCTGGTTGCTCACGATCGACTGACTGACGCCCTCATCACGCGAATTCCATCAACCACACCATGAGCGACTCAACGCGTAGCCAAACTCTCATCGGCGTCGTCATGTACCTGGTCGCCGCATTCCTATTCGCCTTCAATGGCAGCACCGCCAAACTCATCATGGCCGCTGGGCTGCCGCCTGAGCGGCTGACGGAACTGCGCAATGCAGGCGCCTTAGTCGTACTGGTCATTGTCGTCGCGATCATTCGCCCGCAGGGTTTTCGAGTAGCGCGCAGCGAATGGCGATTTCTCGTGGCCTACGGCGTCATCGCCTTCACCGTTGTGCAGTTTCTCTACTTCCTCACCATCTCGCGGCTGCCTTTGGGCGTAGGCACCCTGCTGGCTTTCCTTGCACCGGTCATCGTGGCGCTATGGAATCGATGGGTACGCAAAGTCGTGGTGAGTTCGACCATTTGGCTGGCGTTGGCACTGACGTTGATCGGCCTGGCACTGGTCACCCAGATCTGGCAGGGCCTAAGTCTAGATCTGGTCGGCTTCCTTGCCGGGCTCGGCACCGCCTGCGGATTAGCGCTGTACTGGATGCTTGGCGAGGCCGGGCAGCGACAACGGGATGCTCTTTCGCTGACAATGTGGGGTTTCGTCTTTTCCTCGTTGGCCTGGAGCATCCTGCAGCCCTGGTGGGGTTATCCGTGGTCTGTTCTCACACAACCGGCCGATCCACTGTTACCTGGGACGCCTTCACTGCCCGTATGGGTCCTGATGACGTGGGGCATCGTCATGGGGACCGTGGTGCCGTTCCTGCTGGTGCTCGGTGCGCTGCGGCGTTTGGGCGCGCAGCGTGCCGGCATCGTCGGTACCAGCGAGCCGATCTGGGCGGCGGTCATTGCCGTGTTCACCCTGGGTGAGGCGATCAGTCCGATCCAGGCGGTCGGTGGACTTGTCGTGATCGCCGGCATCGTCCTCGCCGAAACAGCACGCGGGGTCAACGGCTCCCAGAACGAACCGGAATCTCCCCGGACCCACGTTGGACCAGCTGTGAGTTCACGAAACTGACCTGCGGCTCTATGTCGGGGTCCGCAATTCGTGCGAACAACAACTCTGCGGCCACCTGACCCAGTCGACGGGGGTCTTGAGCGATCACAGATACCGCTGGCGACAACACATCGGCGAACTCGACGTCGTCGAAACCGACTAACGCGATGTCATGCTGCAGTTGATGCGCATGCAAGGCGCGAATTGCCCCAGTTGATAGCAGGTTCTGGGCGGTGAAAAACGCCGTGGGGCGTGGTTCTCCCGCCAGCAGCAATTCTGTCGCCGCCTCCGCCTGATGCACGGACCGTAGATCACGGGCAACGAGCGAGGGCAGGATCGGCGCGTCGGCCTCCAGCATCGCGTCGACGAAACCCCGGTAGCGCTCTTCCGCCGTCTGCAGGGCCAGGGTCCCGCCTAGGAATCCAATGTGGCGATGTCCGCTGGCGAGTAGATGGTGAGTTGCAGCACGCGCATGTTCCCGATTGTTGGTGAGGACGAGATCGCCTTCGACGCCACGCGGTGCCCGGTCAACGAACACCATCGGAAGTCCGGCGCGCATCTCGCTCAACAGGTAACCGTGTTCGGCACCAGTAGGCGACAGGATGATGCCGTCAACCCGGCGAGCGGCAAATGCCTGGATGAGTCGACGTTCGCGATCTTGATCTTCCTCAAGACTGGCAGAAAACACCCCCACATCCAGCGGACCGGCGATGTCCTCCACTCCACGGTGAATGGCGGCGAAAAAGGGGTTGCCGACATCCTCGACCAGCAGGCCAATGGTCGCGGTGCGCTGATCCGCTCGACGCAGGTTGCTTGCCGTGAGGTTCAGTCGGAAGTCCAGCTGCTGGGCGGCCCGGCGGACCCGCCCCTGCAGGTCCCCGGAGACCCCCGGCTCTCGGTTCACGACCCTGGAGACGGTCTTGAGGCTGACTCCGGCCAGGGCAGCCACGTCCCGCATAGTGGGCCGCGGCCGCGGCTCCATCCCTGAGAGGCCGGATAACGTTGTCATTACGAAGCGGGAGTATCGCAGAAATCCCCTTGACATCAACAGCCTCTGGCGAATAAACACATACCCGACAACGTTGTCAGGCCAACCTGGCAGCGGGGCGGCGCCAAGTCAGATTCGCATGCTGGCGGTTTTACCGGTAGACATGCGGGTCGGTGGCCGTCGGTCACACAACCAAAACCCTTCGAAGGGAAAACCACATGATCAACCGCGTTACTCGCGGACGCGCCTTTGCAGCAATTGCTGCCATCGGCGTTGTCTCCGTGACGCTGGCGGCGTGCAGCTCAAGCTCCACGTCGTCGGAAAGCTCGGCCGCTCCGGCCGGGTCAGCAGCAGCATCTGAGCAGGCCGAGTCGGCCGGTGGGGCCACCGTTGCGGTGTCCCTCATCACCAAGGACTCGACCAACCCGTTCTTCGTCGCCATGCAAGAGGGCGCGAAGGCAGCTGCCGCTGAGCAGGGCGTCGAACTGACGGTCGGCTCCGGCAAGCAGGAAGGCGACGACCAGGGTCAGATCGACCTGATCGAGAACGCCATCGCTCAGGGCCAGGCTGGCATCCTGATCACCCCGATGTCGGTCAACGTCAACGACGCCATCAAGAAGGCTCGCGACGCAGGCCTCTACGTGATCGCCCTCGACACCCCGACGGATCCGCCGGACGTCGTCGACATCACCTTCGCGACTGACAACTGCCTGGCCGGACAGGCCATCGGGCAGTGGGCTGCTGGCAAGCTGAACGGCGCCAAGGCCGTCATCGCACGCCTGGTCATCTTCAACGACCGCATGGTGTCCGTGGACTACTGCCGTGACAACGGCTTCCTCGCGGGCATGGGCATCGACGTTGTCGATCCCACGGTCATGGGTGACGAGGCTCCGACGGGCAAGTACACCACCGGCAAGGGTGGCGAGTACGAGATCGTCTGCCTCGAGGCAACTGGCGCCAACGAAGAGGGTGGCAAGAAGGGCATGGAGACCTGCCTTTCCAAGAACCCGGACATCAACGTCGTTTACACGATCAACGAGCCGACGGCCTTCGGTGCTGACTCTGCTCTCCAGGCTGCGGGCAAGACCCCCGGCAAGGACGTGTACGTCGTCTCGGTCGACGGCGGCCTAGCCGGCGTCGAGGCCGTCAAGGCTGGCGGCATCCAGGCCACCTCGCAGCAGTACCCGCTGCTGATGGCCAAGCTCGGCGTCGAGGCGATCAAGACCATCGCCGACGGCGGCGCCCCGCCATCGAACACGTCTGCAAACGGCGAGTTCTTTGACACCGGCGTCACCCTCTGCACCGACGATCCGCAGGACACTGTCACTGCGGCTCCGCAGAAGGACGCGCAGTACTGCATCGACAACGCCTGGGGCTAAACCCGGCGTAGTCAAGGCAAGCCTGGGGCGGCAATCTTCGGATTGCCGCCCCAGGTGCATCCCGGTCCGATATCGTGAAGAGGACTTCCTGACGTGCCCTAAGGAGGCAGTCCGTGTCCCAGGCATCAACCCCAACAGTCGATCTCGCTGAAGAATTCATGGAGCGCCGAACTCCACTTCAGCGCGTCCAGAGTGTCCTGCACCGCTATCCCTACCTGAGCCCGCTAGTCGTGCTCATCATTGCGATGGTGGTGTTCACCCTCATCAACGAGCGGTTCCTCCTTCCCGGCAACCTGTCGTTCATCACGCAGCAGTCGGTGATCATCGGGACCTTGGCCATCGCCCAGACCCTGATCATCCTGACCGCCGGTATTGACCTCAGCATCGGCGCGATCATGGTCTTCGCGCAGATGATGATGGCGAACCTCGCCGTCTCAACGACTGCCAGCAATGTGCTGCCGATTGCCGGTCAGAACCCGGCGATTTCGATCGTTCTGGGAATCATCGCCGCAATTCTTGCCGGCGCGTTCAATGGCTTTCTCATAGTGCGGTTCAACCTGCCACCATTCATCGTCACGCTCGGCACGCTCAGTATCTTCACCGCGCTGACGCTCATTCTCTTCAAGGCTCGAACGATTCAGGGGCCGGAGATTCCCGATCTCCTGAAGTGGCTCGGCACCACGATCAAGATCGGTGAGTTCCAACTTATGTACGGCGTCATCCTGATGCTGGTGCTGTTTGCAATCTTCGCCTACATCCTGCGCAACACTGCGTGGGGCCGCCACGTCTACGCCGTCGGCGATGACCCGGCTGCGGCCGACCTGTCGGGCATTCGGGTCAAGCGCGTCATCTTCAGCGTCTACGTGGTGGCCGGCCTGGTCATGGGGATCACGGCATGGCTCTACATCGGTCGTGTCGGGTCCGCATCACCGAACGCCGACCCACTGATCAACCTTGACACCATCACCGCCGTGGTGATCGGTGGTACCTCACTCTTCGGTGGCCGAGGCACCATGATCGGCACCCTGATCGGAACGTTCATCATCATCGTCGTTGAAAACGGCCTCGCGCTGGCCGGCCTGGATCAAGCCTTCCGAGTGCTCGCCGTGGGCATCCTGGTGATCCTCGCCGTCGCCGTTGACCAGTGGATTAGGAAGGTGAAGGCATGAGCACCGCATCGGCCACCCCGATCCTGCAGGGCAGGAACCTCGTCAAGACCTTCGGCCGCGTCGTGGGTCTTGACGGTGCAAACATTGAGCTCTACCCGGGTGAAGTGCTTGCCGTGGTGGGCGACAACGGCGCAGGGAAGTCAACCCTCATCAAGTGCTTCTCCGGCGCCCACTCCCCAGATCAGGGCGAGATGCTCGTCAATGGCGAGTCCGTCAACTTTAGGTCCACGCAGGATGCCCGGGCCTCTGGAATCGAGACGGTGTTCCAAACCCTCGCTGTCGCGCCGGCCTTGGACATCTCCGAGAACCTCTACCTGGGGCGTGAGATTCGCAAGTCCGGCCCGCTCGGCACGATCTTCCGCACCCTGGACAAGAAGCGGATGCGTCGGGAAGCAGCCGACCACCTGAAGGCACTTGGCATCGGTACCGTGCAGAACATCTCCCAACCTGTGGAGACGCTCTCCGGCGGACAACGTCAGGCGGTCGCCGTGGCTCGCGCCGCAACCTTCGGTTCCAAGGTGATCATCCTCGACGAGCCAACGGCCGCCCTGGGTGTGAACGAGTCGGCGCGCGTGCTGCAACTCATCAAGGACCTCCGAGATCGCGGACTACCGGTCATTCTCATCTCGCACAACATGCCGCAGGTATTCGAGGTGGCCGATCGCATCCACGTCCAGCGCCTAGGTAAGCGTGCTGCCGTGGTGACGCCGAAGTCCCATGACATGCCTGAGGTGGTGGCCATCATGACCGGTGCGCTCACCGTGCCTGAGAAGGATCAGGCCCTTGGCCCAGTCCGCAAGGCCGCCTAGCGGATCGCGTCATCAGCACTTTTCTCGAAACGGCCCGCGCTCACTGGTAGAGCGCGGGCCGTTTCGGCATCTGGATCGCCTCGGGGGAGCCGGACTGCAGGGCACGTGCCGCTGCTTGTGCCGCAGTCGTTGCGGCGAGTCCATCCCATACGGTCGCCGCGCCTTGGCCGTCATCCAGGCCTCGAACGCAGTCGACCCAAGCCTGCAGTTCACGTCGGTAGGCATCCCCGAATCGACCGAGCCATAGCTCTGGCAGGTCCACGCCACGCCGTCGCTCGTCGGTGCGGATCAGCAGCGAACCATCACCCAGATCCAACTGCCCCCGACTACCCACGACCTGGCAGGCGACTTCGTAGCCGAACCAAGCATTCGCGAAGGCTTCGATTTCGACAACAGCACCGCTGGTGGTTGTGAAGAACACCAGGAGCGGGTCGAACTCACCAGGTGGTGTCTGCGGTCCAGGTTTGGGCAGGATCACCTGGACGCTTGCATAGTCCTGACCGAGCAGCCAACGGTTGATATCCATCTCATGAATGGCGGAGTTCGTAAGCGTGCCCACGCTGCGCAGGCCATATGGGGCAGCGGTGTTGCGGTGCAGGTTGCGCACAATCAGTGCCTCACCCACCACACCGGCATCCAACTGCGCCTTCATCTGCTGATAGGCCGGGTCGAAGCGTCGCATGAAGCCCAGGGTGATCAATCGCCGACCTAGTGCCACCTCGGCTGCCATCACCGCTTCCGCGTCGCTGAGCACGGGGGCCAATGGCTTCTCCAGCAGTGTTGGTCGGCCGGCTGCCAAACAAGCCAGCGCCTGCTCGGCATGGAGATCATCTGGTGAGGCGATCAGTACGGCGTCCACGTCTGGGCATTCGATGAGCGCGGACACCGATGAACAGACACAGGCTCCAACCTGATATGCCACCGCAGTCGCGCGAGCCTGATCCGCGTCGAACACGCAGGTGACGCGAGCACCCGAGACTTCCCTTGTCAAGGACATGGCATGTGCTGTCCCGATGTTGCCGGTGCCGATGATGCCTACCCGAAGTTCCGCTGGCTGTGCCGTCATGCGCACATCCTGCCAATCATCACTGCTCGCGCACTACGCTTTGCACGTGTCGACGAACTTCCTGGCAGACCTGACGGGTTCATTTGCCACTTCTGCTGCGCAAAATCCGACGGTTCAACTGATGGAGGCTGCCTACCAGCACGATCACGTCAACTGCCGATACATCAACTGTGAAGTACCGCCCGGGAACTTAGCTGACGCAGTCCGTGGCGCGGTAGGCATGGGGTGGCTGGGTTTCAACTGTTCAATCCCTCACAAGGTTGCCATCCTGGAGTTTCTCGACGAACTTGCTCCCTCGGCCGCCATCATCGGCGCAGTCAATACCGTCATCAATGACAATGGCCGCCTCACCGGCGAGAACACCGACGGTCAAGGATTCCTGAAGTCCCTTCGCGAGGTCACCGATCCCGCCGGTCAAGAGGTAGTCATCTTCGGAGCCGGCGGAGCAGCCCGTGCCATCGCTGTCGAGTCGGCGCTGGGTGGAGCTCGTTCGGTCACCATCGTCAACCGCACCCCCGCCAAAGGCGAGGAACTGGCCGCGCTGATTGAGGAGCGAACCCCTGCGACAGGCGCCTACCTGCCCTGGAGCGCGGGCTTCCCGCTCCCGCCGACCGCCAGCATCATCGTCAACGCCACCTCCATCGGGTTTCACCCGAACGCCGACGCGACCTTGGACGTGGACGTCAAGACTTTTCTGCCTCACATGGTGGTCGCGGACGTCGTCGCCAACCCGCCGCAGACCCGGTGGTTGACTGCCGCCGCTGGGGCAGGTTGCACCACCTTGACCGGTCTGGGCATGCTGGTGAACCAAGCACTCATCAACGGCAAGCTTTGGACCGGCATCGATCTCAGTGCCGACGTCATGCGCCGAGAGCTTGAGCAGCTCTTCGGCGTCGCCCGCTGACCACGCGATCATCCGTCAGAACCTTCTAGGAAAGGCGACCATGCAGATCCCCGCGTACGCAGTGCCCGCACCGAGCGCCCCGCTAGAGCCGTTTGCCATTACTCGCCGTGCGGTGGAGCCTGACGATGTACTCATTGCCATTAAATACTCAGGCATCTGCCATTCCGACATCCACCAGGCACGCGAAGAGTGGTTCACCTCGATCTTCCCGATGGTGCCCGGTCACGAGATCGCCGGCATCGTCGAAGCCACCGGTGACAACGTCACCGAATTCACCGTCGGTGACACGGTGGGCGTGGGCTGCTACGTGGATACCTGTCGCACCTGCGTGAACTGCCAGCGCGGCGAGCAGAGCTACTGCCTCGGCCACGTCGCGGGCACCTACAACAGCCTGGAGATGGACCAGCAGACACCTACCTATGGCGGCTACTCCACGCACATCGTCGTGGATCGCAACTACGTGCTGCGCATCCCTGCCGGCCTTGGCCTCGACGTTGCCGCGCCTCTGCTGTGTGCCGGCATTACTTCTTACCAGCCGCTGGCGGTCTGGGGCGCAGGTCCGGGTGTGCGCGTCGGTGTGGTCGGCCTCGGTGGCCTAGGTCATATGGCTGTCAAGATCGCCGACGCAATGGGTGCGCACGTCACCGTCATCAGCCACACCCCGAACAAGGAGGAAGACGCGGCAGGCCTCGGTGCTGATTCGTTCCTGCTCTCCTCGGACCGCGCTGCCATGAAAGCCGCGCGTGGGTCCCTGGATCTCATCGTGAACAGTGCCTCAGCGGTCACGAAACTGGACGACTACTTCAAACTCCTGGCCACAGACGGAACCATGGTGATGACCGGCCTGCCGGATGCTGACCTCGCAATCAACGCATTCTCCCTGACAATGCAGCGACGTCGCCTCACCGGAACCAATAACGGCGGCATCCCGCAAACCCAGGAGATGCTTGATTTCTGTGGCCAGCACAACCTGGGCAGCTCCGTGGAGGTCATCGACATCAAGGATGTCAACAGTGCCTGGGATCGAGTGGTGGCCAGCGATGTGCGCTATCGCTTCGTCATTGATGTCGACACTCTGACTGCGTAGCGGCCGATCCTGGAGGTCAGCTAACGCGTAGGATCGGTCGAGTCAAGCAAGTGGGGCCGCCTTCGCCCTTGTTGATCTCGCTGGCCTCGTACTCGTGAACCGTTACCCCACGGTTACGAAGAAGTTCAACAGTCGCGGTGTTGCCTTGAGCAATCACAGTGACTCCGGGAGCCACAGCTAGCACATTGCAGCCCAGCGACGCGTAATCCACCTCAGGCACTTCTACGAGTTCAATACCGCGCCTGCGCAGTTCTAGGAGAAGTGGAACGGGAGCCAGCCGCGGATACACAACCGCCAAGTCCTCCCGCACCGGCGATACCACGGACATGAGGTGGAGACAGAAGTCCGGACCTTGATCATGTGGCAGATCGAAGACTTCAACGGTGACACCTTCCTCAGCCAACACGGGGCGAAGTTGGTCAATTGCCGCCTGGTTGGTGCGGTACGACCGCCCCACCGCCAATGTCTCGGGATCAAGCCAGAACATGTCGCCGCCATCGGCAGTTGCGGGTTCCTGAAGTCTCGCCACAATCGGGAGGCCAAGTCCATGCAACTGCGCTGCGAGCAGTGGTGGCTCACCTGCACGGCAGGCTTTTGCCGCCCGCAGCTCGATGGCACCTGCACCGGTTACGAATACCGGGTCGTAGGTGAAGCACGCGTCCGGCATGTCGTCGACAGCGGGCAGGACCTCGACCCGGCAGTCAAGTTTCTCCAGTAAGGCCACGAATGCAGCGTGCTGCTCAAGCAAGATTTCCCGGTCAACGGGTTCCGCCCAGTGCGCTGCCGCGTAATCTCCACGCAACGACGGCCTCCGTACCGCGACCCATCGCAGGGGGGCAACCATAGATCGCACGCCGAAAGGCGGCGCTGTGTCGCTGCTCATTACTGCGGCCCTCCCAGGATCCTGTTCAGTCGCAGGCGATTGTGCCGCAGTATCGCAATAAAGCAGGCGTTCACCCCGCCGACCACGATGGCTAACGGCAACCACAGCCACCAGGGGTTGAAGAAAACCAGGGGCACCCAGCAGACAGCAGAGAGCCAATGCACCCATTCAGCTCTGCGGACCTCAATGCGGTAGTTCCGCAGGCTTACCGGGTCGGTACCGGGTAGGTGGCGCTTGCTGGTTCCGCCGAAGAGTTCACCCCATTCCGGCAAGCGGTGACTCCACCTAGCGACGCCCAGCCTGCGATAACCATTTACTGACTCAGCGGAGTACAGCCGCAACGGCCCGGTATCGCGACTAAGCCATTTCGCCGGCCAGCGCGGTGCGCTGGCCCCGATGGCCACCGAGATCAGCACGATGACCACGATGTCGATGACCAACAGGACCGCGATCTGCCCCACCGACATCGTCGACCTCGCGCTCCGTCTCTACGCGGCGAGGGAGGGATTTGAACCCCCGGAGGGTTGCCCCTCGGGCGCTTTCAAGGCGCCTGCAATCGGCCGCTCTGCCACCTCGCCAGGAGGGCTAGGCTACCGGCAGGCTGCCCAGAGCCCTTGGTCCCCGGATCTAGCCCGCTGCTGGGCTGCTACGAAGGCATCCCGCCAGACATATGGGGTGGAATAGGTGTATTCCCGAGCCACACCCGCCGCAATCGCCTGTTGGTTGAACAGGACCGAATTGCCGGCGTCGTCCAGGTACCAGACGTAGGCAAGTTGGCGCCCGTAGGCGTCCTCCGAGCCTTGGGAAGGGTCACTCTCCAACTGCACAGTCCGACCCTGCAACACCTGCTCGGCAAATGCCGAGGCTTCCGGTCCAAAGCATTCGACCGGGCTATCGGGTCGCACTGACTCGGGTGTATCGATGCCAATGAGACGGACCTTGACCCGTTGACCGTTTCGGGTGACCACAATCGTGTCGCCGTCGACGATTCGACTCACTCGCCAATCCATTTCCACCGGACCAACTGGACCTGAAAGAACGGCCTCGGTATCGGTCTGTGAGAAAACCCCCGTGGCGGCAACTATCACACCGCCCATCACCGCAAGGCCAGCCGCGACCACAACACCTCGCCGCAAAGTCCGCCTACTCCGCAGCTTCGATGGGTTCCAGCGGTTGGGTTTCCCCGGTGCCATTGCGCCGGGAATTGCGGTGATCAAGGAACAGTCCGGCAACCGTGAGTACCAACGACACGGCAACCACAGTCGTCACGATCTCGACCACGCTGCCGTTGCGCCAGAACGCAACCGTGCCAACCAGCACAATCAGCGCAACCCAAACCGCAGCGACAGCCTTGCGATCCTGCGCGGCCAGGCGTGCGTAGAGCAGCACCTGTACGAGCGCAAACGCTGAGCCCTCCAGGGCGAACAACCAAATCTCCCCATTGAGTTCGGGGTACTGAGTGCCACCAAGAATGCGAACCACCAGAGACCCAAACGCGAAGCTCACCGCAGTGATGGCCGCACCAAGAAAGGCTGTGAGACCGGTTGCGATGAGCACGGTGCGCCGGGAGTCTGACGACGTCATCTTCGGGAACAGCACGATGATGATCGCGTTCGGCAGGAAAAAGGCGATTTTCGCCAACAGCACGCCCACGGCGTACTCGCCCGATTGATCCTCGGTCAGGAAGAACCGGGCTAGCAACACATCAACGTTGGTCAGGGTGAAGAGCACGATAAGGGCGTGCGAAACATGGGCGAACTCAACTGTCCAGCCTGGCGCAAGCCCTTTGGACCATCGACGTGGACAGATCAAGAGATAACTGACCAATGCACCCAGGGCGGTGCCGATCAGGATTCCGGCTGCGATGCCGGTCACTGACTCGAAGAGCAGTACGAACACGATGCCGACTGCGGCGCGACCTACCCCGTTTGCGATGAATCCCATCGAAAGCCGCAGGTGTTCCTCACGACCCTGGGCGATGCCCATCGCTGCGCATCCCACGATGACAAAGGCCAGGGATGCAAACCCCATCGCCAGTGCTGCCGTCGGGATAGTGAACACCTGGCCCAGGGGCCACGAGACGACGAGACCCAAAGCGATGATGCCAACACCCACGATGACCGACAGTCGAATCGCAGTGCCCTCGACCTCAGACCGATCCGGACCAGCAATGGCTACGCGACGGGCTGTCAGTGCCTGCAGCGCGATGGTAAGTGTGGAGACGATGATCAAAATGCCCAGCAGGGCCCCGAAGGCGCCGAAATCGGCTGGCGTGAGTATGCGCGCCGCGATAATCGACAGGAGATACGCCGAGCCATTGCCAACCAGGGTGGCTGCTCCAACGAACACCAACCCCCGAGCCAGTTTTGAGCGGGATTCGGCGTGGCCCTGGGTCGACGCGGTCACTGGCTCACCCTAACGATCGAGTGCGCGAGCATGCAGCCCGCGCACTCGATCGTTACACAGATTTCGTTGATCAGGCGTTCGCCACCTGCGGCAACGTGGCCAGAGCAGCCTGCAGGCGCTCTTCGGTGAAGTTCTCATCCACCATCTCGCCACGCAGGTACTGGTCGTAGGCAGCCAGATCGAAGTGCCCGTGACCGCAAAGCGCAGTGAGAATCACGGTTTCCTCACCGGTCTCCTTGGCCTTGAGCGCCTCACGGATTGCCAGGGCAATCGCGTGGGTGGGTTCAGGTGCAGGCACGATGCCCTCGGTGCGGGCGAACTGCACCGCGGCCGCGAAGCACTCAGTCTGCGGCACCGACTCGGCGTCCATCATCCCGGTCTCGTAGAGGTGCGAGATGAGCGGCGCCATGCCGTGGTAGCGCAGGCCACCGGCATGGATCGGATCCGGGATGAAGTCATGCCCAAGGGTGTGCATCTTCATCAACGGCGTCATGCCTGCAGTGTCACCGAAGTCGTAGGCGTACACACCCCTGGTCAGTGACGGGCAGGACGCTGGCTCGGCAGCCAGGATGCGCGGCGACATCTTGCCGGCCAACTTCTCCCGGATAAAGGGGAAGGACAGTCCGGCGAAGTTCGATCCACCACCCGTACAGCCCACGATCAGCGTCGGGGTGTCCCCGGCCATCGCCAGCTGCAGCAGAGCCTCCTGACCGATGATCGTCTGGTGCAGCAACACATGGTTGAGCACCGAGCCGAGCGCGTAACGGGTATCAGGATCAGTTGCGGCAACCTCAACCGCCTCGGAAATGGCGATACCCAGGGACCCGGAGTAGTTCTTCGGGTCGGCCAGGAACGCTCGTCCAGACGCCGTAACTTCCGACGGCGAGCGATGTACCTTCGCGCCGAAGGTCTCGATCATCAGACGGCGGTAAGGCTTGGCGTCATAGGACGCACCCACCTGCCATACCTCGCATTCCAGACCGAACAACGCACAGGCGTAACTCAGGGCCGTTCCCCACTGGCCGGCACCGGTTTCCGTGGTGAGCTTCTTGGTGCCTTCCTTCTTGTTGTAGTAGGCCTGAGGCACGGAGGTGTTGGGCTTATGCGAACCAGCTGGGGAAACACCCTCGTACTTGTAGTAGATGCGCGCCGGTGTACCCAACGCCCTCTCCAAGTTGTGGGCCCGGAACAGAGGCGAAGGCCTCCACTGGCGATAGACATCGAGCACGCCACCCGGGATATCGATGTAGCGCTCCGCAGAGACCTCTTGCATGATCAAGTCCATCGGGAATAGCGGTGCGAGATCGTCTGGCCCTACCGGGTCCATGCGTCCCGGGTGCAACGGCGGCGGTGGAGGTGACGGCAGATCCGCCATGATGTTGTACCAGGTAGTTGGCATCTGATCCTCAGTGAGGACGTACTTGTGCTGGCGCACGGTGTCATCCATGGCTTCACCTCTCATGCTCGAGACGAGTTTGGACCTCGCCGGGTTTTGAGTTCCCCATCGGAACCCGTCTGGGAAGGCTACGGGACAGCCGCTGACGCCGTGACGGTTCCCCCCATTTCCCTGCCCCAATTCCTAGGCTCAGACGCCCGGGCCACAAGCAACCGCTTGGGTCACATATCCGATGAGTGTTACTTGAGTGACGAAAGTAAAGAAATGGGGAAATTGTGGGCCATCCCACATTCCCTGGGTGAGCCGTCCGATAGCCGGTCGTTACCGTTTCGAGATCTCCCCGTGAGCACATACGGTCCTAGAGCAGTCAAAAAGCCGGAAATTCCGGCAACGAGCGCCAAGGAGGCCGATGATGCGAGGAACTGTCCGAGGGGGACGAACCGGGCTGCGTGCAGCTGCCGGCGCTCTCGGTGCCCTGTCGCTGGCCATGGCGACGATCGGCACCGCTCAGGCGGCCGACAATCCCGTGGGAGACAACACCCAAGAGGTCCCAGTGGTGCCCGCCGACAACGGCAGCCAGCAGGACGTGAATCAACCGATGCTGAGCCAATCTGCGCCAGCAGCTGCCGATCCGATGCTTGGCGCCCCAGGTGCCGTCGCCGAATTTGGCGACCCCACCGGAATGCAAGCCACCTTGACCCGGCAGGAACTACTGCGCCAGAAGGTCGCTCAGATCCGGCAGCGCATCGTCGCCTTGGCCAAGGCCCAGGTGGGCGATACCTACTCAGCTGGTGGCAGTGGACCGGAGCGTTTCGACTGCTCGGGGCTGGCGTTGTACGTCTACAAGGAGGCCGCGGACCACAACCTGCCGCACTACTCCCGCTCCCAGTACAAAGTCGCCAAGAAGATTCCCAAGGCACTCGCCAAGCCAGGCGACCTGGTCTTCTACTTGAGTCGCGGTGCCCACCACGTTGGCGTCTACATCGGCAACAACCGCATGGTGCACGCCGTGGGGCGCGGCAAGGGCGTTCGCCTCACCAAGATCAGCGGACCGTGGTACTCCTACCACTTCACCGGGATCGGACGGATCCTGCCTGACGCCTGACCCGAGCAGGCTCTTAGCCAGTGAGGCACCCGAGTTGGGCGCCTCACCATGGCGGTGCGGGTGCGCGGATGCCGTCTACGACGTATTCGGCTACCGCCAGGGCACTAGTCCAAGCTGGGGAAACAGCGTTCAGAACGTGAGTCGATGACGGTCCGGAGCGCACCACGAAGTCCATCTCCAGTTTCTTGGTTGGCAGATGTAGCAGTTGCGCCCGTACGCCGGGACGACCG
>JAGWVT010000166.1 GCA_018970765.1 Actinomycetales bacterium
ACACCGGCAGCCGAGCCGAGCACGTCATAAAGGGTGCCACCAGAATGGTCGCCAGCCGAGTGCGCATATCTGGCACCGCGCGCGTGGCCATAATGCCCGGCACAGCGCACGCATAGCTGGATAGCAGGGCGACGAATGACCGGCCTTCCAGCCCAACCCGCCCCATGACACGGTCTACCAGAAACGCCGCCCGCGGCATGTAGCCACACCCTTCCAGGACAGCGATCAACAGCAGGAGCAGGGCGATCTGTGGTATGAAGACGACCACCCCACCTACGCCGGCCACGACTCCATCCACCAGCAGACTGCGAACCACACCCTCGGGAACGATGCTCACCAGCGCTGTTCCGAGAGACACCACCAACCCCTCCAGTGCGTCCTGAAGCGGCGCTGCCACGGTGAAAATCATCTGAAAAAACAGCAGCATGGTGAGAGCAAATACCACTGAACCCCACACCGGATGCAGCACCATCCGATCCACTCGATCGGTCAGCTCCGATCGGCGCTCCGGCTCACGCAGCACTGCATCCAGAATCCGATCACTCTCGGCAAACCGCTGTGCGACGGCTTCGGTGGACGCGTCCACCACGGCACCCACCGATCGCGCGGGCCACGATTTTGCCCTGTCCAGCTCGGTTCGTACTTCATCCACGCCAATGCCGCGATGCCCCACGACGCCAAAAACCGGAATCCCCAGCTGGCGCCGCAGCTGCGGAACGTCAACGGCTCCGCCACGGGCCTTCATTTCGTCCACCATGGTCAACGCCAGCGCAGACGGTTTGCCAAGCTCCAGAAGCTCCAGCACCATCGGTAGAGAGCGCCGCAGCGTGGTGGCGTCTGCGACAATGAGCACGGCATCCAGCGCACCGACACCGGCCGCCTGCTGCCGAAGCACCTGCATGGCCACCTGTTCGTCCACACTCAGGGGCTCGGTGGAATACGTGCCCGGAAGGTCCAGCAGCGTCACCACACCACCCGGTGTTTTTGCCGCACCTTCGACGCAATCAACGGTCACGCCAGCAAAGTTCGCGACCTTCCGTCGAAGGCCGGTCAGGCGATTGAACAGAGACGTCTTGCCCGAGTTGGGGCTGCCGGCCAGCGCCACGCGCACCGTTTGCGTTGTCATGCGCCGCCATGGGTTTCGCGCGCGATGCGCACCAGACGTGCCTCGGCCGACCGAAGCGCCACGCGCACACCGCGAAGCTCGTACTCGGTCGGGTCACCGAGCGGCGAGCGACGCACCACCTCGACTCGGGTCCCGGGCACGAATCCCAGAGCCATCACACGGCGAGTCGTGGTCGTATCGCCCTCCAGGCCGGTCACCCGGGCCGGCTCGCCCGGCTTCAACTCGGCCAGTGTCGATAAGTCCGTCATCTGTGCTCCATCGATGGCGGCAACAACACCGCGCAGCCCGGATAATGGCGTTGATAATCTTTTTCAACGGCCACTTACGGGCAACCGGCGCCATTCCGTCCAGAGCAGACACTCGAAGGCCGTGTTAGCCGACCTGCGCGCGTGCAGGGTCGCGTCAGGGGCTTTCCGGCAGCAGCCTCCACACCGCCGCTGGCATATACGCTTCGCGCTCGATCTCGGTCGTTGTGTGCAGCCGATATTCCGCCAGCAACTGCATGTGCACAGTCTGCAGGTATTTTCGCCCCGGGTCACCGAGCACCACCATCACCCCCAGGTTGGCCATCGATTGCAGCCACGGCAATACGCGCGCTGCCAGCCGCGCATCGTAGCAAACGTCGCCTGCCAGAATGACCTCCGGCAACCGTATCTCGCCGTCCTGCCTCAGCAGCGACTCTACGGTCTCTCCAGCGCCGGGCCACTTCAGGTCACACCGCCCAACCACATCCTCACACACCAGCTGCAGCGTCACGTTATTGCGCTGGCTGTTCAGGGCGGCGGCCACACAGGCGACCTCATCAACATCGACCCCTACCGTGATACCAGCGCCGGCTCGCAGCGCCACGATCCCCGACATGCCGCACCCACATGCAAAATCAAGGACGCTGCGGCCAGCCACCACATGCGGGTTGTCCAGTACCCAACGCGACACCGCCTGCCCACCGAGCCACGCGAACGCCCAGAATGGCGGCTCTACCCCCTGCTGCCGCAGCTCCGTCTCGGTCGCGCGCCACAAGGGCTGCAACTCGTCAGTCAGCAACAGCACAATGTCCCCGAGACCTTGCACCGACTGCGGTTTCGTGTTGGCCAGCACAAAGCTGGCTCGCGTATGCGTGGCATCAATCTTCATGGACTTCCTATCGCACAGCTGCCCCACCCAACACCACCCCGGACATCGTACCGAACGAGCGTCTGTCCACGCTGCCGACACGCAAGAGGGTCGTACCATGTGGCCGTGGTAGCCCATCCATGCGTCGGCCACTGAACGCACATGCAACGGGGCCCTGGCCACCGAATCACCGCAACCG
>JAGWVT010000001.1 GCA_018970765.1 Actinomycetales bacterium
GGCCTTGCCTGCGGTGAAAATACGAACACCCTGGCTCGGTTCACGCTGCTTGCACAGGGCGAAACCGTTCACACAGCGAACTACATCGCACTGCCTACGGCGCCCCCCGACTACGACATGGTGGAAGCCATCAAGGTGCGGGCCGCCGCACATTCCTTCGAAGGAAAGCTTTTCACCGTGGTCTCCTGCTCGGCTATTACTCCAGAGATCGTGGATGCCGTCGCGCACAATCAGGAGGCACGGGATCTATTAGAGCGAAAGCACGCGGCTTTCAGCGGTGTCTTCGGCCCGGACGGCCGGCTCATCAGTGATCCCCTCATTGATGTCGAGGGAATCGTTTATGCGGATATTGACATTGCTGCGTGCGTTCAGCCAAAGCAGATGCACGACATCACCGGTCATTACAACCGTTTTGACATCTTCCAATTACATGTCAATCGACAACCCATTAATCGCATCACCCTTCACGACCAACAACCCCCTGGCCAACAGCCGCCACAGTGGCCCGATCAGGTTCCTAGGCACGACTAGCACACGAGAAGAGGAGTTCAGCGATGCGATTGGTCACCTACAGTTCCGCCGGCGGCGTGCGAAAGGTCGGCCTCGTCGCGGATATGTCTGTTGTCGACCTTCGTGCTGCATTGGCGGGTCTAGTCGATATTCCAGAAACCATGATGGCCTTCATTGCTGCTGGTCCGGAATTTCTTGCTCAAGTCCGCGATGAAGTTGCACGGACCCCGGTCTGGGCGCCGGAGCACTGCCAGTCATTGGATGCCGTAACCCTGCACGCTCCCTTGCGGCCGGGGAAGATCATCGGCATCGGCCTGAACTATGTCGAGCACGTTGAGGAGTCCAGTCGTTCGTTGGATACCGCCAAGGATCTTCCTGATCGACCGGTGCTGTTCAGTAAGCCGGGCACTGCGGTAGTTGGACCAGGTGAACCAATCCGACACAACGCGAAGTTGACCAAGCAGCTGGACTGGGAGTGCGAACTCGCTGTGGTGATTGGTCGGTTAACCCAAGGGGTAAGCGAGGAACGCGCCCTGGACTACGTCTTTGGGTACAGCATCATGAATGACATCAGTGCTCGGGATCAACGTCGATCAGGACAGTGGTTTTATTCCAAAGGTCAAGACAGCTTCGCACCTTTCGGACCGATGATCGTCACCGCCGATGAGATTCCCGATCCGCACACGCTGCAGTTGAGCCTGTTTGTTAATGATGATCAGCGCCAGAACGGGAATTCGCAGCACATGCTGTTCAAGATTCCGACCTTGATTGCGGATATCACTGCTGGCGTAACCCTCGAGCCGGGTGACGTTATCTCAACGGGTTCTCCACAGGGTGTTGGGGCAGCGATGGACCCACCGACCTTCTTGCAACCCGGTGACGTAGTCACGTGCATTATTGATCGGATCGGAACGCTGCGTAATCCCGTTGTCGCCGTCTAAGTCCAAGTTGATGGCGGACAACTGGCGACATATCGACCCGGCAACACATGGCGGGGTCTACTCCATTCTCAGTGCGCTTGTGGCGCCTCGCCCAATTGCCTGGGTGGCGACGATCGCACCGGATGGTACTGACAACATCGCACCACACTCGTTCTATCAACTCGTCAGCACAGCGCCGCCCGTTGTCATGGTGAGCTCGATCGGCGAGAAGGACACCGTGCGAAATATCCGCGCCACCGGGGAGTTCACGGTGTGTGGTGCGCCAGCAGCACGTATGGCTGAGGTCAACGATTCGGCCGTCGAATTCCCGTACGGTGTCAGCGAATTCGACCGAGTGGGCCTGACTCGCCTTCCTGGTACGCGGATCTCGGTACCCCGTGCTGCTGAGGCCCCCTATGCGATGGAGTGTCACTTGATTGAGATTCGCCCAGTCGGCAACGGGCTCATGATTCTTGGGGAGGTCGTGCACATCGTTGTAGACGAACGTGCGTTTGACGGAGATCAGATACAGGGCGAACGCCTGGACCTTGCCTCTCGGTTAGGTGCCAGTGACTGGGGCCATGGCTGCAGTGTCGTGAGCGTTCCCCGAGTCAGCCTCGAGGAGTTCAACGCGCGTGCTCAGTAGGCTCCCGGTTTCATGAGCGCTGGCCCGTCAACTCCGGAACCGGAAATCTGGGACCCGGTCTCTGCACAGTCTCACGAGGATCCCTACCCTGCCTACGCGCGGTTAAGAGAGGAATATCCGCTCTATTACCTGAGAGCACACCACGCCTGGGCTCTTTCCCGATATGCGGATGTTCGTGACGCGCTGCGAGACTGGGAGTCGTACTCCAGTGCCCAGGGTGTTGAACTGGGCGAGTATGTGCAGTTCTTCGGGGAAGGCAGTATTCAGGAGCTCGACCCACCGCGCCACGACGTAGTCCGGCGCGTTCTCGCAGCTCGCTTTGCCTCACGCAATATCAAGCGCTACGAAGCCATGGTCAGGGAGTGCGCGCATGAGTTGCTTGCTGAGATGCCTGCTTCCGAAAGTGATCAGAGCTGGGACATTGCGGCCCGCTTCACCCAGCGGCTGCCGATGATGACCATCTTTCGCTTGCTGGGTATTCCGGACCAGGATGTTCCGTGGGCCATCGATGCCGGCCTGGAGATGTTGAATCGACCAGCGGGTGAATCAGGACCATCACCTGCCGCGATTGCCAGTCGAACTGAGCTAGTGACCTACATTCACGATCAGGTGATGCAGCGTCGCACGGGCGGCTCGGTAATCGATGATGTTCTGGGCGACATGGCAATAGGCATCGAGTCTGGGCAGATGCGCCAGCAGGAGGTAGAAGGGCTGACTCTGCTACTGATTGCTGCCGGTATGGAAACCACCGCCAGCCTGATGGGCAATGTTGTGCACGCGCTTGCCTGCGATGAAGTTCGCAAGGATGAACTGCTCGACGTGAATCAGGAATTTTCGATGATCGCCATGGACGAGTTCCTCCGATTCGATGCCCCGGGACAGTGGCTGGCACGCGTCACCACTCGACCGGTCGTCTTGCACGGGCAGGAACTACCGACCGGTTCGCGGGTCCTCATGATCTTCGCGTCGGCAAATCGTGATCACCGGGAGTTTGAGCGGCCTGATGAACTCGTGCTCGATCGTGATGGCAGTCGGAATCTGTCATTCGGCGAGGGTGTGCACTTCTGCCTTGGTATGCCACTGGCCAGACTTGAAGCCAAGGTGGGCCTGACGGAGTTCCTCAAGCGCGATCCAGAGTTCGTTCTGGCTGGGGCCTGTGAGCGCTACCCCTCCCATGTCATACGCGGCTTCTCCAGTATTCCGGTCAAGCGTAAGGATGCAGGCGTACGGAGTCATACGTGACCAAGGAACCAACCTCACATGCGGACAGTGAGAAGCAGCGCGTCGGCTGGTTTGAGCTCTTCTATGACCTTGTGCTGGTGGCAACCATCAATCGAGCCGCACAGGTTTTCGGTGATAGTCCAACTTGGTCTACCGGGGGAATCATCGGTGCCGGATTGGCGATCATCCTGACGCTTTGGTTGGCAACTACCGTCAACCTAGCCTGTTTTGGGGCACGTGCAGGACTGCGGCAGGTCTTGGTTGTCATCCAAATGGTCGCCATCGTTATCGCGGCCTTGGCGACGGGCTTAGGAACTGGATTACCGACCCTGATGGGTTTCGCGGCGCTCACCGTGGCGTTCGGCTCCATCACGGCGCTGTACTGGGCGTCCTCGGTGGGAGAACCTCAGGTGGATCAGGAGGCCCGCGCCGTTGTGCTCGCCTCGGGCGCAGCAACAGGGGTCTTCGCCGCAGGTGCCCTTCTGGTCTGGCTGCAGGTCCCCAATGTCGCCGTTTGGGAAGGCGTGTGTATTGCCACGGGCGTTGTCCTGCTCGCGTGGCCGCTTCTGGGCCGATCGCTCAGCGGCCTTGTTGCCGTGGGCAGGTTGAGTACCGAGCATTTGCAGGAGCGTATGGGTCAGTTGGTGCTCATCGTGCTCGGCGAATCGCTCATCTATCTTGTGAAGAATCTGAGCGGCCTACCGCAAATTCCGCATCTACCGCTCCTCGTGCTGATCATCGTCGTGATCTTTGCCATCTGGCGCATCTACTTCACCACGATCTTCCCGGCTGGGCTCCCGTCAAAGCCAACGACAATCAGAACCTGGCTACTCGTACATGTGCTCCTTATCTTTGGAGCGATCTCGATGGCGGCCGCGTTGTCCTCAATCGCGGTCATTGGATTCTCCGATCCACTTCCGGCGAATGCGGATTCCTGGACGGTCCTTCCAATGCTCTATGTGATGGGCGCGATGTTGATCTTGGCGATCACTCAGCGGAATAGATTTGGATCTGATTCCGCAGGTGCCTTGTTTGGACGCCGCATTGTGCTGATTCATGCGGTGGCATTCGCCTGCATCCTCCTGCTGTGGCCACTCGGCGCCATTGAGCCATTAACCGATTCACGATGGCCACTTGCGCTCGGCGGTCTCGTGATGATCGGTGATGCCCTTGCTTCGTGGGTGGTCCTCAGGTCGTCTCGGGAAGTGCAGACTCGGCTAGTGCTCTGATCTTCTCAGCGAGAGTGTTGACCTCGAGCATCTGCTGCTGCGCCGCTGCGTGCGCATCTGCGAGACCGCAGAAGGCAATGGTGTCGAAGAGATATTGATCCAAAGGTCCGACTTCGGCCGAGCGTCCATTGCTGACCTGATCCAGGGCCACCTGTGAAACGTTAAGCATCGTGGTGTTGTAGTCCGTCAGATTGTCCGCATCGACCCAGCGTGCTCGCTCCCGCAATGCCTGAGCTGCGGTAGTGCTCTTACCCACCTTCTTGGCGGCCTTTCGATATTTCTTCGCAGCCTTGTTGGTCGCGGCGATCGTGTTCTCATAGTCGAAGCAGCCGTCATCCATGATGATTTCCGACCCGGCAATGATCGTGAGGTAGGCCGGACCCACCGGCTCAAGCGTTGGCTCGAGCGTGGGTTCTGGTGTCGGAGTCGGCGTGGGCTCGGGTGTTGGAATGGGTGGTGGCGTCGGAGTGGGGGTCGGCGCAACGCTGGGGACCGCCGCGGGGCTGCTGGGTACCCCTTGGGCGGTACTGGAGGCCGCGGAGGCCGCGGGGGACGCGGCCTGGTCGCTGCCGCAGCCGCTGAGGGCCAATGGGGCAAGGAGCGCAGTAAGTGCCAGCGGCGCAGCCCCGGCTAGCAGGGCTGTCCCAACGGGACTGATTCTTCGATGTGTTGCCATCACCACTCGCGTTTCTCGAGAACCCTCGTTATTGATGTGCCTGACGGGTCACAAGTGTTTTTTGGGAATGTAGCGTCCTTTGGGGCATTTGGGATGGAAGCGCGCCGTGTCAGGGATACGGGGCTCGTCGGGCGTTGCGTCACGTCTGCCAGGCTTGGCGACTATGACCCCCCTCGGACAGCAGGTTCGTCTTGCCCGGATTTTCGCCCGCGGTCACCTTTTTGGTCTGGCGGTGGACCACTTCGTCAGCTACGGCCAGGCAACCCAGGGTGGTTTGGCCGACCTCCCGCGGGCCCTGTCGCGCAGCATGGTTGGCGGTCCGGACTCGGTGACGATGACCGCGGGCACCGCCAAGCACTGCTGGGCGCCCTACGCCGGCACGGCCGCACTGATCGTGGAAGGCGCCTCATTCACCCCCGACGACCGAGTGAGCGAGATCATTGCCACGGTTGGTGATGCCGTCCGCCTTGGTGCGGACGCGATCGCCATGGCCGTGCCGGTGCGCGGGCCGACCGAAGGGCGCTACCTACGCTGGCTCAGCGACACTGTCCGAGAGGCCGCCCCTTACGGCCTACCGGTCATCGCACATATCTACCCTCGCGACTACACCGCGGAGCCGCGAATCGTCTTCCATGCTGAGCAGATCGCCTGGGCCGTCCGGTGCGGTATCGAGTGCGGGGTTGACGTCATCAAGGTCGGCTACCCAGGGGACAGGGCCGCGTTCGCCGAGATCGTTCGAGGTTGCCCGGCCCCGATCGTTATTGCCGGCGGCCCGCAGACCGCAACATTGCAGGAGGCCCTGCAGACGGTCTTCGATGCCATGTCCGCAGGTGCGCGGGGTGCTGTCGTTGGACGCAATATTTGGGGTGCTGACGACGTCGAGGGTGCTTCACGTGCATTCGCAGATGTCATCCATGAAGGCCTGGATCCGCGGGCCGCGCTGCAACAAGCGGGCCAGCCGTACCGCGCGCCGTGATCATCGGCATAGGCGCGATCGCCGTCGATACCGTCCTCGTCACTGCTGGTCATTGGAACGAGGGCAAGGGACGGATTCTGCAGCGTCGCCTACGCATGGGTGGCAACGTTCGAAACGCGATGGTGGCTGCCGCCACGCTTGGCGGGCAGGTGGCATACCTGGGCTGCCTGTCGGCCGATGGGCAGTGGGCAGGGGTGGCATCGGACCTAGTTGACCACGGCATTGATCTCAGCTTCGTCGAGTGGAACGACGGTGCTGCTCCGATTCAATCCACGATCGTCGTCACGGCGGATGCGGAGCGATTCATCGCCTTTGATGATTCCGTGCTGCAGACCACGCCCCTGCCATCCGCTGGCACGGTGCAGCACGCACTTGAGCTGGCGACCGTGCTGCTCGTCGATGCCAGCACAGCGCCACCAGGCACGCTGGCGATTTTGGACGAGGCAAGGTCGCGCCGCATCCCCATCGTGGTCGATGCCGAGCGGTTCCTGTCCGGTGGCGCCGTTGTGGAGCAGATTCTGTCTCGAGCTGACCACGTCATTTTGCCCAGGCACTTCGCGCACAGCCTGACCTCGGCGTCCCTCGAAATCAGTGACCTTCCGACGCGTGTGCACGCTGCCTTGGGTACGCAGCCAGGCGTTGTCGTTGTTGTCACGGATGGAACCAATGGCGTCGTCGTGTGTACCCAGGCTGAAGGTTCGCCTGTCGTCGAACATCTGTCGGCATTCGAGATTCAGGCCATTGACACAGTCGGCTGCGGTGATGTGTTCCATGGTGCCTACGCCGTGGCACTCGATGGGAAGCAACAACTGAGGGATCGGTTGCGCTTCGCCTCGGCAGCGGCCGCATCGGTAGCCGCGTTGACTCAGGATCGCGATCGTGTACCGGATCTCCAAGTGATGTCGATCCTGTTGGGCGGACCCGGTCAGGGTTCCGTCGACCCCTCGGGTGCAAGAACGTAGTTGCCACGGTCATCAACACCAAGCACCTGCTCGTGGTTCGTGAGCGCCTTTTGAAACTCTCGCCGGACGCGCATGCGCCACTCCAAGGCCTCACTTGGATTCGCCTGTCGTAACCCAACGATGTCTTCGGGAATCTCGATGATCTGGCAGGTCGACCCCAGGTCAGCAACGGTTGTGTTGATGGCTGGCAGCGGGTGGATGGCGGCGCGAACTGCCCGGGCTGAAGCCACCGGCCACCAGGCGAGCAGGCGATCCGTCTCGTCCCCGTGGTTCAGTTCGTCATCCATGGCTCCATAGAAATTGACCTCGTAGCGTGCCACCTCCACGCCAAGATTGCGCAGGTTGAAGACCGCGTTGCGGCGCACCAGCGGATCAAATGTCCAGGCGATGACGGGTAGGTGTTGCTGCAGTGCCCAGAGGCGCTGGTGCTGCTTGAGGGCGGTGCCGATGCCACGATCGCGGGCCCCTGATACGACGCCGGCCATATGCGAGTGCAGCACCTCGATCCATCCGGTCGTTGCATCCCGATGTCTGCCCGGTAGGGCCACCGCGGCACCTACGGGCTCGCCGTCAGCCAGAGCGATGCTTGCGTAGCCACCGGAGTAGGTGATCGCCTTCAGCAGGTTCGGTTGCAGTTGAGTACTTCCGGACACCGCGGGCCAGACGGCGTCGCAAACCTCGCGGACCAGTTGAAGTTCGGACGGGGATTGCGCTAGGTGTACTTCGACACCGGAGCGCTCGCAGGCTCGGGCGACAGCTTGTTCGGCAGACACGATCAACTCCGGATCGACTCGCACGTGTACACGGTAGGCGATGCGCGGGTACACCGTGATCGGGTACACCGTGAGGCGATACAGCAGGATGTCAGCATGATCAGTACCGACAGCCTGGTGGCTGATATTCGCTTACTCGTCGAAACTGAATCACCAACCGAATCGGTTGCGCACTGTCGGGCAGCCGCGGAATTGACGCAGGAAATTTGTACGAAGTGGTTGGGTGAGCCGGCGCGCATCGAAGAGCACGAAGGCCGACCGATCCTGCGCTGGGGTCAAGCGCAACCCCGGGTTCTCATCCTGGGCCACCTCGATACCGTGTGGCCCGTCGGAACACTGCAGCGACTGCCGTGGTCCTGCGATGGTGAGCGGATGCGCGGGCCCGGTGTCTTCGACATGAAAGCCGGGGTGGTGACCGCCATCGCGGCGCTCAGCCTGGTGCCAGATCGTTCGTCGATCGGCCTGATGTTCACCACAGATGAAGAGACCGGCTCGTGGGCGTCACGTGCGGCCATTCATCAGGCCATTGCTGAGGCGCAGGCCGTGCTGGTCTTCGAGCCATCATTGGACGGCAAACTCAAGTCGGCGCGCAAAGGCACTTCCTGGTACCGACTGCGATTCACCGGCCGCGCCGCGCATGCCGGCTTGGATCCCGAACGTGGGGTGAATGCCCTGCTGATGGCTGCGCATTGCGCTACGGAAATTGCCGGATTCGCAGACCGTAGTCAGGGCAGCACGGTCACACCGACCATGCTTAGTGCTGGTACGACGGCGAATACTGTGCCCGCGCAGGCAGAACTCGTCGTGGACGTGCGCGCCTGGTCGTCAACCGAGCAGGAGCGCATTGATCAGCAGGTGCGTGCCTGCGCCCTCGTCGCGGCCGGTGAGTTCGGTGGCCTGGAAATTCTCGGCGGCATCGATCGCCCAGCCATGGCGGAGCAGGCGTCGGCGTCGCTGCTGCCCCTCGTGCGGGCAGCGGCTGAGAGCCTGGGGCTTCCGGTGCCAGGCCACTGTGCGGTTGGCGGCGCCAGTGACGGCAACCTGACGGCTGCCGCCGGAGTCCCCACCCTTGATGGGCTGGGACCGCTAGGGGACGGTGCCCACGCCGATCACGAGTGGGTGAGTGTGGCCGATCTAGTTCCCCGAACGGAACTTGTCGCGTGTGTGCTCGGCGATTTGGGCTGCTAAGGCGGCAGCTGGGTACGAATTGAATTCGATTCAATCCCTGGGTTACCATGGGCGTTCTCACAAAGACGCGTGGCTCTCGGTGTGCACCGGAGCTAAGGGAGTCAGGCATGAAGCGAACGCTTGGGCGGGTGTTCGTGGGAGTTGGCACAGTCACCGTCGCCTTGGTCATCGCAGGCTTGGCGTTGCCGCAGTGCCAGCCGCAGGCTGATGCGGTCGGCGCCACGCCTGGTTACCCGGGCATCACCGGGCCTTCGTCAGCAGCCTCTGGTGGTTTGAATACCGCGATCACGATCGGCAATTTCACGCTCACCGATGCATCGGCCGGTGGTTCGGCCTGCAATATCGGAACGGTGCGTGCGGTGCTGTCGACCGACTTGGGCACGATCACTGCTACCGCCCCTTCAGGTGGCTCAGTATCGGGGTCGGGGACTGCGACGGTGACGCTCACCGGTTCGGTTGCCAACGTCGAGGCTTCCCTGGATGCCGCGACCCTCAGTAGCGCCTCAGCCGGGACGGCGACAGTCACCACGACCTTCCGGCCTAACAACACCTTCACCTCGGGCTCCGATAGTTACGTATTCGGCAACACCACGGGCCACTACTACCGGGTGTACAACAACAGCACTTCAGTGGTGTGGTCGACCATGCGCACGAATGCCAATTCCACGTCGTTTTGCGGTGCGGGGGGCTATCTCACGACTATCACCACTGCTGACGAGCGCACCAGCATCCAGAGTCTGTCCAGTTATGCCGATGCGGCCTATTGGCTGGGTGCGGTGCGCTCCTCCAGTTCGAGCACACCCAACGGCAGCGCCTGTACGTCGAGTTCCTGTCTGTGGTACTGGGACCCGGGTAGCAATGCGCCGTCGAGCGATCAGGCTGCTCGGATGAGTTACGGCGACCCGGGAAACCCACCGGGAACCAACGTCGGTACGCCATGGCATTCGGGTGAACCGAACAACTCCGGTCCCTATCTGGCCCTGTCGCCGGCCAGCTCGGTCTACAACTGGGACGACGTAGCAAGCGGCATCACTTTGCAGTATGGGTTGATCGAGTTCGGCAACAACACCTCTTACACGGTTGCTTCAGTAACGTCGACCGTGCTCGTCGCCCAGTGCACCGCGACCACCACGAACTACACCGCGGACGGCACTAACGGGGTTAATGGCGCCCGCTATCGGGTGGTGAGCTTCACCAGCGGGGCAAGAACGGCCTGCGCATCCACCTGGTCGGCACCCACGGGTATTACGTCAGTAGACGTGCTCGTGGTCGGGGGTGGCGGTGGCGGCGGATCGGATGCCGGCGGTGGCGGTGGCGGAGGCGGTGTGCGCGAGCGGGCCTCGGTCACCGTCAGTGGCGGGTCGAGTTATGCCGTGACGGTCGGCGCTGGTGGTAGCGCAGCTCGATGTCCGCGTAATGCCGACTACAACAACTCGGATAACTGCGACCCCCGATCGCTGGCCACCTACGACGGCGCAGGTGCCTCTGGCGGTTCCAGTTCCTTCGACTCGATCACCTCGACCGGCGGTGGCGGCGGCGGATCCAAATTCGTCAGTGCCTACGCATCCAATGCACCCGGTGATGGTGTCGCGGGGGCATCCGGTGGTGGTGGTGGTCACCCGACCAGCCAGCCCGGTGGTGCCGGGAGTTATGCGACGGACGGTAATGCTGAGACGCTCGGCAATGCCGGTGGAACCTCCGACAGTGGCAACGACTTCGCCGCGGGTGGTGGAGGTGCCGGTGGTGCTGGTTCCAACGGCACTGCCAGTGGTCCCGGGGCCGGTGGTGCCGGGGCCACTTCGGTTCTCACCGGTGCTTCGGTCACCTACGGTGCCGGCGGTGCCGGTGGCCGACACAGCACCGGCAGCACGGCCACCGCATCCAGCGGTGGTGGCAACGGTGCCGGCCGAACCTCGGCCGCAGCCGCTGGCACCAACGGACGCGGGGGTGGTGGCGGAGGCGGCGGCAATGTTGGTGCAGGATTCGGCACCGGCGGTGATGGCGGTTCCGGTGTCGTCATCCTGCGGTATCGCATCGACATTAGCTCCACGACAACCGACCAGGACACGTCAACCGCGTCGACGGTGGACGTGGCGTTCGGCAAGGTGGGCACGGCCTTCTCGCAGGCGCTGACCTTTAGTGGAGGCCTCGGTCCAACGTTCTCGTACGCAGTCGTGAGCGGTTCGCTCCCGGCTGGACTGGGCCTGGATGGTGCGACGGGTCGCACGCTGACGATCTCGGGAACGCCAACTGTCGGAGGGATTTCGACCGTCACCATCCGGGCAACGGATGCTGATGCCGGAAACATCCCCACGGATCAACAGGTGACGATCGCGATCACCGACCTGGTGATGCCTTCGCTGCTGCTCGCTGACCCACGGGCGACCTCGTTGACCACGCCAGGTCCCAGCACGCTTGCTGGCGGTGCAAACATGGTGACCTGCGTCTACTCATCGAACGCGTCTGGGGCCGAACTCAACACCGCGACCGTACGCACCGACACCGCGAGCCTGGGTTCCACGGAGACATCCCGCGCGGTCGGTGGTGCCACGGTCACCCTCAGCAACGACAACGGTTACGGCGTGTTCAAGGCGCACGGCAGTACCGCGGCAAATCTTCAGTCGCTGCTCGGTGGCGCCAATGGCCTACGCATCACGAAATCGACCGGTCAGGCGTCAGGCTTCTATTTCACGGTCAAGGTGATTCCCTACTGGTCGTCGGTGCCGGCCTGCACGGACAGCAATGCCGGGACCATGTCCCAGGTTGTCCAAGTCAAGCCGCTGGGCATCAAACGCACGGTGACCACGCCGGTCACGGTGGAGTAGCCGGTTGCCGTCGCGAATCGGGTCGCGGTGTCACTCCGCCTAGTCGTCCGCAACAATGCCTCTATGACTAAATCAGTGACCCTCGCCGACGGCGTACGCGCCGTCCTTGATGCCCCGGAGTTCGCCACGGTGGCAACCCTGCTACCGGATGGATCACCGCATCTGTCGGTGGTCTGGGTGGAGCGCGATGGTGACGACGTGCTGTTCTCCACCGTCGTCGACCGTCGCAAGCACCGAAACCTGGTCGCGGATCCGCGCGTCAGCTTGCTGGTCTATCCGAAGGACAACCCGTACTCCTACGTCGAGATCCGGGGGATCGTGACGATGACCGAAGAAGGTGGCCGCGAACTCATTGACCGGCTGGCGGGTAAGTACCGCGGTCTCGATCGGTATCCCTATGACGATGGCACCGACAACGTCCGCGTTGTGATCCGCGTTCGGCCAACAAAGGTCGTCGCCCTCGACCTATCCAGCCGATGAGAGCGTGTCAATGACGCAGCCGCTGGTCAATCACGCAGTCGTTCTCGCAGAACGACCACGCGGACTTCCCAATTCGGCCACCTGGCGCCTAGAGGAGCGCCCCATCCCCGCTGTGCGTGCTGGTCAAGTGCTCATTGCAGTTCGGGAGTGTTCCCTCGACCCGGCCATGCGCGGCTGGTTGGACGATCGTCCCTCCTACCTGCCGCCCGTGGGTATCGGTGAGGTCATGCGGGCCATGGTGGTTGGCGAGGTCATCGAATCGCAGGTGGACGGACTCACCATTGGTACCTGGGTGCTGGGAGCCCTTGGCGTGCAGGAGTATGCGGTGGCCCGCCCAAGCGGACTCACCATTGTCGATCCGCAACTTGGTACCCCGACGGAGTACCTGGGCATCCTTGGGACGACGGGGTTGACCGCCTACTTCGGACTGTTCGAGCATGGCCGACCCAGGGCGGGCGACACTGTCGTTGTTTCTGCTGCTGCCGGCGGTGTGGGCTCGGTGGTGGGCCAGTTGGCGCGAATCTCAGGCACCCGCGTTGTTGGCATCGCCGGTGGATCGCAGAAGTGTGCGTATCTGATGGACGAACTCGGGTTCGATGCAGCCATCGACTATCGCAGTGGCGATGTTCGGCGCGCACTGCGTAAAGCATGCCCGGCTGGTATCGACGTGTACTTCGACAATGTCGGCGGCGAGATTCTTGACGATGCCCTTGCGAATCTGGCCATGGGCGCTCGAGTGGTCGTCTGTGGTGCCATTTCGCAGTACAACGTTGACCCGGACGGCGCCGATCCCGCTCAGCGCACAGTGAGTGGACCCGGAAACTATTTGAGCCTGCTCGTGCGCCGAGGGACGATGTCAGGCTTCCTGGTATTCGACTACGCCGATCAATACGCCACTGCCCGGCAGCGGCTGTCTGGTTGGGTGAAGTCCGGAGCGATCGTGGCGAGGCAGACGGTTGTCAGTGGTGGTGTCCAGGATTTCCCCGAAACCCTGCTAGCACTGTTCAGTGGTGAGAACGTGGGCAAACTGACGTTGCGCCTGGAATCGGGCTAGGACGATTCACCTTTTATTGCCGTAGACATTCGATCCGCATAGTCCCAGCTGGTCACCGCAAGGTCCGTCACAGCGATAGCAACTTCATCGGCGATGCGCGAGAGCAGCCACTGGGCCAGTGAACTTTCCCGTTGGATGCTATAACGCTCGAGCAAAAGCGGAAGGATCCGCCCGGCCGCTTTAGGTTCGATCTGCGCGCGGCCGTGTCCGCGCACACCGCGATACGGGGGGTGGTCGCCGGCAATCTCGAAGCCGCAGTAGGGCTCGGTCTGCAGGCGGCGCACGACAAGGGCTTCCCGTTGCGTGCAGCACCACAAAGTGTCTTCTTGCGGGAGGAACCACAGTGACTGCACCGTTGGGCCCGGCGTACCGGCGGTGGCAAGTCGAATCGGAATTGTCGCAGTAGACCAGAAGTCACGAATCTGTCCCGGCGTCCATGGTCCGGAGATCACCGTGAGACTCACGTGACTCGGTCCCGCATCGCTGCGCCCATGAGTGCATCGGTCATGGAATTGCTGAACTTGCCCTCCGGATCAAGCTCGCGCACTCGCTTGGCGAATTGGTCGAAGCGTGGATAGCCGCGGACGATCATCTCCGGGGTAAAGGTAGTGACCTTGCCCCAGTGTGGTCGGGCGCCCAGGGGGGCCAGGAGTTCATCGATGATCGGTAGCACGTCGTACACCGCATTGGTCTTGTGCCAGGTGAAGTGGATGCCAATCGTTGGTCGTTCGTAATTAGGCGATAGCCAAAGGTCATCTGCAGCGACGGATCGAATTTCAGTCGCATGCAGGATCGGATGCACGATCGCGCGGATTCCTTCGATCGCCTGAATCGCTTGACTGGCCATATCCCGTGGTAGCAGGTACTCGGCCTGGATCTCATCCCCGGAACTTGGCGTGAAGGCCATCTGAAAATGCGGCAGGCGGTCAAACCAGGGACCCGGTTCCCCCAGCTGCGCAGTGCAGTTGATGGGGTCGTGATCAGGGAGTGGGTGCGCCGGCGTGGTTCGTTGCCGTGCGCCGAGCCAGGAAGTTTGGGGCCATGAGGACGTGACATCACACCGCTGCTTTAACCACACCTGGCACCGCTCGGATTCATCCCAGGTGGTGAACACACTGACGGAGGTTGCTGCGCCGAAGATCTCATCAAGGCTGTCGACTAGACGTGCGCGCGGTAGGTCGTCGAACACCACCTGGGCGACCTCGTAGAAACGCTCCGTTGCCAGGCGCAGGTGAGTTACGGCACCCAGGCACCCGAGTGCGACGACCTCCGCCGCAAGTTCTGCGCCGGCGATTTCAACGAGGCGACCATCAGCGCGGATCAACCGCATTCCGGTGACCGCGGTTGCCAGATTGCCGAGGCGATCTCCCGAACCATGTGTGCCGGTTGCGCATGCGCCTGCCACGCTGATGTGCGGTAGGGACGCCAGGTTGTGCAGGGCGCGGCCGTGCTCCATGAGAACCGGGGCAAGATCGCCGTAGGTCACGGCGGCACTCACCCAGACTTCGTTCGAATCAGCCTCAATCTCGATCTCTCTCGGCAGACCTGCGAGGCTCAGCTGGACCTGTGATGTGTCGGCAAGTGGGCTGAATGAGTGCGCGGTGCCTATGGGGCGGATCCTTGAGGTGTCGGCAATGACCGCCTGCGCTTCGGCGAGTGATTGTGGCCGAATGCATCGGACGGCAGAGAACTGCTGATTACCGGCCCAGTTGTGTCTGATGGGGTCTGTCACCGTCATGCAGGCAGCGTAGAAGGCAACTAGGGTTTCGGAGTGGCTGGTCCCCCGGATGCCTTGTCTTCATTGCCTGGTGAGCCACTTCATGCACTTCGTGCGCAGTGGTCCGATGTGTTGATGCTGCTGGAGCGCATCGATCGCGTCGCCTGGATGATCTGGTTCGACGCACGCCTAGCAGCATTCGACGGCCAAGCCCTAGTTCTGGATTTCTCTGACCCCGCCAGGCTCGATCCTGGTCAGCGCTACCCGCTTCGCGAAGACGTTCGCGATAGGGATGCACTCGTGCTGGCAATTCAGCAGGTGACCGGTTACCAGGTTGAGATTCAGATTCAATCGCAGATGGTTGAGGTTGACGGTGAGCACTAACGGATCGACGCCTTTTCGTGTCGTGACTGTTAACGTCAACGGCATTCGCGCCGCAGCCCGTCGTGGCGGCATGGACTGGTTGCATCAGATCAAGGCCGATGTGATCTGCCTGCAGGAAGTCCGCGCTACCCATGCCCAACTCCATGAAGTGCTGAGTCAGTCTCCGCTGAAGTCCTTTCACGTTGTCCACGCGCCCGCGCCACAGTTGGGACGAGCTGGCGTGGCGATTCTGACGAAAGATGAACCACTTGACCAGCGGGAGAGGTCCGGCGTTGACGGGCTAGACAACAGTGGTCGCTGGGTCGAAGCCGATGTCGCCTCGCCATGGGGGCCGACCACCGTGGCGTCGGTCTATGTCCACACCGGTGAGGCAGACTCCCCGAAGCAACTGGAAAAGTATGCATTCCTTGATGTGATGGACACCCGATTGAAGACATTGCGCACTCGTGCAACCCGTCGCAAAGGGCACGTAATCGTCTGTGGCGACTTCAATGTGGCGCACCGGGAGATCGATATCAAGAACTGGCGCGGGAATCTCACCAGCGCTGGGTTTCTTCCACAGGAGCGTGCCTACTTGGATCGCTGGTTTCAGCGCGACTGGATTGATCTAGGACGCTCACTGGGTGGCCCTGGACCGGGGCCCTACACCTGGTGGTCCTGGCGTGGTCGCGGGTTCGATACGGACGGCGGGTGGCGGATTGACTACGTTCTGAGCACGGCGGCACTAGCTGAACGTGCGAAGAATGCCGTCGTGGGCAAGGCACCCACCTACGCGGAGCGTTGGAGTGATCACGCCCCATTGACGGTCACCTTCAACTAACCACGAATTGGTGAGGGTCTTTTGGGGGCTGTTGCGAGCCTGCCATCCGTTGCCCACCTTGGCGGTCACCTCCTGCGTAAGTCTGCTGGGTTGGCGACTCGGTTGGCAGGGTGATCAACTGCTGCTACTTATTGCGGCGGTGTTGACCGGTCAGCTCTCTATCGGTTGGAGTAACGACGCGCACGACGCAGCTGAAGATTCCGCGCTTCAGCGCGTTGAGAAGCCCGTGGTGGACGGCAGTGTGACATCAACGGCGCTCTGGATTTGTGCGCTGGCGACGGCAGTCGCCTGCATTCCGCTGTCGCTGCTAGCGGCCGGGCTCGCCGGCGGTCTGTTTCACATTGCAGCAGTTGGCATGGCCTGGTGGTACAACCTGCAATTGTCGCGGACCCGCTGGTCCTGGTTTCCGTACCTGATCGCCTTCGGCGCGCTGCCCTTCTTCCTCTGCCTGGGCGGTCCGTGGGCAGGCCTGCCGCCGCTGTGGCTGATCATCGCGGCAGCAAGCCTCGGCGTTGGCGCGCACCTGGCCAATGCCGGTGCCGACATGAGCCGCGACAGTGCGGGGACGGTCGTGAGCCTAGGTCAGCGGGGCACTATCGCTATCGCTCTTCCGTTGCTGGCCATGGCGAGCCTGGCGGTCGTGGTTGCCATCAGTGCAGCTATGCCGGTCCTTGGTCTGGTCGGCGGTATCGGTGCCCTCGGCTTGGTGGTGTTCGCAGGTGTGCAGTGTTCGCAACAGCGTTGGCGAACTGGTTTTCGAATCGTCATGGCCCTTGCCGGTTGGTGCGTTCTACTCGTGTTGATCGCGCCGATGAACCTGCAGGGGTAGCACGAGCTAGTGCTGTTTGCCGCAGGTTGGTTAAGTACTGCTGATTGCACCCCAGGTAGCCGCGGCGAGCAGTTCCGCGACAGTGACCTCGCTCAGCAGCCGGACATCATCGATGTCGTCGTGGGCGTATCGAAGCGATCGTGCAGCACCTGTACTACCTGTGGTAGCGGGCAGGTCGGCACCGGCGCAGACCACGGTTGAAGCCCGTTCAGTGGTCCAACGCAGGAGGTTGGCCTCCCATGGACTTCCGGGGAACAGCAGCATCCGGTAGTCCGTGGTCTTGGTGAGGTAGACATCCACGTGGCTCCAGTCCCCCGTCTCGCAAGCGATGGCCGGTCGGCGCGGACCCTCGCGCAGCATCAGTGCCGATTGCTGCGCGGAACTCAACCGTGCTGCTGGAGCGACCATGGTGGTGCCAGCGGGACCTAGGAGCAGATCAGCAAAGTCGGGGAGCCAGCGCGCGCTGGTCTCGATGATGTCGGCGCATGCGGTGGCGGCTTGACCGAGGAGTGCAGTGGTGTCCACTCGTGGATCCCAGCGGGAGATCAGCGCGAGGTGTAGGGCCAGGGTGTGTTGGAAGGACCGGCAGGCGACTCCGCCGCGCTCTTGATCGGCGTCTATCAGCAGTGTGTGCTCCGCTAGCTCGGTGATCGGGCTACCGGGAGTGTTGGTGACGGCGATGATCGAGCACTGGCCCGTCAGCGACCGAGTGGTAGCCAATGTTTCCTCGGATCCACCGGATGCGGACACCGCAATGACGATGTCCTGGGCGCGCAGTTTCGGAAGCAGGCTGCTGGAGGCGAGTTCAGCGGTAGCGACAAGCCCAACTGCGCGCAGGCGGGCGGCACAGATCGCATTCGCGTAGTGCGAAGAGCCCATCCCGAGAAATAGCATCCGCGAGTCCGCCGACCAGTTAGGCCAGGGCTGCTGATCGCCCAGCACTGCGGCGAGTCGTTTCAGCGCAGCGGGTTTGGCTTCGATGTCCTGCCGGAACAGTTCGGGATTCATCAGTTGTGGCCATTCCTAGGATTGGTGTGTCGTGGTGACGGGTCATTCAGTTGATCGAGCAGTGCGGGTAGTGCCGCATGTGGAACGTACCGCCAGTGCGGCAGGTGCTGGGCGGCGTAGAGGTATTCACGGCACTCTTGCTGCACTCGCAGGGCGGGGATGATTTCTTCGTCCAAAAGTTCTGGTCGGTGCAGGTTATCGAGGTATCCGTTCATGAAGGACTCCTCGGCGCGCCGCATCCACTCCTGCACGAGTCCTGGGTCGTGCTCAGGAGTTCGGTACATCACTACTCGACCTATGTGATCGATGGAGCAAAGCATTCCAGCGACGTCCAGTGCGGCAGGTTGGGTTGCTAGACGCTGCGGCAAGGGTAGAACCGGGTTCCCGTCGAAATCGATGATCATGAATTCCTCAGTCGGCGTGCCGTTCGCTGACGGGGTCGCGCGCAGGATCTGTCCAAGGTGAAGGTCACCGTGGATGACCATCAGTGGCGTGCCTGCAGATTCGCGCAGCGCACGCAATTGAAGTCGGGCTCGCTCCGCTAAGGAACGCAATAGGACGGTCTCGTCACCCGATTCGCCCACCAGCGAGGCCATGCCGACCTGCGCCGCGTCAAGTGCTGCGACCGCCGCGTCGTACCAGGCGTGCACCAGCGCGGTGCTTGCTTTCTCGACCCCGGCCTCCGCGAAGACTTCGTGCATGCCAGCAACAAGTTCACCGATACGAAGCATTGGTGCCAATGCCTGAGCCATGGTGGTTTCCTGGCGGGCCAAGGATCGAACCAACTCTGGACCCCATTCCCAGCCGTCAATGGCACCTGGCACGAAACTGGTGACGATAGCCAGCAGTGCGCCGGCGTCATCCTCAAGAAGCCCCCAAGGTCGCGGCGTATACCGGTATGCGGCCTGGGCGAGAAGCTGCAGTCGTTCGGGTGCGGGATGTCGTCCAGGCGTGGGGTGGTTCAGCCACTTGACGACCGCACGTTCACCGACAACTACTGATGTGTTCGTCTGGTCTACCGTAATCCGACGCTCACCCCGCGCAGGTTCCGCGAACCAGGTCGTGAGATGTGCGTTGGCAAGACCTCCATGGCACTGGTCGACCATTGCGTCGATCAGTGCCTGTGAAGCTCCCTCGGCAATTCCGATGCGGCGTGGCTCAGGGGTCGTCACTTCATCTGGTCGGGTGTCTGTGGTGGCGTCTCACCTAGACCAACTGCCTCGATGACATCCGCACCGAAGCGCAGACCGTCGCGAACTCGAATGGCGGCGCCGTTGGCAGCCATTCTTGCCTGCAAGTCACGGTCGCCGAGCATGCGCGCCAGAGCGTCGAACATCTGCTCATCGGTGAACTCGTATGTGCTCAGACGCACACCGAATCCGAGTTCGTCCATGCGCTGAGCGTTGTCGTACTGATCCCAGAACAGGGGGAGCAAGATCATGGGTTTGCCGAAGTGCAAGGCTTCGGTGGTCGTGTTGTTCCCTCCATGAGTGATGACGAGATCAACGTGGGGAATGACGTTGGTCTGTGGCAGGAACTGTGCGCCGACCATGTTGGGTGCAAGCGTGTACTCGGAGTGTTGCGGCCCCATGCTGACGATGTACCGGTGTGGGGTCCGGCCGAGGACGTCGACCAGACGCTTCATCAACTCGACATCGGCGCTGCCCAGCGATCCCAATGAGAGGTAGATCAGCGCGCTGCCATCGGGGCGGTTGAGTACCTCGGCCGGGATCTCATAAGCGTCGTCCGTCTGGCGAACACTGGAATCCATGCGGAACCAGTTCGCTCCAAGTGGACGAATATCCGTGTAGTCCGCCTCCTGCGGATAGACGTAGAGGTTGGCCGCCGCTGACGTGTGAATGAATTCCAAGGCGGGCAACGGCTCAGTTCCCTGGCTGACCACCCAGTCATTCCACTGTTGCCACATGGGTCGGTGGATGCGGTCATAGGCAGCACGGAAGTCGGCCCACGCACTTGCGTCCTCCGCAGGAAGGCCGGAGAACTTCGGTGGCACGGTCGGGCCCGTCATCTCCAGCGGCTGGCAAGAGACGATGCGGACGAACGGTGCCCCGGAGGTCATGAGCGCTGGGAAGGTGAGCACGTTGTCCTCGACGATGACATCGGGCTTGACTCGAGCCACCACCTCGCGAAGCTGCGGTTCGCAGTACATTGCGCCGTCGATCAAGGCCTGCCAGGTGGGTTGAATGAAGCCTTCCAGTTGCTCGACCGTGGGAAGGCGGAATACCGGTGCGGTATCGCGAATGAAATCAGCCCAAAACTGACCGGCCTCCTGTGGTCCCTCCGGTGGCGGTGCCAGGTCGACGAGGTCCTCCTCGAATCCCAGCGGCGCTAGGCGTCCTTCCCATTCGGTGGATGAGGCGAACACGACGCGGTGTCCGCGTTCGGTCAACACGCGTCCGATACCGATGCACTGGTTGGTCGGACCGTAGGCCGACTCCGGCATGAAGAGCACAGTGAGTGAACGCTTGGTCATCGGACCTCCATCTGCTTGTTGACTTGTTGCTATCGAGCTTTGACTGGTGTGGCGGGGAACGACAATGGATGCCCCGTTGCCATTCGTGCGTAGTCCAGGATGAGGGCCGCACTCGCCCTCGGATCAAGGACCGGGTGTCCGGCCATGATTCGGTACCCGTAGGCGTCCTCAAGGGCCACGAGGTTGCGCGCGATGTCCAATGAACTGCTGGCGAGGTGAAACATGTCGGCTGCTACTCCTGCATCCAAGAGTTGCTGGTACATAGTTACTTGGCGGTCGAAGAGGGAAGTGAGCAAGACGGCATAGACGGTATTGCGTGCCGCTTCGCCGCCGAGGGCGCAGAGCAGGCGAACCTCCTCGTCATCCTTGCCGGTAGGCAGACCCGACAGGATCGTGAGCACAAGGCGCTCGGCCGGGTCAGCGACACCTTCAATCGCCCGCAGTCGCTCGTCGTAAAAGCGCTCCATGCCCGCCCGATTGGCTTCGATGAGCAGGTCTTGGAGATCAGGAAAGTGGTAGAGCACGGCACCGGAGGTCAGCCCGGCCTGTTCGGCGACTTGATTCAAGCGAACCTGAGTTCCGTGGACCGACATTGCGCGCTGAGCGGCAGCCAGCAGGTCCGCGCGCCGGGACGCGCGGGATCGCGCATCAGCTTGCTTTGTCGTGGTCTTGGCCATGGCCTCGCCACGATACCGAGCGGAGTGGATTTTGAATGTCGATTCAGGAAAGTGCTTGCGAGTTGTGACGCGCTATGAAAGCCTTCCCGGAACACGCATTCAAATGACCGAGGCCCCCGTCGTGGGGCGGTTAGGAGATCCCACATGCGGGCAGGTCGTGGACATGCCGCAAGGGCGAGGGTTATCGGTGCAACTGCCGTAGCCACGCTCGCCGTGCTTACCGTGAGCGCATGCTCAAGTTCTGGATCCGGGGCAGCCGACCTTGATCCCAATGCGGACCTGAGCAAGCAGACGCTGACCATTTCGAACTGGGCCGGCTACTACCCAGAGGACCTCGCACAAAAGGTCCAGGAGGCCATCGGTACCCCGGTGACAATCACCAACCACGCCACGAACGAAGAGATCATGGCCAAGCTGACCGCCGGTGGTGACTCCGGCATCGACGTGGCCTTCGTCTCAGGTCAGTTCGCGCAGGCACTCAACGAGGCCGGCCTTGTCGAAGCCATTAATCCTGACTTTGTCCCGAACTTGAAGAACCTGTATCCCGAGGCACAGCAGTTGGCCTACGACCCAGGCAACAAGTTTTCTGTCCCGTATGCCTGGGGCACAACGGGTATTTGCTACCGCAGTGACTTGATAGATGAGCCGACGAGTTGGAACGACATCCTTCAGCCGAGCGCCGAGAACAAGGGCAAGGTCACCGCGCTAGCTACCGAACGCTGGTTGATGCTGCCGGCGCAGAAACTTCTTGGTTTTTCAGCGAACACCACAGACGAGGCGGAAATGCAGCAGGTCAAAGACACGCTCATCGCGGCCAAGCCAAACCTGCTGGCCTATGACGACACCACCTTCTACAGCCGACTGGTGTCGGGTGAGGCGAATGCGGTGGTGGCCTGGGACGGCTGGTGCAACTACGGCATCGCCGAAGATCCCAACATCAAGTTCGTGGTTCCCAAGGAGGGCAGCGATCTGTGGGTGGACACCATGGTCGTGCTGAAGTCGTCCAAGAACAAGGAAGCCGCGCACGCCTTCATCAACTACATCCTGGATCCGGCCAACCATGCGTGGGTTGCTGAGAACATCCTGTACAAGGTGCCCAATAAGGCGGCGATGGATGCCGTGGGTGCTGAGTTGGCCAAGTCATTCCCGAATATGGGTACGACACCCGCGGAGCTTCTCAAGGGCGAGTCCCTAGTTGATCTGGGTGATGCGGGGCCGATGTACACCAAGATCGCCACTGAGGTGACTTCCAGCTAGTCGCGAAGACACACCAGTTGTGAATGAGTCCCAAGGAGGGCGTGGCGCGGTAAAGCGTCGCGCCCTCCTGGCACGTGCAGTCTTCACGGGGCCAGGACTGCTCTACGTCACGGCGTTCATGACGATCCCACTTGTCATCATCGCCGTCTATTCGTTCCTCAACCGCGGTCGCTTTGGCGGTGTGAAATTCGAGCCGACCCTGGAGAACTACCTGCGGGCCTTTGAGCCCGTCTACCTTTCGGTTTTCGGGAACTCGATCCTCATTGCGCTGGTCACTACGTTGCTGGCGTTGTTGATCGGGTATCCGGCAGCCATGGCTATCGCGCGCCTGCCCCGCCGTTGGCGAACGATCGCTCTGGTACTCGTGGTGCTGCCCTTCTGGTCGAACTTCCTGATCCGCACCTACGCGTGGATCATTTTGCTCAACTCCCAGGGCCCAATCAACAGCGCACTTGTCGGTTGGGGAATTCTCGGTGCACCGTTGGATCTGCTCTACAACCGGGGAGCCGTGGTGGTCGGCCTGTTATACGCCTACCTGCCGCTGATGATCCTGCCCGTGTATGCGTCCATTGAGCGGCTGGATCCCCAACTCGGTGAAGCTGCAGCCAACCTCGGGGCCGGTCGGTTTCGCACGTTCCTTGACGTGACGTTGCCTTTGACACTGCCAGGCGTGCTCATTGGGTCGATCTTTGTGTTTGTACCCAGTCTCGGTAACTTCATCGTTCCCGAACTGCTCGGCGGCGGCAAGACCGTGATGGTGGGCAACCTCATCCGCGATCAGTTCCTTGAGGCACGCGACTGGCCCTTCGGTGCCGTCATCGCGCTTATCGTGGTGGCTCTGCTGGTAGGACTGTTCGCTGCGCAAGCGCGAGTCTCTCGAGCAATCAATGGTGGTAGTCGTGCGTAAGTCGAACGCAAGGAATGCTGCGAAGCTGCCCAGGGGCCTGATGCTGGCGCTCGCCGGCACCTTCGGCTTCCTCTATCTGCCGATCGCCGTACTCGTGGTGATGTCCTTCAACGCCAGTAAGACTCCATTTACCTGGACCGGTTTCAGTACGAAGTGGTACGCGTCGCTGGCCGGTAATGACGAAATCCGTGAAGGCTTCATCAACACGATGATCGTCGCCGTAGGTTCCACGATCGGCGCCACCATCTTGGGCACGCTGCTGGCGATTGGGATCGCCAGATACGTGCGATCAAGTCTGCTGGAGGCTTACTCGCTGGCGCCGGGCATCATTCCGGATCTTGCCTTGGCGATCGGATTACTTGCCATGTTCAGCCTGATCGGGATGACGTTAGGGCTGCACTCGGTGCTGCTCGCGCACATCGTGTTCGGGATGGCATTCGTGGCTGCCGTAGTCATCGCGCGCATGGGTCAAACGGATCCCAGCTTGGAGGAGGCCAGTCGCGATCTGGGTGCGGGAGCCGTGAGCACCTTCTTTCGCATTACGTTGCCTAGCCTCGCCCCAGCCATCATTGCCGGAGCCTTGTTGGTCTTCACGCTCAGCCTCGATGAGTTCGTCATCGCCTTCTTCACCAACGGTCCTGATAGCCCGACCCTGCCTATCGTCATCTACTCGATGGTGCGCTTCGGCGTGACGCCGGAAATCAATGCCCTGGCTGCGCTTCTCCTGCTGGTCAGTTTCACAGTCGTGATCTCAGCCCAGCGAATCACCCGACTCACCGATGCCATCTAGTTCATGATCCCCAGACCCAACGATCTCCTGTGAAGGTGCCTGACATGAATTCTGCGACCGCAGTCACGACGGGGGCGAATAGCGCAGCCCTGCTCGATATTCGAGCGGTGTCGAAGAGTTTTGGTTCTGTCGTGGCACTGGATGACGTGAGTATGCAGATACAACCCAACGAGTTCTTTGCGCTTTTGGGCCCGTCGGGTTGCGGGAAGACGACGTTGCTGCGGGCCATTGCCGGGTTTGAAGATCCTGATCAGGGCAGCATCACGATTTTGGGCACGGACGGCAACGCAATCACTCTGCTGGACTTGCCACCGAATCGTCGACCAGTCAACTTGATGTTCCAGTCCTACGCCCTGTTTCCGCACATGTCAGTACGAGGGAATGTCGCGTACGGCCTGCAGCGCGAGGGCCTACCCAAAGACGAGGTTGCCCGTCGAGTCGATGAGGTCCTCACGACGGTGGCACTCACAGACAAGGCGGATGCACGCCCCAACCAACTCTCGGGTGGCCAGCGTCAGCGTGTGGCGTTGGCTCGTGCCATCGTGAAGCGTCCGCGCCTGCTGCTTCTTGACGAGCCACTCTCGGCACTGGATCGCAAAGTACGCGCCGAAATGCAGTTAGAGTTGAAGCGCTTGCAGCGCGAGTTTGGAATCACCTTTGTGGTAGTCACTCACGATCAGGACGAGGCAATGTCTCTCGCCGATCGGATTGCCGTGATGGACCAGGGACGAGTGCAGCAGGTTGCTGATCCGGTCACCCTCTACCGAAATCCGGCGAACCTCTTCGTCGCTGATTTTGTTGGTGAAAGCACCATCCTGCGCGGCAGCGCTTTGTCGGGTGGCATCAATGTGCCTGGCGTGGGGCACCTGCCGCTCGCCGGCACGCACGCAGATGGTGACCGCATCGCACTTGTGCTGCGACCCGAGGAGTGCCGCTGCGTAGGTGAGAATGCGGGTCTGCTGGTCGGACAGGTGATGCAGGTTCAGTTTGCTGGCGGGTCGTCTCGGGTTGCATTAGGCGTTTCTGGATTGCCGCAGCCATTCCTGGTGAGCATGCCTGGGGTTTGCGAACTGGCAGTCGGTAGTACGGCTGGGATCACTTGGCGGCCAGAGACGGCATCGGTCCTCAAGGATGACCAGTGAGTCGCAGTGACGTGGTTGGCGCAGTTACTGCGCGTCGTAGTGCATTGGCCGACGCCGAGCCACGCCCATTCTGGACGGATCGTGCCGGCGCACCGGCCCCTCGGCCACCACTGACCGGCCAATTGTCTGCCGACCTCGTCATTATCGGCGGAGGATTCACCGGCCTGTGGGCAGCTATTGAGGCGCGCACAAGATTCCCGGAGTGGTCCGTGGTGCTGCTGGAAGGCCGAGGCATTGGCCAAGGTGCATCAACGCGCAATGGTGGGTTCATCTCGGCATCGCTGACACATGGACTTGCCCATGGTCAAGCGCTGTGGCCGGGTGAAATGGAAACGCTAGTTCGACTCGGCCGTGAGAATCTTGCCCAGATCCAAGCCTTCTGCAGTCGGGAGGGAATCGAGGCCGACCTGCGCATTTGTGGCAAGACCACGGTGGCTGTGACTGAGCACCAGGTGGCGAACCTGGCCGACTCTGTTGACCTAAGTCGGCAGTTCGGCGAAGACGTCAAGTGGCTTGACGCCGACGAAGTCCGCGCTGATGTTGCATCGCCCACTTACCGAGCTGGACTGCGGGTACTGGGTTCCAGTGGACTCGTCGATCCGGCACGCCTGGCCTGGGGGCTGGCCTGCGCGGCATCAGTGCGCGGTGTGCGGCTCTTCGAGAACTCGTCCGTCAGCGGGGTCTCGCGGGAAGGTCGCTTGCTTCGTGTGCGCACGAGCGAAGGTCAGGTGCGTACACCACGAGTACTCCTGGCGACGAACGCCTACCCGCCGCTACTTCGTCGACTGAAGGCCTGGGTGCTCCCCATTTACGACCATGTGCTGGTTACCGAACCGTTGTCCGCCGAGCAGTGGCGGTCTATCGGCTGGAACGATCGCCAGGGTTTGACTGATGCCGGCAATCAGTTCCACTACTACCGCCCAACCGAAGATGGTCGAATTCTGTGGGGCGGCTATGACGCCATCTACTACTTCGGCAATGACACCAGTCCTGCTCGTGAGCAGCGCCTGGCTTCACATCAACTGCTCGCTGACCACTTCTTCACGACTTTTCCGCAACTTGAGGGACTGCGATTCACGCATCGCTGGGCGGGTCTGATCGACTCCACTTCGCGATTCACACCAGCTTTCGGTTTGGCCAAAGGTGGTGGTCTGGCGTATGCGGTGGGCTACACCGGACTTGGTGTGGGCGCGTCGAGGTTCGGTGCTCGAGTGGCTCTTGACCTGCTCAGTGGAGAACCGACCGAGCGCACGCAGCTGCAGATGGTGCGACACCGTCCGGTGCCCTTCCCGCCAGAACCCCTGCGCTATCCGGTGGTCCAGCTGACGCGCAGTGCCCTCGCGCGGGAGGATCGCACCGGCAGACGCGGTGCCTGGCTGAGCCTGTTGGACAGGTTCAAGGTCGGGTTCAACAGCTAGGTTCGCTTCGTCCGGTGTGATGACTTGGGAGGTCGCATGGGTAGGAATGATCTTGGCGGACGTGTTGCGGTTGTTACCGGTGCCTCGCGTGGCATTGGGCGCGCAATTGCGCTGCGTCTGGCCGAAGCTGGGGCTGACATCGCCGCAGTTGCACGTTCCGAGGAAGCTCTTGCAGAACTTGGGACTGAGATCGAGCAAATGGGTCGACGTTGCGCAGCAATCGCTTGCGATGTGACCGCCGACGATGCGCCCGGGCAGATTCAACAGGCCGTGCTCACCCAATTGGGTCGGGTCGACATACTTATCAACAATGCCGGTGGAAATTCCTTCATGACTTCCCTTGAGGCAATGCGTCCCTCGGGTTGGCGTAAGACGCTACTGCTCAATCTGGACTCATCAGTCATGCTCACCCAGGCGCTCATCCCGGGCCTGGCTGAACACGGTAACGGCGTCATCATCAATGTCGCCTCGGTCGCCGGGCTTCGAGGCGCCCCGCTGATGGCGCACTATGGAGCCGCAAAGGCCGCGCTGATTTCCTTCACTCAGTCACTCGCGATTGAAGTTGCCCACAAGGGCGTTCGTGTTAATGCACTGGTGCCTGGATGGATCGCAACTGACCTGACCGGCTTCCTGCGGACCGATGACGATGCGGAGCGCGGCGTGCTGAGTAGGGTGCCGATGGCTCGTTGGGGCGAGTCGGCAGAAATCGCTGAGGCTGCGCTGTTCCTGGCCAGTGACATGTCCTCCTTCATGACGGGGCAGGCCCTCATTGTCGATGGTGGACTTTCCGCGATGCCCTAGGAAGGCGACCCCCGGTGCCGTAGCATGTGCCATCGCTGACGGAAGGGCGGAGCATGATGGTGCACCCCAAGCGCATGCAGGCATTGGTCGTCGTAGGTGGTGTTGTCACATCGCTCCTCCTCGGCGCCTGCTCCTCCGGTGGTGGCGAGGCCACACCCTCGGCGACGCTCTCACCTTCCGCACTTGAGCTACTGACCGAGTCGCCGGAGCCCATTGCTGCCGGTGACCCTGATGCCGAGTCCTACTGCTTGGCCTACTTTGAAGTAGACGGCACGCGAAGCGCCATTGTGGGCGACTTCGTGGACGAGGATTACGGTTCCATGAAAGCTGCGGAAAACGCCATGCGCAAGCAGCTTCGAGTCTTGAAGCGCGAAGGCATTGCGGCTGAGCTTCTCGGTACCCAATACGCGCGGATCGCCAAACTATCCACTCGCGCACTCAATATCTACCGCAAACTGCTGAAAAAGGAACGCAAGGGCAAGAAGACCAAGTTCACCGTGCAGGACTTTGACACCACACTGCTTCGCATCGAGGAGCAGTGTGATGGGTTTGGCTGGCCGCTACCTGAGGAAAATCTGCAGGCACGGGCAGATGCTGGACGCGTATAAGCATCGGTAGTGCCAATCAGTCTTTGACGGGTGCCAATCCCTGGTACTCCGCGGCTGGAAACTTGCGGCTAATGGCCTCGAGTTTGCTGAAGGTGGCGTCGGCTAGGTCGATCTCCATCACATCAGCCAGACGGACCAGATAGATGAGGATGTCAGCCATCTCCTCGCCCACTCGCTTGTGCAACTTCCCTGTGGTCGCCAGGGACTGCGCACGTTCGGCAGGGAGCCACTGAAACAACTCCGCCAGCTCCCCGACCTCTCCGGTAATCGCAAGAACAAGGGACTTGGGGTCATGGAACTTCTCCCAATCCCGCACTCGCGTGAAGGCACGCATGCGGTCTCGAATTTCCGCAAGTTCATCCATGGCGCCACTCCATTGACGGACTATGGCACATGATCCACCGCGTGGCAGCACCGCTGTCGGCGGCGCTGGTGCTGAGATGAGGCCGTGATGGGTGATCCGGGACCGTGCCCTGCCTGTGAGCGGGTGGCTCTGCAGCGCCGCGGCGGTAAGGACGTCTGTCCGCGCTGCTATTACATTCAACCGTGCTGTGACGGTGGGGAGTGTTCGCCAGGCTGATCAAGCTCATTGAGCTGATCGAGCTCAAGGAGCACGTCACAGATGCGCAGCGCTTCATCGGGGTCATGAGTTACATGCAGTGCCGCGACACCACGTTCGCGAACGATCTGCGCCAGTTCATCTCCCAGCCGTTGACGTAGGGGCGCATCAAGGGCACTGAACGGCTCGTCAAGCAGCAACACAGCCGGATCCGCCGCGAGCGCTCGAACGAGGGCAACGCGTTGGGCCTGCCCACCGCTGAGCGTTCGTACGGAGCGATGCGCAAGGTGCTGCAGACCGACCCAGGCAAGGAGTTCGCTCGCACGCTTGCGAGCTGCTCCCTTGCGAAGTCCCTGCCGGCGCGGACCGTAGGCGACGTTGTCGAGGACATCGAGGTGTCCAAAGAGCGCTGGTTCCTGGAACACCATGGCGATACGTCGCTGGTGAACCGGAAGGTCGGTGACATCTATGGCATCGACAAATATTCGTCCGCGTACCGGAGGAACGAGGCCGGCGATGGTGGCCAGCAGGGTGCTCTTGCCCGCACCGCTGGGTGCGGTCACCCCGAGAATCTGCCCGGACCCCACCTGCAGGTTGAGGTCTGACTGCAGAGGAATCACCGGCTGATGGCCTTTGGGTGATCGGTACCCAGTGCTCAGTTCCTGGATTTGTAGCCGGATCACCGTGCTCCCTGCCAGCGTGCAGCCATGCGATCGATCGATAGCACCAGCGCCAAAGTGACCAGACTAAGGATGACCGCAAGTGCTGCTGCAGCGCTAAAAGTCTGTTCACCGGGTCTGCTCAGCAGTCGGGCAATGGCCACGGGAAGTGTTGGGCTGCTCGGTCGACCGAGGAACGAAGCGGCACCGAATTCCCCGAGGCTGACCGCGCAGGCGAGCCCGCCTGAGGCGATCATCACGATGCGAAGTGTCGGGCCATAGGCGGTGAAGAAGGCGCGGAGCGGATGTGCACCAAGGGTTGCGGCCACAGCTCGTCCGTGATCTTCAGTGCTGCGAAGCCCGGGCGCGGCGACAGCAATAACCAACGGAACGGCGACGAGCGAATGTGCGAGTGGAATGAGAAGTCCGGAGTCGCGCAAGTCCAGGGGGGGACGCCCATAGGCCAACAGGGTGCCTAGTCCGATTGTGGCCGCGGATAGGCCAAGAGGCAGGATGCCGAGCAGAGCAACCAGTCGACCGGCTCGATTGGCGATGAGCGCAAGCGCGCTCGCGGCGCCGATGGTTGCTGCGAAGACTCCTGCCACGAGGGCGAACATGACGGAAGTAACCATCGCCTGCAGGGGTGAACCGATGCGAGTTGTTCCGCCGTCAATGCGTCCAAGGCTGAACCAGGAATCCAGACTCACATGCCCGCCGACATGTATTGATGCCGCTACCAAACTCGCAATGGGCGTTAAGACAGCCAGACAGGAGGCCACCGCTGTGGTGAGCACGAGGATTCGGCCCAACCGATGGCGCGGTAATGGCAGTAAGGCTGGGCGATCGAGTCGTTGTTGCGGGGTGCGGCGAGCAACAAGTGCTGCCGCGGCAAGAACCACACCTATGAGCGCAAGTTGAACAAAGGCAGTTGCCGCCGCTGCCGGAAAGTCCAAGAGCACTGACGTCTGCCGCAAGATCAACATCTCGAGGGTCTGCAGGCGACCGTCACCCAAGATCGTCACGATCCCAAGCGAGGTAAATGAAAAGATGAAGACAATTGCCGCTGCCGCGGCCAGTGGTGCACGAAGCAGCGGAATGGTCACCGTGCGAAATGCCGTGAGGGGATCTGCCCCGAGGGTCCGAGCGGCGGCTGCCGGCATTGGATCCTGATGTGCCCAGGCTGAGCCAACGATGCGCACCACCACAGCGAGGTTCACGAATGCGTGGGCAGCAATGATGACGAGTAGGCCGGACGGACGCTCTATCCCGGCTATCCCCAGCCCCGATCGGAACGCGAGCGCGACGACCACAGTCGGGAGGACGAAGGGCACCGTCAGGAGTGCGAGAGCTACAGCTTGACCGGGAAAGCGGTAGCGCGCGACGACTGCGGCAATGGGCACACCGATCAGTAGGGCGACGACGGTGCTGAGAATGGCCTGCCCTGTAGCCAAGATCAGTACCTGCCAGAGTGCAGGAGAAGCCACCGACTGCCTGGCTTGGTCCATATTGACGTGAAGCAGCAGGTTGATCAGCGGCCAGACTAAGAATGCGCCGATGAACAGTGCGGGGAGCAGCCAGAGCCATCGGATGACGAGCGGAAAGGCCAGTGGTGAAGTTTGCGTCACCGCTGCATCACTGTGCCCCACTCGGTGAGCCAGCTACTGAGGTTCTCTGCCACCTCCTGTGCTGGGAGCTGTTCCGGATCGGGAACCTGCGCCGCGAACTTGGTGAAGACCTCGGGCAGCGGCGTTCCCTGTCGCGCCGGGAATACGAACATGCTCAGCGGGATGTCGGCCTGCACGGCAGGACTGAGTAGCCACTCGATGACTGCTCCTGCCGCCGCTGGTTGCTCGGTGCCCCTCAGCACGCCGGCATACTCGACTTGGCGGTAGCAGCCATCGGTGAGCACGGTTGTCTGGGGTCGGGCAGGGGGAGTCCCCTCTGCGTAGACGATCTCTGCGGGTGGGCTGGTTGCGTAGGAGACCACCAGCGGTCGATCACCACCGCTCAGACTAAATGATCCGTAGTAGGCATCAGACCAGCTCCCCGCCACCGCGACGTCGTTTTCGAGTAGGCCGTTCCAGTAGCCCGGCCAGTCATTGCCGTAGCGCGCAATCGTGCTGAGTAGGAAGGCGAGTCCCGGTGAAGAGGTGGCTGGATCAGTCACCACGAGTTGACCGCGGTAACGCGGGTCGATGAGATCGGCAAGTGATGTTGGTGGAGTCAACTGCGCATCGTTATACCACTTCGTGTCGATATTAATGCATACGTCGCCATAGTCGACCGGCGTCACGACTGCGTCCGTGCCCTCATTAAGCGCAGGTGTGATGGTCTGTGGATCCTCGACTTGGAATGGCTGGAAAACCTCGGCGTCAAGTGCGCGAGCAAGCAGGGTGTTGTCGATGCCGAACAGTAGGTCCGCGCTTGGTGCGCCAGCTGTCAGAATCGCGCCAGACACCATGGACCCTGCATCACCCGCGGTGATGATCTGCAGGTCTATGCCGGTCTGTTTACGCAAGTCATCAAGCAAGGCCTGATTGATCGCAAAGGAGTCATGCGTAAGCATGCGCACGGTCGTCGGCGTGCCTGGCACCCAATCCTGCTGAGTGGACTCAGATGATTCAGGTGAATCGGTGGATTCCGTGGGCCCAGTGTTAGTGCAGGCCATCAGCAACACGCTTGCGGCAGCGAAGGTGCACACGGCGAGTACTCGGGGGAACAGTCGATGCATTGGGCATCCCTCCGCTGGCATTACCCAGATCAGGTCAGCGGGTCGATGGCGGCGGCCACCCTCTCAGCCCGGCGATCCACCGAGCTCCCCAAGCGCACCATAGCAAGATGCGACCTAGTGCTGCTGGGTGAGATTCCACATGCGGATCACTGGGCAGCCGTGTTCCCAGCCGAGGGCACCGATTCCGGCCGGGTCGAGGGCCAGGTGTCGTCCAAATATCGGGGGCATGCCCAGCCAGGTGGCAGCGAGGATGCGAAGGAACTGACCGTGTGCCACAAGCAGGCAGTCCTGTCCGGCCTGCAGCGTCGGTAGGCAGCGGTTGATGACCTGGGTTGCGCGGGCGGCTACTTCGTCGAGTTGTTCGCCCGCAGTGTCGCCGCTAGGTACGTGGTGGTCCCAGATGACCCAAGACGGATCAGCGAGTTCTGTGCGAATGTCGACGGTGCGACGGCCCTCCCAGGCACCGTAGTCCCACTCCACTGCCGCCTGCTCGATTTCATACGAGGCAAGACCAGCGAACTGTGCTGTCTGCCGGGCACGCTGCAGTGGACTCACGAGCACCAGTGCTGGTTGCAGTGTCGCGACGAATGGGGCGAGTTGACGCGCTGCCTGCTCTCCTTCAGCGCTTAGTGGCACATCCGTTCGACCGGTGTGCAGCATGGCGGTGCTCCACTCGGTGTTGCCGTGGCGAATGACCCACAGGCGGGCCGGATGCAAAGCTGCTACGGCCACTGTCACGGGCCTCCTTCGTGCTGCCTGATTCGACGACGATCCCAGCCGTAGATGCCGAATGCCAGAAGCCCGACAGCGAGTTGTATCAGGGTCCAGAACAGTCGCCAGATCAAGTCAGCGGCAAGAGCCGTGGTGGCGTCGACACCGAAAGCGACCAGCAGTGCGATCAGTGCTGCGTCGACGGTCCCCAGTCCGCCGGGCGTGATGGGCACGCTGGTTAGCAGGATGGCGATGGAGAACGCTGCGAAGACCTCGATGAAACTCAAGGGGTGCGGGAAGGCACCCAACCCAGCCAGGGCGCAGATCAGAATCACCATCGGCATGAACTGTGCGATGAGATTGGTTATCGTCAGTGGCAGCCAGCGTTGTCCGACCATCGTCGCCGCTTGAGCATGGAATGCCACCAGGGAAGTCGATAGGTCGGGTGGCGTCTTGCGAATCACGCGAAATGCAGCACCGATTGGGCGTTGGAGCACCTGGCCGATGCGCGCGGCTCCATCCTCACTGCGCAGCACAATTGCTGTGAGCACCATCACCACGGCGGTGATCAGCAGTGCGATGACCGCAATCGTGGTGTAGCCCAGGGTTGATCGCCCCTCTGCGATGAGCAGCAGGATCGCCGCAGATGGCGCCGCGAGCGTGATCAGGAGAGTCCAGACGGCGTCCGCCGTGACCGCGGCGGCGGCTTTTGGGGTTGCCACGCGGTATGTCGCCAGGACGGAGTACTGGGAACCGGCGGCGATTGCGCCGCCACCTGGAATCACGTTGCTCACCAAGAACGACACCTGCCGACTGGTGAAGGCAACGCGGTAGGGCAGGTGCGGGATGGCCGCCTGCGCAGTGAGCGGGTACAGCAGATTGTTGGCGACGGCCGCACCGAAAAGTGCCAGCAGCCACCAGGGCGACATTTGGCGCAGCTCGGTGAACGCCTGCTGATAGTTGGCGAACTGCGGGAAGATGAAGGCGAAGACCGCCACGATAAGCACGATGCCAACCACGGCGGTGATGACGGATCGCCATCGCTTGCCAGCGCCTTGACTAGTCATGCATCCAACTCCGGGAATTCGTCTTCATCCACGCTCGTCAGAGGCTCATCCTTTCGCCTGCCGATACGTCCAGCAAGCTTCAGCCCATACCCCACGCTGGTCCCGATCAGGCCAGCGAACAGCAGTGTGCCGAGTCCAACTGTTCCGCCCAGCAGCCAGCCGGTGAGCAAAACGAGTATCTCGATCGTCGTTCGCACAGCGGCCACGGGCCAGCCGGTCCGGCGATGGATGCTGGTCATCCAGCCGTCTCGCGGGCCTGGTCCCAGATTCGTAGTCAAGTACAGGCCACTGCCGATGCCGATACAGGCGATGCCGGTGAGCACGCAGATCAACTGAAGTGGGAATGCCGTTGGCGTTGGCAGAACGAGCATCATCACTTCGATGGCCACTGAGATGACGATGATGTTGGCGATGGTGCCCAGACCCGGCCGTTCACGGAGCGGAATCCACAGCAGCAAAACAACGCATCCGGTGAGGAAGGAGGTCACGCCAATGCTCAAGCCGGTACGGACTGTTAGGCCCTGGGCCAGCACTGTCCACGGGCTCACGCCCAGGCCGGCATCAATGATGAATGCCTCACCCATGCCGAAGAACCACAGACCCACGATCAGGATGGCGAAGGTGGGCGGAGAAGCCTTCCACCGACTGGGAGCTCTCCACCGGGTAACGGGCACCGACCGCTCGGGCCTTAGCCAGGCGAGCCAGCTGGGCATCCTCGAACGCTTACGGTCCTGCGGGGGTGACGTGATGGGTCACTCCGATCACTCAGGTTGAACGGCCAATGAGAACGATCCAAAGTCAACAATGCGGTGCTAGCGGGGTACCGCCCTGGCACAGTATCCACCGTCAACTAGGCGAGGAGCGTCCACATGATCGATGAATGGCGTGAGCGGGGGATCGAGGCCGCGGTACTCACCGCACCGGGAACGTACGAGGTTCAGACGTTTCCCTACCCGTCCCTGCAGGACGGTGGCCTGTTGATGGAAGTGGAGATGTCCGGCATCTGCGGTACGGACAAGCACACATATCTGGGGGAGACCAAGCAGTACGTGGGTACGCCAGCCGAATGCGACACGCCCTTTCCAATCATCCAGGGCCATGAGAATGTTGGGATCGTTGCCGATCTCGGGCCGGGCGCGGAGTCCCTGGAGTTTTACGGGCGACCGCTCGCCGTTGGTGACCGAATCACCATGTGCCCGGACCTGGTCTGCGGACGCTGCTACGAGTGCACGCACGTCATGGGCTACGTCTGGTGTCAAAACAGCCAGTGCTACGGCAACTCGTTGTCCAGTGCTCAGGCACCGCACCTGTTCGGTGGCTGGAGTGAGGCGATGTACCTGCGACCGGACACTTTCATTTACAAGGTGCCTAGCGGTCTGGAACCTCGGGTTGCCGTCCTTGCTGAGTTGATGGCTTGCACTGCGTCACTGGACAAGCTCAAAGAATTCAGTTCGCATTCCTATGAAGGCTTCAACTCCGCGGATACCGTCGTTGTTATTGGATCTGGCCCGCTCGGACTACTGCATATCGCTAAGGCAGACATGATGGGTGCCGGTCAGATCATCGCCACGGATCTCAGCGCGGACCGACTGGCCTTTGCCAAGCGGATGGGCGCTGACGTGACACTGGACGTGTCTACGACATCACCTGAGGAGCGCATCGCCACCGTTAGGTCGCTCACTCAAGGCCGTGGCGCCGATGTAATCCTGCACATGGCGAACTCTCCCGCATCCTTCGTTGAGGGCATCGAGATGCTCAAGCGCGGCGGCATGATGCTCGAAATGGGAAACTTCGCCGATACGGGTGAGATCAGCATGAATGTTCATCGACATATCTGCAGCAAGAACATTCGACTCATCGGCATCACCAATCATCCGTCGACCGGATACGGCCCGGCCCTGACACTGCTGGAACGGCATCAAGACCGTTACCCCTTCGCTGACATGGTGAGCCATGAATACGGCCTCGCAGATGCCGAGCCGGCTATGCAGATGAGTATGAGTCCGCAAAGCCTGAAGGTCGTGATGAGCCCGCAGGGGCGAGGCCGAGGGTGACTGACGTTCAGCGCCCCATGGGTCAGCGTGGCGCTGTCGCAAGCCTGGGGATGGTGATCGCCCTTGGTTGGCTGGCGCTTGTGCTCACGATGTCCGGTGAGCACGCGCACACCATGACTGAACTGGACCTGCAATTTTTGGCCATGTGGGTGGCCATGAGCGTAGCCATGATGCTGCCCACGATTGCTCCGCTGGCCCTGGCCTATGCCCAAGTCGGCCTTGGGCATGCGGCGAGTTATGTGGGTGGTTACCTCGCTTTCTGGATCGCCATTGCGCCGCTGGCCTACGCGCTGCTTGCCGTGATGCACAACTGGGTCTGGTTAGTGGCCGCCTGGGTGGTCGCCGGTATCTGGCAGGCGGTCCCCTGGACCCGTACTGCGTTGCAGCGTTGTCGGATCACCAGCAATAGCGACCATGCAGCGCGATCGTCAGGTTCGCTGATTGCTGGAGTGCGACAAGGCGCCTGGTGCACAGTTGCGTGCCTGCCCATCATGGTTGCTGGAATGGCGACGGCCATGGTGGTTTCGCCAATCGCGGGGACCGCACTGATGGTCCTGTTGACTGTCTTCATGATCTGGGAGAAGCGGGGAGCACGAACCGCGCCAACCAGGGAGTTTGCCCGCACTCTCCGAATAAGTGCAGTGGCCATTTGTGTCCTGGGTGTTGGCCTTATCGGTGTAACGGCTGCAGTGACGTGGGCTGGTCAGGCCCCGGAGTCGTCAGGCCACGAGCACCATCATCAGAGTTGAGTTGGCTGGTCGAAATGATCAAGGTCCTCGCGAGTATCTAGGTCCTGTCCGCTTGCCACATCCCCGAGCTCCACGACCACCAGGTCGCGGCGCGTGGCTAGGAAATCACGTGCACCACGATCACCCTCGGCCATGTGCATCGCTTGTTGCCAATGTTGTCGAGTGATCAGCACCGGGTGCCCGCGAACACCGGCATAAGATCCGACGACCACCGGTTCGCTATGGCCCAGGAGCCGTTCAACCGCAGGCACGGTCAGGCCTGGTAAGTCCACCGGTGTGATGGCCACTCGCTCGATGTCTGGTGCCTGATCAACGAGCCAGGCCAGACCGGCGCGCAGCGAACTGCCCATCCCCGTTGACCAAGCTTCGTTGATCACGACGGTTGCCTTGGGCACTGCGCCCTGCCAGGCACCGAGCACCACAACGACCGGGGAACATCCGGCCTCGGCCAGGACTCGAACTGCGCGATCGACGAGGCGTTCACCGCCGACCATGAGCGGCGCCTTTGGTTCGCCGAGCCGGGTACCGGCACCGGCGGCGAGGACCAGGCCAGCGGTGCGCGGGGGGTTGACAGGCGAACTCAGCGTGGTGCTCCGGGATGGATGGGGCCGGATGTTGCGGCGAGCTTTGCACCGCTGCCACCCCAACGGCTCTGGATGATTTCGGCGGCAATGGAGATCGCCGTCTCCTCGGGAGTGCGTGCACCCAGGTCCAGGCCGATCGGGGAGTGCAGGCGCTGCAATTCATCGTCGGTCATCCCGATTGCCCGCAGGCGCTCCAAGCGGTCCTCGTGGGTACGTCGGGACCCCATGGCCCCGACGTAGCCCGCCGATGTGCGCAGGGCGACCTCGAGTGCCGGTACGTCGAACTTCGGATCATGTGTAAGCACGGCGATCACGGTGCGTTGATCGACCTGTTGCTGCGCTAGCCAGCGGTGGGGCCAGTCGACGACGACCGCGTCGGCGTCTGGGAAGCGTTTCGCTGTGGCGAACACCGGGCGTGCGTCACAAACCGTCACCTTGAACCCGAGGACCTTGCCGATGCGAACAAGTGCTGCCGAAAAGTCGATAGCACCGAAGATGAACATCTGCGGTGGCGGCGCAAAACTCATGACGAAGACTTCAAGTCCTTCGTCCATGCGTTCACCTGCAGCGCCGTAGTGCAGGAAGCCAGTCGTTCCCGAAGCCAGCATGCCGAGCGCATCAGCGCGAACGGTGTCGTCCAAGCGTTGGGTGCCCAGGCTTCCCTCAGTACGTTCCGGGCGGATAACAAGGTGTTTGCCCAAGCGGTCGTCACCGCTGACAACTGTGGCGATAGCGACCGGCCGTTCGGCCGCAACATCGGCAACGATCCCGCCGAGCTCCGGCCAGCTGCTCTGATCGACGCGCTCCACGAAGGTTTCCAAGATCCCGCCACAGGTCAGGCCCACGGCGAAGGCATCGTCGTCGCTGACTCCGTAGGTCTGCCTGCGCGGTTGTCCGTCAGCCAGGACCTGCTGGCCAAGGTCGTACAGGGCCCCCTCGACGCAACCACCGCTGACCGACCCCACGGCTTCGCCCTGGTCGGTCACCAGCATTGAGGCTCCGGCCGGTCTTGGCGCCGATCGCCAGGTTCGAACCACGGTGGCCATGGCCGCAGATCCGCCTCGCTGCCAGACCCCATGTAGGTCGTCCAGAACCTCCAGCACGGGACCTCCTGGCGTCGTAGTGGTGCGGGTGATGCACCGGATGCGATCGACCCCAATAATGGCCTGATGTCCGGGTTGGCGCAGGTACTCCGCTGCGATGTGGTCGCCAGCCCCATCGCGGCGGGAGAGCTGGCCAGCCTGGTTTCCAGCCCTGAGGTCGGTGCGGTCGTGACCTTCAGTGGCGATGTGCGGCGCTTCGACCACGGCCGTGAAGTTCGGGCTCTCGCCTACGAAGGGCACCCAACTGCGGCACGCATCCTGGGCGAGGTCGCGGCCGATATTGCGTCACGATTCGACGTGCTCGCCCTCGCCGTCGTGCATCGGGTGGGTGATCTGGAGATTGGCGACACCGCATTAGCCGCAGCTGTTGCCGCAGAGCATCGTGGCGAGGCGTTTCAGGCCTGCCTGGCACTGGTCGACCTGACCAAGGAGCGCTTACCGGTATGGAAGCACCAGTGGTTCGTCGACGGGACGGATGAGTGGGTGAATTGCGCATGACGGCGACGCTGGTCGACACCTACGGCCGTGTGCATCGGGATCTGCGAGTATCGCTGACTGATCGCTGTTCTCTGCGGTGCACCTACTGCATGCCACCAGACTTCGCCGACTGGATTCCGGGCGATCACCTTCTCAGCACTGACGAACTCATGACGGTCCTTGAACTCGCCGTCGCCCATGGCATCACTGGCATTCGTCTCACCGGCGGAGAACCACTACTGCGACCTGACATCGTCGAGATTGTTCGTCGTATTGCCCAGCTACCGCAACCACCAACCATTGCCCTGACTACCAATGGCCTGAAGTTGGCGCAGTTGGCCCAGCCTTTGGCCGATGCCGGACTAACTCGAGTGAACGTCAGCCTCGACACCCTCAATCCAGAGCGTTTCAAGAAACTCACCTATCGAGACCGCCACCACGATGTGCTGGCGGGCATCGAAGCCGCCAAGGCCGCCAAGCTGCTTCCAGTCAAGGTCAACGCCGTCCTGATGCGCGGGATCAATGATGACGAAGCGATCCCCCTACTGCGGTATGCACTTGAACACGACTGGAATCTCCGCTTTATCGAGCAGATGCCGCTGGATGCCTCAGGCTCCTGGCAGAAGTCAGACATGGTGACCGCTCAGGAGATCTTCGACATGCTCAGTGCCGAGTTCGTACTGACTGCGGTCCCGACTCGCGGTTCGGCTCCGGCCGAGGAGTTTGCCGTCGAGGGCTACCAAGCGACGGTGGGAATCATCGCGAGTGTGTCGAAACCATTCTGCGCGGCCTGTGATCGCCTGAGGTTGACCGCTGACGGCCAGTTGCGTAACTGTTTGTTCGCGCAGGACGAGACAGACCTTCGAAACACGTTGCGTAACCCCGACATCGGCGACGTCGAACGCATGCAGCGAATTGCGGACCTCTTCCAGTCATCGGTGCGCGCCAAGCTGCCTGGACACGGCATCAACGATCCGCTGTTCATACAGCCGGCCCGGCCGATGTCTGCGATTGGCGGGTAGTGGTCGAGTGATCGAAGACGGCCAGGTTGAAGTCCATTTCTATGCGGCGGCACGCGCGGCCGTTGGCAGGTCGACGGTCACGACCTCAAGCGGCACCCTGGCGGTGATTCTCGCCAAGCTCGGTCAGGACTACCCGCAGTTCCAGGCCGTTCTGCCGCGGTGCAGTTTCCTGGTTGACGAAGTCGCGGTACATGGTGATCCGCGCCAGATTGTGGTCGGATCCGGCGCCAGACTCGATGTGCTCCCGCCCTTTGCCGGAGGCTGATGTTTGTCGGGGACGGCATTCACCAGACGAAAGCGGCGTCGGACCCTACAGTTAACCGCAATTGCAGCGTGTCGAATCGTGGAGGCCACGTGGACCTTGAGAACTCCTTTGTGGTGCCGGCAAATATCGAGACCGCCTGGCAAACCCTGCTCGACGTGGAAGCCATCGCCCCCTGCATGCCCGGCGCGACCTTGGAGTCGGTTAACGGTGACGAGTTCAGTGGCAACGTGAAGGTAAAGCTCGGCCCGGTCTCGATGACCTACCAGGGAACGGCCCGTTTCGTGACGAAGGATGCATCACAGCATCGTGCGGTGATCGAGGGCAACGGCCGCGAGAGTCGGGGCACAGGTACGGCCTCCGCACTGGTCACCGCACAGCTGGTCGCCGAGTCCGAGCAGCGAACCCGAGTTGATGTCACGACCGTGCTCACCATCACTGGCAAGGCCGCTCAGTTCGGTCGGGGTGTTATGCAAGATGTCGCAGGTCGCCTCATTGACCAGTTCGCGGGCAACCTCGAATCCGTCCTATCCACGAGTTCCGCGTCAAGTCCACCCCCGATCCAGACGGCTGACTCGATCGATCTGCTGGGCACCGCCGGGGCACCTGTGCTGAAGCGGCTCATTCCGGTCGCCATCGGGGTCGTCGTGGTCGGTGCACTCATCTGGTTCCTGGTCGCGCGCTAGTGGGCGTATTCCGGTGACTGCTACTGGCGAGCTGGCCGATCGAATCCCCGACCCGTCGGCCATGGCGCAAGCCCTGGGTGCGACCGGGTACCTCACCGATGAGGGACTTGCCACCGCCTTGTTCTGCGCCGTGCGGCTGCCGCAACCTCTGCTGCTGGAGGGGGAGGCTGGAGTTGGGAAAACTCAGGCCGCAAAGGCCCTCGCGCAGATGCTGGATACGCCTTTGATTCGGCTGCAGTGCTTTGAGGGCATCGACTCAGCTGAGGCTCTTTACGAATGGAACTATCCCCGCCAATTGCTGAGCATCAGGGTTGCTGAGGCAAGTGGGAGTGCACTGCGCGAGGAATCACTCTTCGATCGTGAATACCTCATCGAACGACCCTTGCTACAGGCATTGGAACACCCGGGTCCCCAGCCAGCGGTGCTCTTGATCGATGAGATCGATCGTGCCGACGAAGAGTTCGAGGCCTTCCTCCTAGAGATGCTGGCAGAGCAGTCCGTGACTGTGCCAGAGATCGGCACCCTTCGCGCTCGGGTGGCACCAATTGTCATTCTCACGTCGAATCGAACACGCGATCTGCATGACGCACTGAAGCGGCGCTGTCTGTATCACTGGATCGACTACCCAAATCAGGAGCAGGCCACGGCCATCATCCGATTGCGGGTGCCGACTGCGCATGGTGCACTCGCGACCCAAATTGCCGCTGCCGTTCAGCGACTGCGAAGCATGGATGTGCAGAAGCCTCCCGGTATCGCCGAAGCGATCGATTGGGTACATGCAGCGATGCTCCTTGGTTTGCTGCATCTTGACGAGCATGGTGTGAACGCCACCCTCGGCTCGGTGCTGAAGTATCGCGAGGACCAAGAACTCGTGCGTGAGCGAGGTCTGGCCTGGGTGGCACAGGGTTGACTGAGTCCACAAGCTCGGTTGGCAGTTCGGTTGACCTAGCCGCGATCGCAGCCGCGTTCGGCCAGCGACTCCATGCAATCGGTGTGCCGGTGACGCCAGAGCACAGTGCTCGCTTCGCCGCGAGCGTGCAGGCAGCGAATCCACGGACGCTTCCGCAGCTGTACTGGCTGGCGCGCATAACGCTGGTCAGTCACCGTGATCAACTTCCTGGATTCGATTTGCTGTTCGACCAAATGTTTCGCGGCATCCTCATGCTGTCGCAGGCCGGACCAGGTGGCGACCCAGCAGGCGTTCCGGCCGCACTGCCAACACTGCCTCCCACCGGGCAGCATGCCCCTCGTACCCAGGGTGCGCAGCACCACCCGGGGGATGGCGCGCTCATTACCAGTTCCACACCAGGACCGGTTGCCGACGAGCAGGATGCCGTCGGTGACGACCCCAGCCTGCTGGCCGCGGCAAGTGCACAGGAGCGGCTCGGCAATCGTGACTTCGCGACGTTGACCGTCGAGGAGACTTCACAGATCCGTCGATTGATCGAAGATCTGCCGATGGTGCTGCCGCGAAGATCGGGCCGTCGAACGTATCGCGCGCAGCGCGGCCAGGCCCTGGACCTGCGTGCCACGCTGCGCCGAGCCCACCGCAGTGCCGGGGATCCACTGCATCTGGTCCGACGCCGGCGGCGCACCAAGCCGCGTCGACTGGTGCTGCTTGCCGATGTCTCCGGTTCCATGGAGCCCTATTCCCGCGCCTACCTCCACTTGCTTCGCGGCGCGGTACTCGCCCTGCGCGCGGAGGCATTCGTCTTCGCAACGCGCCTGACACGCCTTTCCCGACCGCTGGCTCAGGGCAGCACGGATGCGGCCTACCAACAGGTCGCTGCCAAGGCGGGTGACTGGTCGGGTGGCACTCGTCTGGGTGCCTGCCTGCTGGAATTCGTAGAGCGCCATGGGCGCCGGGGCATGGCACGGGGTGCGGTTGTCGTGGTGGTCTCCGATGGCTGGGAGATCGAGGACCCCGCCCTGGTCGGGGAGGCGATGGCTCGGCTGCGGCGCCTGGCACACCATGTCATCTGGGTAAACCCGCGCCAGGCGGCCGAGGGCTATCAGCCCCTGGTCGGGGGAATGGCCGCCGCAATTCCGTATGTGGACACATTCGTGAGCGGGCACAGTGTCGATGCCCTCGGGCAGGTGGTGGATGCCATCGCTGCTGCCTAGTACCCAGGGCGCAAAGCCTGGGTGAGCCTGGCTCCATAGGGTGTCGTCATGCCTGGGCAGCGACGCACGGAAATCACTCCGCCGTTGCTCGGGGTCGACACCTACCTGGCGAACGTGCTGGACCAAGTGGGGCCGTTGCCGCCCATCGGCCTTTCTCTCCTTGATGCCAGTGGCTGCGTGCTGGCAGCCGATATTCATGCTGCGCACCCATTGCCGAGCTTCGACAACTCATCGATGGACGGCTACGCCGTCATCGCGGCGGACGTCGCCGCAGCTACCCGACAGCAGCCGGTGCGCTTGCGCGTTGTCGATGACGTGCCCGCCGGCTTCGTGGCCACCGAGTCAGTGCAACCTGGAACGGCGGTTCGCATCATGACTGGCGCCCCCGTGCCGGAGGGTGCCGATGCCGTGGTTCAGGTGGAGCGGACCGATGGTGGCGAGCGTGTGGTTGCGATCCGCGAACCGGTGCCACCGGGAGCGAATATTCGTCGCCTCGGTGAGGACGTGCTCTCCGGTGAGGTGGTGCTGCGAGCCGGCACGCTGCTTACTGAGCGGCAGATCGCATTGCTGGCGGCCTTGGGCCATGACTCGGTTCAAGTGCATCCGCGCCCACGTGTCGTGGTGCTGTCGACGGGCTCGGAACTGGTTGAGCCCGGGGGCGAACTTCGTAAAGGTCTGATCCACGATTCCAACAGTTTTCTACTCGTCGCGGCCACGCTGGCAGCTGGCGCCATCGCCTATCGACTACCACCGCTGGTGGACGACGAGGAACTCGTCCTGACGACCCTGCAGGATCAACTCCACCGCGCCGACCTGGTGTTGACCACTGGTGGAGTGAGCATGGGGGCATACGACCCGGTGAAGGCCGCCTTGAAAACCCTAGGCACCTTTACCTTCACCAAGGTCGCGATGAATCCAGGTATGCCGCAGGGCTTCGGAGTACTGCAGGACGGCTCTCCGCGCGGACTACCGGTGTTGACGCTGCCAGGTAATCCCGTCAGTGCCTTCGTCTCCTTCGAGGCGTTTGGGCGACCACTCATTCGCACGCTACAGGGCCGGGCGCAGATCCATCGCCCTGCGGTCCGAGCGCTCGCCGCCTGCGACTTCCGCTCGCCGGCGGGCAAGCGACAATTCGCGCGTGGTCGGTTCACATCGACGTCGCCGCTCGCGGTAGAGCCGGTTGGGGGCCAAGGATCGCATGTATTAGGGGGACTGGCGCTGGCGGAATGCCTCATCGTCGTACCGGAGGATGTCACCGAAGTCTCCGCAGGCAGCCCAGTGACCGTGTGGGACCTACGGACTTAAGGGTGGCGGATTTAGGGATGGCTGGAGTGGAAGCAGGGTTCAATCATCTCGATGCACAAGGCCATGCACGCATGGTGGACGTCACCGAGAAGGACGTGACGGTACGCACCGCGTCTGCAGAGGGCTTCGTTCGCCTTGCCGCATCGACGGTACTGGCGCTCAGGGACGGTGCGGTGCCCAAGGGCGATGCAATTGCCGTCGCTCGTATCGCCGGAATCGCGGCAGCCAAGCGCACGCCTGATCTGATCCCGCTTTGTCACCCCATTGCAATCCACGCAGTTTCCGTCGAACTCGAAGTGCAGGACGACGGTGTGGCAATTGCGGCAACCGTTCGCACTGCCGATCGCACCGGGGTAGAGATGGAGGCACTGACCTGCGTCACCGTCGCCGCGCTGGCCCTCATAGACATGGTGAAGGCACTCGACCGGGCAGCCACGATCACCGACGTGTGTGTGGTGAGCAAGTCTGGCGGCAGGTCGGGGACGTGGACGCGATCATGACTGAGTCCGGCCAGCCCAGTACCTTTCGCGCTCGAGTCGTCACCGTGTCGACGCGGACTGCTGCAGGTGTTTTCGACGATCGCTCTGGCCCGATCCTTGTTGCCGGACTCGGTGAACTGGGCCTGCTGGTCGAAGGTCCCGTCGTGGTGGCCGACGGGGAACCGGTTGGCGTGGCGCTCCGCGAAGCCATCGATGAGCGCATCGACGTGGTCGTCACCACTGGTGGGACCGGCTGCACCCCCACCGACCGCACTCCGGAGCAGACCCAGCCACTCATCGATCGTCCAGTGCCAGGGATTGCTGAAGCAATTCGCGCCTTTGGTGTCGCCCAGGGGGTTCCCACGGCCGCACTGTCACGCGGCGTCGCCGGGTTTGCAGGGCAGACGTTGTTGATCAATCTGCCTGGGTCAGCAGGTGGTGCGCGAGATGGGCTCAATGTCCTTTGCGGCCTGCTCGTGCATGCCCTCGAGCAAAACCTCGGCTCAGATCACCGACGAGTCAACGGATGAGGCCCCAGACTCGACAGGTAACAACGACCGCAGCAGCCCTGCTGCTGAGCCTGAGTTGTGCTGTTCTCGGTGTCCCTGCTGCTGCAGACCAACCCGGTCCGCCACCCGCCGGCGCGGCAGCAGTGCTCACGCCGACGATCGTTGTAGGCAGCACCGCTCCACTGCCTACGACAGCGGGTTTACGCAGCCAGTTGCAGGGGCTAATCAAAGGGCCCGGTCTTGGCAATGTCGCGATCGTCGTCGCTGACCCGTCATCGAACACAGTGCTTTTTGAGCGTCGCTCCGCCTCAACGCGCACCCCCGCGTCGACCTTGAAACTCCTTACCGCGGCTGCGGCTCTGACTCTGCTGGGCACTGAGCAACGCCTAGCAACCCGAGTGGTCGTCGAGGAATCCACGCTGACACTCATCGGTGGTGGTGACGCGACGCTGGTACGCGGCAAGAGTTCGAATCCACCCTGGGAAGATTCGGCGTCACTGCGCAAATTGGCGCGAGCCGTTGCGGAGCAGATTGGCGAATCATCAGTTCGCCTGCAGTACGACGACACGTTGTTCACCGGTCCGGCATTGGCGCCGGGCTGGTCGAACTCGTTTCCCGCCGACGGTGTGGTCGCTCCCGTTAGTGCACTCATGGTCGATGCGGGGCGCACTAGTCCGTCCGCGCTTTCCCGAGTCCAAGACCCTGCACGGCAGGCTGCTGATGTCTTTGCACAATTGCTACGTGCTGAGGGCGTCAAGGTACGCGCGATTCGTCCCGGCGAGGCCAGTCAAGATGCCACTGAGATTGCGCGCGTGGAGTCTGCGCCGATGATTGATCTGGTGCAGCGGATGTTGACCGAGTCGGACAACGATCTGGCTGAATCGTTGGGACACCTTGTTGGCAAGGCGGCCGGATTCGACGCCAGCTTCGCGGGGGGCGCTCAGGCCACGATGCAGGTTGCCGAGGACTTGGGGTTGACCACCGACCGCCTTCAGGTGGTCGACGCCAGTGGGCTGTCGTCACGCAATGCACTGTTACCTGCCACGCTCGTGGAACTGCTGAGCATGGTTGCCACCGGCGCGGACTCCCGACTTGGGCCCATCGCCCCTGGCTTGGCCGTCGCAGGCGGCACGGGCACCTTGGCGGATCGCTACCGCGAGCGCAGCGCCCGACCGGCGGCGGGATTGGTGCGCGCCAAAACGGGAACGCTGACCTCGGTGGTGGCACTAACGGGATCGGTTCGTGACGTTGATGGCCGCGTCCTGGTCTTCGCGTTCTTGGCTGAGAAGGTTTCGGATATCGAGGCGGCACGGCGTACGGTGGATGCAATGGCCGCTCGACTTGCTGAATGTGGGTGTCGCTGATGACGAAGTCTGAGACCTTCTCGCTGCTCCCGGTGAATCAGTTCGATCACTTCTATCGGGGCGGTGATCGCATCGGTGCGCTGCGCCACGGCCCGGGTGGCCCGCAGCGGCCCGAAGAGTGGCTGGGTTCGACCACCGAGCGTTTCGGTCAGTCTCCGGCGGGGCTGTCGACGCTAGCCGATGGCCGCCTGTTGCGAGACGCGATCGAAGCGGATCCGCAGATGTGGTTGGGGTCGGCGCACATCGAGCGGTACGGCAGCAGCGTCGAGGTTCTCGTCAAGCTCCTAGATCTCGGTCAGCGCTTGCCGGTGCATCTGCACCCCAATCGCGCTTTTGCCAAAGAGCACCTCGGGCTGGCACATGGCAAGACGGAAGCTTGGTACGTGCTGGATGCACCCCCGGGCGCACGTGTTGGCGTCGGATTCGCAGAGCAAATGAGTCTGGAGCAGGTACGAACCTGGGTTGGCAACCGCGATAGTGCTGCGCTGCTTGCTGCACTGCGCACTCGCGAGGTGAAGCCTGGTGACGCCATGCTGGTTCCTGCCGGCCTGCCACATACCGTGCAGGACGGTGTGTTCGTCCTCGAACTGCAGGAACCCACCGACCTGTCGATTCTGCTGGAATGGGCGGACTTCGCCGTCGATGGGGAAAAGGACGGCCACCTAGACCTTGGCTTCGACATCGCACTGCAGGCCGTCGACCTTGCCGCAGTTTCGGACAGTGACCTCGATCGCCTCGTGGTGCCAGCAGAACAACTGCAGGGTTCAGGCCTGCATTCGGTCTTTCCCGCGCAGGCTGATCCCTACTTCCGCGCCCAACGCCTCAACGCGCAGATCGAGCCGGTGGCGGTGGATGCCGGCTTCGCAATCGTGCTGGTTCTTGAGGGACACGGATCACTGACCTCGCGCGACGATGCCATTGATGTGCGCCGCGGTGATGTCGTGCTGGTGCCGCATGGGATTGGCGATTGGGTCTGTGGCGCTGGACTGGTTGCGGTGGCCTGCCGACCGCCCGCAGCGGAAGCCACCGGTACTGCGCGATGAAGGCTTGAGCATGATGGGTGGCGAATGACGCGACAGGTGATCGACTGGAATCTCGCCCAGTCGATCGGTATTCGCTTCGCGCCGAAGGGCCCCGAGCTCGATCGAGACAGCACCTTCGCGACCGTATCGATGTTGCGTGAATTGGCCGCCGAAGCGGTGGAGTTGGTGGCGGGAGTCACCGAACTTCAGGTGCCGGGTGGCCCGGCCGCGGTGGTGGTGGACCGTCCCCGGTGGATCCAGGCGAACATCGCTGGATTGCGGGACGGTGTCGGCCCGCTGCTGACACAGTCATCAATGGCGTCGATCCTGCCGGCAGTGAGCTCGGGAGCTGCAGCTGTCCAGATTGGTGCGGCGTTAGCCTGGCTTTCAACCCGTGTCCTGGGTCAGTTCGAAGTGTTCGCCCGGGGTCAGCAGCCTGGTCAGTTATTGCTGCTGGCGCCCACGATCGTCAACGTCGAACGGCAGCTGGGCGTACCGGAGCGCGACTTCCGCCTCTGGGTATGCCTGCATGAAGAGGCCCATCGTTTGCAGTTCGCTGCCGCACCCTGGTTGACGCAGTACCTGCTTGAACAGCTCAAGATCTTCCTCGACGCTGGTGACGAGGACGCACTCACCGTGGTGCGCCGCCTGGCCAGCGGTGTGCGATCACGCCAAGGATCCTGGCTGGAACAGGTGCAGGCACCAGCGCAGCGTCAGGCTTTCGGCAGCATGACCGCGGTCATGTCACTGCTTGAAGGTCACGCTGACGTTGTCATGGATGCCGTGGGTCCAACAGTCATCCCGAGCCTGGCAACAATTCGTCAGCGATTCGAAGCTCGCCGCGATCATGCAGTTGGATTGAACGCGATCATCCGTCGCGTCCTAGGTATGGATCTCAAACTGCGTCAGTATCGAGAAGGTGCCGCATTCGTCCGCCAGGTTCAGTCGCAGGTGGGCGTGGCCGGACTCAATGCCGTCTGGTCCTCGCGCAGCAACCTGCCAACAGCGGCCGAGATCGGTGATCCGGCAGCGTGGGTACGTCGGGTACATCCCGTTCTGGTGTGAACGTGTCTGGCCGACCGGTCCACCCGCGCTTGCGTTCGGCAGTCCTGGATTGCCTCAGTGATCTGGCAGCCGGTGACCACGTTTTGGTGGCCTGCTCGGGCGGTCCAGATTCACTCGCGCTGGCTGCGGCCACTGCTCAGGTCACACGTGAACGAAATCTGATCGGCGTAGCGGTCATCATTGATCACCGACTGCAAGCTGGCTCGGATCAGGTGGCCGCGCAGGCTGCCTCGGCCTGTCGGCTCCTCGGCCTTGATCGCGCCGAAGTGATCACTGTGTCGGTTACTGCGGATGGTGGACCTGAAGCAGCAGCGCGAACTGCGCGATACTCGGCTCTGCGTGCTTGCGCGGAACAGAACGGTTCGCGCGTGGTCCTTCTCGCGCACACAATGGACGATCAAGCCGAGACTGTCCTGCTGCGCCTGGCGCGTGGATCGGGCGCGCGGTCGTTAGCTGCGATGGCGTCGCAGCAGGGCATTTATCGACGGCCCTTTCTTGATCTACCGCGCGCCGTAGTCCATGAAGGATGCCGGCAGGCATTGGCGCCGCTCAAACTGGAGCCCTGGCGTGATCCGCACAACGACGACTCGCGCTTTGCTCGAGTTCGAGTGCGCGCAGTGCTGGCCGACCTTGTGCAGGCACTCGGACCGGGTGTCATCCCAGGCTTGGCGCGCTCCGCAGCGTTGCTGCGTGATGACGCAGATGCGCTCGATGAGCAGGCGAGCGCGTGGATTGCCAGCAATGTGACGACCACGCAAGGTGACCAGCCGCAGGACAGCGCCCTGTCGATCGAAGGGCTGCTAGCAATTCCCCGGGCACTTCGCACGCGCATCATTCGGGCGAGTTGCCTAGCGGCTGGTTGCCCAGCCACTGACCTGGATCGTGCGCATATCGACGACGTAGAGCGTCTGGTGACGCATTGGCATGGCCAAGGGGAGATCGCTCTGCCTGGGCGAGTACGGGCCTGGCGCGACTATGGAAGGCTGCGCATCCATGGACGCCAGTGACCTCGGATCCGACTTGGACCACGTACTGCTCTCAGAGGAGCAGATCCTCGGACGGCTGGCCGAGATGGCGGCCCAGGTGGAGGCTGACTACGCGGGACGAGACCTGCTACTAGTGGGTGTACTCAAGGGGGCCGTCATGGTGATGGCGGACCTGTCGCGGGCCTTCACCCGATCCATCGACATGGACTGGATGGCGATCTCGTCCTATGGCTCCGGGACGAAGTCAAGTGGTGTGCTGCGGATTCTCAAGGACTTAGATGGCGACATCGCAGGTCGAAATGTGCTGCTCTGCGAGGACGTTCTGGACTCTGGCCTGACGCTCTCCTGGTTGCTGCGAAATCTCAGCTCCCGGGGCCCGGCATCCGTGGAGTTGCTCACACTGCTGCGAAAGCCGGATGCCATTAAGGTCGAAGTGCACCCCAAATACGTGGGGTTCGACATCCCAAATGAGTTCGTGGTCGGGTACGGACTCGACTTCGCTCAGCAGTACCGCAACCTGCGCTGCGTGGGAACGCTCGCCCCGCATGTCTACGGAGGGTGAGCACGCTTCGCTCACGGCGCAGCGCCGAAGGTCCCCAGCACCGGATTGCCGGAGGTACCAGGCGTCCTGCCGTAGTACCTTGACGGGGTGGATGTCAGACGGCTGGTTCGCGGACCCATCCTGTGGATTGTCTTCGCCGTTGCCTTGGTGATGGTCGGATCGAGCCTGTTGTCAGGGATGGGTGCTCCCGAGCAGGTTGATACCAGCCAGGCCGTGAGCGATATTCGCGCCAACAAAGTCGATACCGCGACCATCACCGATCGTGATCAGGTGCTCGAGTTGACGCTCAAGGACGGTGCGAAGGTTCGCAGTTCGTACATCCAGGGCCAGGGTCTGACCCTGCAGGAGTTACTCCAGACCAAGGTGGATGCCGGCCAGTTGCCCGGTGGCTACAACGTCGTGGTCCCTTCGGAGAACTTCCTGGTCACCCTGCTCATCTCGTTACTGCCGATCGCCATCGTGGTGCTGCTGCTGTTCTTCTTCATGAGTCAGATGCAAGGCGGTGGCTCGCGGATTATGAACTTCGGCAAGTCCAAGGCGAAGGTCATCACGAAGGACATGCCACAGACGACATTCGCGGACGTGGCCGGTGCGGACGAGGCTGTCGAGGAATTGCAGGAGATCAAGGAGTTCCTGGCTGATCCGGCACGCTTCCAGGCTGTCGGTGCCAAGATTCCGAAGGGTGTTCTGCTCTACGGGCCGCCCGGGACCGGCAAGACGTTGTTGGCTCGAGCGGTGGCCGGTGAGGCGGGTGTGCCGTTCTTCTCGATTTCGGGCTCGGACTTCGTGGAGATGTTCGTCGGTGTGGGCGCCAGCCGCGTGCGTGACCTGTTCGAACAGGCGAAGGCGAATGCTCCGGCAATCATCTTCGTCGATGAGATCGATGCAGTCGGGCGCCATCGCGGTGCCGGCCTTGGCGGTGGTCACGACGAGCGTGAGCAGACGCTCAATCAGATGCTCGTGGAGATGGACGGCTTCGACGTAAGTGGCGGCGTCATTCTCATTGCCGCAACTAACCGTCCCGACATCCTTGACCCTGCCCTGCTGCGACCCGGGCGTTTCGATCGTCAGATCGCGGTGGAGCGCCCAGACCTCTCAGGTCGTGAGGCGATTCTGCAGGTGCATGCGCAAGGAAAACCGCTGGCGACCGACGTCGATCTCATGGCGGTGGCGCGCAGAACCCCGGGTTTCACCGGAGCTGACCTCGCCAATGTGCTGAATGAAGCCGCGCTCCTCACTGCACGAACGGGGGGCACCCTGATCGACAACGCGGCACTGGATGAAGCCATCGATCGCGTCATTGCTGGTCCGCAGAAGCGCACGCGCGTCATGGATGACAAGGAAAAGTCCATCACCGCGTATCACGAAGCCGGGCACGCGCTTGTTGCTGCGGCGCTCCCCGGCAATGATCCGGTGCACAAGATCACGATCCTGCCACGTGGGCGAGCGTTGGGGTACACGATGGTGCTGCCTGACCAAGAGCGCTATTCGATGCCGCGCTCGCAGATGTTGAACCAACTGGCCTACATGCTCGGTGGACGTGCGGCCGAGGAATTGATCTTCCACGACCCGACCACAGGCGCCTCCAACGACATTGAGAAAGCCACGGCACTGGCTCGTGCCATGGTCATGCAGTACGGCATGACCGAGCGGCTCGGGGCGATTCGCTACGGCAAGGAGCAGGGTGAGGTGTTCCTCGGTCGCGACATGGGCCATGTGCGCGATTACTCCGAGGAAGTCGCCGGAGCAATCGACGAAGAAGTACGCGCCTTTATCGAAGCCGCACACCAGGAGGCCTACGAAATCCTGGTTGCCAATCGGGATGTGCTTGATGCCCTAGTCCTTGCGCTTCTCGAAAAGGAGACTTTGGACAAGGCTCAGATCGAAGAGGTGTTTGCTTCGCTGCAGTTGCGTGAACCACGGCCTGCGTGGACCGGCTCCTCGCGTCGGCGACCCGATGAGCGTGGTCCGATTCCGGTACCCGTCAGTGCGGCCGGAAGCAACGGGTCAAGTTCTACGAATGGCAGTTCACCCAACGGGTTCCATCCCGAACCGGCCGAGAACGTCTAGGCGAAGGTGTCCGGGGAGGTCCCGATTCCGTCCGAACCGGGCGGCATCGATATCGCATCGGCCGAGGCGGCCGTCCGCCAGCTACTGGTGGCTGTCGGGGAAGACCCGGATCGCGAGGGGCTGCGGGACACTCCGGCACGGGTGGCTCGTGCCTATGCGGAGATGTTTGCTGGCTTACGCATGTCCCCAGAGGAGGCCCTCACCACGACCTTCGATGCTGGGCACGAGGAACTCGTCATCGTGCGGGACATCGACATGGTGAGCATGTGTGAACACCATTTGCTGCCTTTTCACGGAGTCGCCCACGTCGGATACATCCCCAATGAGAATGGACGCATCACCGGCCTGTCGAAGTTGGCGCGCCTCGTCGATGTGTTCGCTCGACGTCCGCAAGTTCAGGAGCGCCTGACCTCGCAGGTTGCCGATGCCATGGTTCGGATCTTGCAACCGCGGGGCACCATCGTGGTGATTTCGGCGGAGCATCTGTGTATGTCGGTTCGCGGTGTACGCAAGCCGGGTGCGCGCACCGTCACCAGCGCGGTTCGGGGAAGCCTGCGCGATGCGGCCACCCGCGCTGAAGCGATGTCGCTCATTCTCGATCGTTGAGTCGCCGCCATGACCATCACCGATCTCATGGCCGGACGTCGAAGTGCACCGGTGGTGATGGGCGTCCTCAATGTGACCCCCGACTCGTTTTCCGACGGTGGTCGCTTTGACACTCAGGAAGCCGCGGTGCGACATGGCCGCTCGATGCGCGCTCTGGGCGCCGACATCATCGATGTTGGCGGCGAGTCGACCAGGCCGGGAGCAATTCGAATCGACACGGATGAGGAAATCGCCCGGGTCGTAGGTGTGGTCAGTGCTTTAGCGCGTATCGGTGCCGTGGTGAGTATCGACACGATGCGGGCCGATGTTGCCCGGGCTGCTGTTGAAGTGGGTGCCTCGCTGGTGAACGACGTCAGCGGCGGATTGGCTGATCCGCAGATGCACACGACCGTGGCGGCGCTCGGGGTGCCATACGTGGTCACGCATTGGCGTCGAGCAGGTGACCAGATGACCCATGCATCGTCCTACCAAGACTGCGTCAGCGAGGTGTGCACGGAGCTTCAAACACAGGCCGAGAGAGCGCTCGACGCCGGCATCGCCGCCACGCGGATCATCGTTGATCCCGGTTTGGGGTTCGCCAAAGGCCCGGATGAAAACTGGGCGCTACTCGCCGGGCTGCCACAGCTGCGCGCTCTAGGCTTCCCCGTGCTGGTGGGTGCCTCGAGAAAGCGCTTCCTGGGATCGTTGCTGCGATCCGCCGACGACACACCTCGCCCGGTAGACGGTCGGGACACGGCAACTGCACTGATCTCCCTGTTGGCCACGGTCCATGGCGCCTGGGGTGTGCGAGTGCATAACGTGGTCGATAGTTGTGATGCGCGCAAGATTCTGTCGTCTTGGCAAGCAGGCAGGGAGTGCACTGATGCTTGATGCAATCCGCATCATGGGTATCACCGGGTTCGGCTACCACGGTGTTTTGGACTTCGAGCGTCGCGACGGTCAGGAGTTCGTGGTCGACCTTGAGATTGCGACGCCAAAAGTCGGGGAGAGCGCGGTCAACGATGACATTGCGGCCACGCTCGATTATCGAGACCTCCTTGACCGCACACATGCGCTGATCACCGGCCCGCCACTTCAACTGATTGAGACCCTTGCCGAACGGATTGCAGCCAGCATCCTCGATGCCGGCGCTTCGGCCGTGCACGTGACTGTTCACAAACCTCACGCGCCACTGCCAGTGCCGGTCAGTGACGTAGCGGTCGCGGTTATGCGGCGTCGCATCCGTGCAGTAATTGGGCTCGGTGCCAATCTGGGCGATGCCGCACACGCGCTGCAGGAGGCGGCTCAGGCGATCCTCGCGCTGCCACGGGTGCGACTGGTAGCGGCTTCGAGTATTTACGACACCGCACCGATAAGCGATATTCCCCAGCCTGACTACTGCAACGCGATCCTCATCGTGCAGGCGGACTGGGATCCGGCAAGCCTGTTGAGGCAGTTGCATGTGATCGAGGCTTCGTTCGGGCGAGCACGTACCGAATCCATGGGTCCGCGCACCTTGGACCTCGATCTGATTGACGTCAGTGACGTCGACGGACCAGTGACCAGCGACGCCGAGTTCTGTCGGGTGCCGCATCCGCGCGCCGGTCAACGCCGATTCGTCCTTGAGCCCTGGGCGCAGATTGATCCGCAAGGTTGGCTCAGTTGGTCCGGTCCGGTTGTCGCACTCCTGGCCGCATTGGGTGACCAGCAGGGCGTGCGTAGAACAAGCCAAAGTCTGCTCTCCGGGGTGAGTGCCTGAGATGCAACCGACTCGAATCCGAGTACTCCTCATCCTCGGCTTGGTAGCTGCAGCGTTTGGATGGAGCCTGGTGGCGGTGATCCAGGGGCAGTCCGGCAGGACACTGCCCGTGCCCTGGTTGGCGGGAATCACTATGTGGGTCCTCGCCACGGGATTGACGATCTGGACGCTCATGAGTCGACCCCGACTGCTGCGGCGTCCCGGTGCTCGCCCGATGCCCCCACTGGTAGCGGCCAGAACCGCTGCGCTTGCCATGGCTGCCTCGCGCACAGGTGCACTGATTAGTGGTCTGTATGCGGGAGTTAGCTTGGGGGCGCTGTCCATCGTCACCTCCCGCGATACACCTGCGGGTCAGAACACACTGTTTGCCGCGTTGACCGCCTGCGCTGGCGCGTTGGCGCTGGCCGTGGTCGCGGTCTGGCTGGAGCGCATCTGTCGGCTGCCTCAAGATCCCGGCAATGACCAGGATGGGTTGGCGTCGGGTGGTCAGGCTCGCAAGGAGCCGGGTGCTGCCAGTGCCCGGGTAGGCTCGCCGCACATCAGTGATGAGAGGTGGCCGTGAGCGATAAGGCAGCAGGGACCGGAGAGCCCCTAGAGGACCTCCCCTTCGACGAGTTGAAGCATCGCGCTTTCTCAATCGCCGAACATCGAGTAGACCTGGGTTTCTTCACCGATCTGTTCACCCATATGCCAGGCATGGTGGCAATCGAAGGTGAAGGCGGTGACCTCGGCGCTGTTGGTGGCACATTCATTGAAACGGTGCGTGCGGTACGCGAGCTGTTTGGCAATGCGGAATTCGATCCAACAACCGAAGCTTTGCTGCGCGCTCGGTTCGCTACCTACATTCGGGCGCACGAAAAGTCGTAATGGTGTTGAACGGTCTGGGTTGAACGGTCGGGGTTGAACGGTCAGGGTTCAGCGGGGGTCCTCATCGATCAATATCGCCGACGACTAGGAACATCGAACGCAGTGCGTCAGCGAGACGCTCCAACGGTGTTCCGGGTAGTGCGCGCACCAGCGCCTGTGCGTGATTGAAGGACGGGGTACGCAGTTTCAGGCGCCATGGCGAGCGTTCGGCCGTGCTGACTAGGAGATATCCCTGCATGCCGAGCGGTCCTTCGATTGCGAAGTACCAGGAGCCTTCAGGCACGCGCACCACTTTGGGCAGCGGGACATCCACCGGTCCGTCCCCGAGTTCACGCACTCTGGTCAGGCACTGCCGGACGAGCTCGATGCTCGACCGCACTTCGGTGAGTAATTGCCTGTAGCGGGACTGAGCATCGCCGGCAGACTCACGCTCATGGTTTGCCAGATGCGTTCCAGTCCTCTGTAGCTCGGGATAGGCCAGGTAGCCAGGTTGCCAACGCAGGTCGAGATCAAGCCCGCTGGCACGTCCAACAGGGCCACTGGTACCGAAGGTGATCGCATCGCTGGTACTCAACAGCCCGATCCCGCGCAGATTTGCGGTGCGCTGTTCGACCTCGCTGGCGATGTCCTGCCAGGCTGCCAGCAAGTCATTGAGTACCTGCTCGGCGGCATCAAGCCACTGGAGATCGAGTGGCTGCGCAAGTCCTCCGATTCGGGTGATCATCGGGTGGACGCGGTTACCGGTCGCACGCTGCTGGATGCTGATGAAAGTTTCGCGCCAGGGTAGGACGCGTGGCGTGAGCGGTTCTAGGAGTAGGAGCATTGCGGTGATGCGAGTGAACTCGGCCAACAGTGTCCGAGACCAGGTCGCACGTTCGGGCGGGGTGATGCCGAGTGCCTGTTCGATGGTCAGGGCCACGCCGAGTTCGCCGTGGAAAGCCGAGAGCCAGTCATGACGGTTCGCGAGCATCAGGATCTGTCGATAGTCGCGCGCCTCGAACAGTTTCTCAGCGCTTCGATGGAGGAAGCCAACAATCGGGTCAGCTGTGGTGATGATGCCATCGCGCACCGTGAGATCGAGCATGAGTGCCGCATGCCCGGTCGGATGCAGGTCGCCAAGATCCAATGCGATGTCGACATCAAGATACCGAGCTGCGCCTACGCCGACTCGAATGTGCTCGCACACCGTCATGACGGGCTCACCGGTGAGCTCCGGCGCGTCGCCAACAGGTACATTCCCGGCGGCATACTTGATGACATCGGCAGTCGTCGTAGCGTCCCACCACTTGGGGTACTTGCCTGCAGAGCGTCCATTGCCACGTGTGCGGTGAGGTTGGCATGACCGTCCGTGCGTGGAGCAACGGCGCGGCCATCGCGATATCCGATACAGGTGCCGGCGTCCCAAGTACCTGCGACTCGCTCAGCTTTGACGTGGCCGTAGTCGATGGCCAGCGCCCAGCCAACAGCCACGTGATCAACGATCAACTGCCACAGGTGCTCGCGCGGCATGCCAATCTCGCAGCGCATGAAGGATCGTTCGATCGGCCACCACTGTGCAGCCCAGGATTCCCATTGGCGAAACTCGTCACGCTCCGGCGAGTCGACGGGTGGGCCCAGGTACGCCTGGTGGTCCTGGGCGAGGATCACGCGCGCACGCCCATCGCAGTCCGCCTCGATGATCGGGCAGGGTAAGTCATCGAGAAGTTCATGGGCAATGGCAATTCCCGTGATTGCTGGCTGACCGGCAAGTGTCTGGCGCAGATCGCCGCAGACCCACGCGATACGTGAATCAAGGCCTACCGGACGCGGTCGAAGGTCGAAGCCGCGAAGGTTGATGCGCTGGCTCAGCTTCTGGTCGTCACTCCAGTTGGCGATGTCCTGGAGCAGTTGCCCTGATGCCGCTCCCAAATCTTCGATACAGGCATGCCGGTGATGTTCGAGGAACTCGCCGATGTAGTCGGTGACGAGGTCAGCGATGGCCCGTCCAGCCGTAACTGCGGTACGGAAGTGCCCCTCGGGGGCCTGGCGGGTGTAGAAGCCGTTTGGGCCGAATGCACTCTCCTGCCAGGCCTGTTCCCATGTCGGTAGATCAGTCGGTCGTTCGGTCGGCAGATCCGGTCGGACGGGTGACGGCACGACAGGGACGCTACCCACCTCTACGCTCTCAACGTGTTGACCGGTGCCCCACCACGCCTGCGCGTCGGCGTGGTCGGTGCCGGCCGTGTTGGTGCGGTCTTCGGTGCGGCGCTGGCTCGTGCGGGCCATCAGGTCGTCGCGGTTTCGGCCATCTCTCAGATGTCGGTGTTACGTGCCCAAGCGCTCCTACCGGGTGTTCCCATCACCGATGTGCTGACGGTAGTTCAGGAAGCCGAGTTGGTGGTCCTCGCGGTACCGGACGACGTACTCGCCGAACTGGTCACCGGCCTTGCCGAGACTGGTTCGGTGCGAGCCGGGCAGTTCTGGTGCCATCCGGCCGGTGCCCATGGCATCGAGGTGCTGGCGCCCGTGGCCCAACGTGGCGCGATCCCACTTGCCATTCATCCGGTGATGACCTTCACCGGCACCAGCATCGACCTTGCGCGCCTTGCTGACTGCCCCTTCGGAGTTACCGCACCCGAAGGGTTCCGTTCCGTGGCGGAGGCATTGGTCGTGGAAATGGGCGGCGAGCCCATCTGGGTGCCCGAACAGGCACGTGCTCGCTACCACGCAGCTTTGGCGTTAGGTGCCAATGGACTGGTGACCCTGGTGAACGCGGCGCTTGATTTGCTGCGTGAATCGGGGGTGGCAGATGGCCGTCGACTCATCGAACCGCTCCTTCAGGCCAGCCTCGAGAACGCGCTGCGCATGGGTGACCAGGCGCTGACCGGCCCGGTTGCCCGGGGTGACGCGGCCACTGTGGCGACCCACCTTGAAACAATCGCGGACGCCCAACTTGAAGTGGCGTACGCCTACCGGGCGATGGCTCGGCTCACGGCTTTGCGAGCAGTCGACTCCGGGCTTCTGGCCCCCACTGCCGCGGAATCATTGCTCGACGTTCTCGCCCGCGACATCGCTGAGGGTGGTGCCTGAAATGCAACTCATCCATGAACGTGCCGTGCTGCGCGAGGCGCTGGGTGATCGGCCATCCGCATCCATCGCTACGGTGATGACCCTCGGTGCGCTCCACGAAGGTCACGCCGCTCTCATGGCACGAGCTCGCCAGGCGGTTGGGCCGACTGGTCAGGTCATCGTCACAGTCTTCGTGAATCCGCTCCAGTTCGCAGCGGGAGAGGACTTCGCAAAATATCCGCGTACGCTCCAGGCGGATGTCCAGCTCGCTGAGGCGGCTGGTGCCAACTTCGTCTACGCCCCCGACGTCGAGGAAATCTACGGCACTGTGAGCGAGGGTGAGTCGGCGCAGGTGCGTGTGCAACCTGGACCATTGGGGAACGAACTCGAAGGTGCCAGTCGCCCCGGGCACTTTGCGGGTGTGCTCACCGTAGTGGCCATCCTGCTGCACCACACGAGGTGCGGCTTCGCTCCCTTTGGTGAAAAGGACTATCAGCAACTCACCCTGGTGCGCGCAATGGTGCGCGAACTTGGCTTCGATGTGGAAGTCCTACCGGTGCCAACTCTTCGCGAAAGTGATGGACTCGCCTTGAGTAGTCGCAATCGCTACCTCAGTGGGCAAGAGCGAGAGGTAGCCCGGGCAATCCCGCAGGCGCTCCACGCCGCGCAGTTGGTTCAGTATCGCGGTGCGCAGGCGAGTCTGGAAGCAGCCCAGGCGGCACTGCGAACGCAGCCGGCGGTCGACGTGGACTATCTCGAGTTGCGCGGCACCGCATTGCAACCAGCACCGAGTACCGGCCCAGCGCGACTGCTGCTTGCTGCGAAGGTGGGAAGTACCCGCCTGCTAGACAACGTGGCCATCGAACTAGGTAATCCCTCATGAGTCTTGACATGATGAGTTTTGGCATGGCACCAGCTCGCATCGCACCCACCTTGATGGCAGGTGCTCCGGGTTGGACTGCGCGTGCAGACGTCATCGTCATCGGGTCTGGCGTGGCAGGGTTAACGACCGCTCGGTACGCACGTGCGGCCGGTCGCACCGTGCTGTTGGTGACGAAGGCCCAGGTCAGCGAAGGTTCCACGCGGTGGGCGCAGGGTGGGATTGCGGCAGCACTGGCCGACGACGACTCCCCTGAGGAGCACCTTCGCGACACCCTTGAGGCAGGTGTCGGACTATGCGACGAAGAAGCGGTGCGCATTCTGGTCACTGAGGGGCCGATTGCGGTGCGGGCACTCATTGGCCTTGGTGCGCACTTCGACACCGATGACTCGGGTCGTATTGCGCTGACTCGCGAAGGCGGTCACCACCGCAGTCGTATCGCCCATGCCGGCGGTGATGCAACCGGGGCCGAGATATCACGGGCCTTGGTGAGCGCAGTGCGCGCCGATCCTGGGATCGAACTGCTGGAGAATGCCCTGGCGCTGGATCTGCTCCGCGATGCGCAAGGTGCTGTACAGGGCATCACCTTGCATGTCGTCGGTTCTGGTCAGCGCGATGGAGTCGGTGCTGCGCTGGCGCCGGTGGTGGTGCTGGCCACAGGTGGATTGGGGCAGGTCTTCGGTCAAACGACGAACCCCTTCGTCGCCACTGGCGACGGCATGGCTATGGCACTTCGAGCCGGTGCGGCAGTCGCTGATTTGGAGTTCGTGCAGTTCCATCCCACGGTGTTGTGGCTCGGACCGCATGCAGCGGGGCAGCAGCCATTAGTTTCCGAAGCAGTACGCGGCGAAGGTGCCGTCCTGGTGGATGATCGCGGTGAACAGTTCATGATCGGCCAGCATGAACTTGCAGATTTAGCCCCTCGCGATGTGGTCGCAAAGGCGATCATGCGTCGCATGCGTGAGCAGGGCACGGACCATGTGTGGTTGGACGGCCGTGCCCTCGGCGCGGATACCTGGGTCAGCAGATTTCCCACGATCTTGGAGGCATGTCGAACTCGCGGTATCGATCCGGTTACCGATTTGATCCCGGTTGCGCCGGCGCAGCACTACGCATCCGGGGGCGTATTGACGGATAGTTGGGGACGTTCAACGGTGCCTGGGCTGTTCGCCTGCGGGGAGGCAGCCTGCACTGGTGTCCATGGAGCCAACCGTCTGGCTTCGAATTCACTGCTTGAAGGGCTGGTCTTCGCGGAGCGCATCGGCCAGGTCCTCTCCCGCGAGCTGCCAGACGTGCGGCCGGTGGTTGGGCCTATGAGCGGGGCGGCGCCTGGGTCGCTGGTGGGCACCTCAGTTCGTCGCACCCTGCAACAGGGTATGGACGAGGGGGCGGGAGTCCTGCGCAGTGCAGCATCCCTGTCGAGCGTGCGCGCACTGCTCGCCGATCTTCCTGACCAGGCTCCGGGGCGGCCTTGTACGGAGGATTGGGAGACATCAAACTTGTACGCAATTGCCAGCGTGCTTGCACAGCACGCGTTGATTCGAGAAGAGACGCGCGGCTCGCACTGGCGAGAGGATTTTCCAGATCGTGACGACGAACACTGGCGGGTACGCCTTGTCACCCGCGTAGATGCCGACGGGTTGGCGATCACTGAGCGTCGACCGGTTGATGCCATGAGTCAGGAACCCTGATGAGTCAACCCTGGGTTGAGGCTCTGCGTGCGATTGGTCTGCCACGTGAAGACGTGAACTGGATCATTGAGCGAGCCTTGGCCGAGGATGTTGACGAGCGCGGTGATGTGACATCGATAGCGACCCTGGACCCGAATGCGCAGGGTGTCATGGATCTGACCGCCCGCAGACCTGGTGTGGTCGCTGGTGTTCCAGTGGCCGCGGCAGTGTTCGCCGCGGTGAATCCAGATGTTGATCTACAGATACGCAAGGCCGACGGATCGCGCGTGTTAGGCGGGGACGTGATCCTCACTGCGCGCGGTCGACTCAATGATTTGTTGCGTGCCGAGCGACCGGCACTCAATCTGCTGGGCCACCTGTCCGGCGTTGCCACACTTACCCGATCGTGGGTCGATGCGATCGCCGGTACCGGAGCCACGATTCGCGATACCCGCAAAACCACGCCGGGGATGCGCACCCTGGAGAAGTACGCCGTTCGCTGTGGTGGTGGAACCAACCACCGCATGTCGTTGTCGGATGCAGCACTCATCAAGGACAACCATGTGCTTGCAGCCGGTGGTGTGGTCGCTGCATTCGAGCGAGTGCGCCAGGTCTTTCCAGATCTGCCGATCGAGGTGGAGGTCGATCGGCTCGACCAACTGGATGATGTCCTTCAAGCGGGCGCCGACTTAGTCCTGCTGGATAACTTCACGATCCAGGATCTGAATGCAGCTGTCGCGCTCAATGCCGGCCGTGCCCGCCTTGAGTCTTCCGGTGGCTTGAGCCTGGAACATGCACGTGACGTTGCCGAGACCGGGGTGGACTACCTTGCCGTCGGAGCGCTGACGCACTCGGCCCCGGTCTTGGATATCGGAGCAGATGTTCGTGCTGAATTCGCCGTTCAGGAGGGGTAGATGCTGCTCACCATTGACGTCGGTAACACCAATACCGTGTTGGGGCTGTTCGCCGGGCAGGATCTGACGGCCTCCTGGCGAATCAAGACCGATGCTCGAACCACGGCCGATGAACTGATGCTTACCTTTCGCGGGCTGCTCGAGGGTCATGGCGCGATTGACGGCATCGCGCTGTGCAGCACGGTGCCGGCTGTCTTGCGTGAGATGCGCGTCATGCTAGATCGCTACTACCCGACCACACCCACGGTCATTGTTGAGCCCGGCATCAAGACGGGAGTGCCTATCCTCACGGATAACCCGAAGGAAGTCGGCACCGACCGCATTGTGAACACGCTGGCGGCATTTCACGGGTTCTCTGGCCCTTGCATCGTGGTCGACTTCGGTACGTCAACGAACCTTGATGTGGTGTCCGCCAAAGGGGAGTTCCTAGGTGGCGCATTGGCTCCCGGTATTGAGATTTCACTTGAAGCCCTCGCGGACCGGGCAGCGCAACTGCGCAAGGTGGAACTGGTCGAGCCACGTTCAGCTATCGGCAAGAACACCGTCGAGGCGCTGCAGTCGGGAGCGCTCTATGGATTCGCCGGACAGGTAGATGGACTCGTGGACCGCATCGTTGCCGAACTTGGTGCCGTGACTGCGGTCATTGCGACCGGGGGGCTGGCACCTATCGTCGTGCCGGAATCTCGCACGATCACCAATCACGAACCTGACCTCACGCTGGTCGGCCTACGGCTCATCTTCGAGCGGAATCAGCCGAACTAGGCAGCGACAGCATCCTGGTCACCGCGGCCAATCCGTGGATTGGTCCCTTGGTACGCGGCAGGATCAGGGTCCTGATCCCCAGAGCAATGCCCCCGGTGTCGTCTCGGCCTGAGTCGCCAACCATGAGCGTGTGCGCCGCCGGGAGATCAAGAGCGAGCAGTGCAGCATCGAAGATCCCCGGATCCGGCTTGACCACACCGACCTCATAGGAGAGCACCACGGCATCAATCCACTCGCTAATTCCTTCGCGGTCCAGGACTGGTCGGATCGGCACGCCGATGTTTGACAGGACACCTATCCGTAGGCCAGCGGCCTTGAGTGCACGCAGCGTCGGCACGGTGTCCGCGTAGGCATGCCAGGTATCCAGGAGCACGTCATACAGTGCCTCGGCGAACTCTGCCGGCACGGCCGGTCCAGCAGCGAGCAGTTCGTGGAACACGCGCCGGTGGTCAGTGAAGGACAGATCACGCGAGCTTTGCGGATCCTGGATACGAGCTGTCTCCCAAATGCGGTCGAGGAAGAACTCCAGGGCAGCGCGCTCGGCTTCAGGTAGGGCGTAGGGCTGCTTGGACAACGCACGGTCGACCCACTCCCCGGCGTGGCCCTGGTCGACCAATGTTGCGTGCAGGTCGAAAATCACACCACGGACTGGCTCAACGACGGGAAAGTCCTCCGTATGGAATGCAGACGGTTGCCCGATACTCACCGGCTCAGCCTAGGTCCGATTCGCACTAACCTTGCCCCGTGACCGACGCCGACCCTGTCGAGAGTGGATTGACGGACGAGGCCACCGAGGACGTGCCGGAACAGATGCTGATACGCCAGGCGAAGCGGGCACGCTTGCTCGACGCAGGACTGCCGCCCTACCCGGTTGGACTGGTGCCGACACACGAGCTTGCCGACATCAGGGCGACGTATGCCCAGCTACCGATCGATACTCAGACCGGGGAGCGGGCAGCGGTTGCTGGTCGCATCCTCTTTATGCGCAATACCGGCAAACTGTGCTTCACGACCATTCAGTCAGGGGATGGGTCTCAGCTGCAGATCATGCTCTCGTTACAACAGGTCGGTGAAGAGTCTCTGGAGCGTTGGAAGGATCTCGTTGACATCGGTGACCACGTTTTCGTTACCGGAGAGATCATCACGTCTAAGCGCGGTGAACTGTCCATCCTTGCCGATGACTGGGTGATGTCGGCTAAGGCAATTCGTCCTTTACCGGTTGCTCACAAGGAACTCAATGAGCAAACGCGGGTTCGGCAGCGCTACCTGGATCTCATCATGCGACCAGAGGCCCGCGAGATGGTCCGCACCCGAGTGACGACGGTCGCCTCGCTGCGTCGAAGCCTTGATAAGCGAGGGTTTCTCGAGATCGAAACGCCGATGCTGCAAACGATGCATGGCGGAGCCACGGCACGACCTTTCATCACGACTTCCAATGCCTTCGATATCGAGTTGTACCTACGGATTGCTCCGGAGTTGTTTCTCAAGCGTGCTGTGGTGGGCGGCATAGAGCGGGTCTTTGAGATCAATCGCAATTTCCGGAATGAAGGCTCAGACTCATCACATTCACCCGAATTCGCGATGCTGGAGTTCTATCACGCGTACGCGGACTATCGAGATATGGCCAGGCTCACCCGCGAGATCATCCAGGAAGCTGCGATTGCAGTCACGGGAAGTACGACGGTGATTCACGCCGACGGTCAGGTCCTCGACCTGGGTGGGCAATGGTCCGAGGTAAGCCTGTACTCCGCAGTCAGTGATGCGGTTGGCGAACTAGTCACACCGCAAACTTCGCCGACCGACTTGACGAGGCTCTGCGCGAAGTTCCAGGTAGCGGTGAAGCCGACCTGGGTGGCCGGCAAATTGGTTGAAGAGCTCTTCGAGGCATTAGTCATCGAAACATTCGAGGGTCGTCCGACCTTCGTTTTCGATTACCCAGTCGATACTTCACCGTTGGTTCGCGATCACCGTGATCAGCAGGGCAAGGTGGAGAAGTGGGATCTCTACCTGCTTGGCTTCGAGCAGGCCACCGGCTATTCGGAACTCACCGACCCCATCGTGCAGCGTGAGCGGCTCATCGAACAGGCTGCCCTAGGGGCACGCGGTGATGATGAGGCGATGCGCCTCGACGAAGACTTCCTCCGGGCACTTGAACACGGCATGCCGCCGACAGGTGGCGTTGGCATGGGCATCGATCGCCTGCTCATGTCGCTGACCGGTCTGGGAATCCGCGACACGATCATGTTTCCGTTGGTAAAACCGGAGTCCTGAGATGGCTGAAACCGACGTGGTCATCAGACCGGCACGTACCTCCGATATCCGGGCCATTCGAACACTGGTTGACGCTTACGCACCCGAGGGACGATTGCTCTCCAAGGCCACGGTGACGCTCTATGAAGATGTGCAGGAATTCATCGTCGCGGTCGACGTATCCCAGGATGACACGGTGATTGGATGTGGCGCGATCCACGTAATGTGGGAGGACCTTGCGGAGGTTCGCACGGTCGCCGTTCTACCCGAGTTTCGCGGTCTGGGCGTCGGATCGCGGTTGCTGAGTGTGCTGTTGGATCGGGCTCGGGATCTGGGAGTACGTCGGGTGTTTTGCCTGACATTCGAAACGGATTTTTTTGGACGTCACGGGTTCGAGGAGATCGCGGAGGCACCGGTTGACCCGGGTGTCTACGAGCAGCTGCTGCAATCATTCGACGAGGGTGTTGCGGAGTTCCTCGGCCTGGAGAGAGTGAAGCCGAACACCCTCGGCAATCAGCGAATGCTGCGCGTCCTTTGATGCCGCGTGTTGTCTTAGGACTCCTGATCGGTGCAGTCGCACTTGCACTGATGCCGGTGAGCCCGGTTCATGCAGATGATTCGCTCGCCGGCAAGGTGATCGTGCTGGACCCTGGACATCAACTCGGCAATGGCAATCCGAAGTTTGCCGACGAAGTCAACGCCACCCGCTGGAATGGCACCTTGAAGAAGGGTTGCAACACCACGGGCGCATCAACGAATCAAGGCTTCCCTGAGGCAACCTTCACCTGGGAAGTGGTGCAGAAGCTTGCACAGTCCCTGCGAGACAAGGGCGCGACAGTCCACTTGACGCGCACCGCCAACGATCGGAACCTCTGGGGCCCATGTACCTGGGATCGCGCGGCCTTTGCCAACGACCACGACGCTGACATCCTGGTGAGCGTGCACGCCGACGGTGCACCATCTGAAGGGCGAGGGTTCTTTGTGATTGCACCCGGTCGTATACCGGGTTGGACTGACGACATCGTCAAGCCCAGTCGCAAGTTGGCTCGCGCGATGATTCATGGAATGACGAAATCGGGAGCCGTTCCTTCGACCTACATCGACGACCAACTTCTTGTTTGGACGAATCAGTCCACGTTGAATTTCAGCGATGTACCGGCGGTCATTGTCGAAGTGGGAAACATGCGCAACAAGGCAGATGCCACATTGATGTCGCACGAGAAGGGCCAGCGCGCCTACGCGCAATGGCTCGAGGCGGGCATCCTGCGCTACTTCAATCAGCAGGGTGGTTGACTAGGCTACGCACCATGGCTGCTATTGATGCTGTGATCGCACGCGAAATTCTGGACTCGCGAGGTAACCCGACCGTCGAAGTCGAGTTGCTGCTGGATGACGACACCCTCGCTCGAGCGGCGGTTCCCTCAGGTGCATCCACCGGTGCTTTCGAGGCCGCCGAGCGGCGCGACGGTGGAGCGCGTTACGGGGGCAAGGGTGTCCAGGAAGCTGTTCATGCGGTCGAAGAGGAGATCGCACCGGCAATTCTCGGCATGGACGCAGCCGACCAGCGCCTCATCGACCAGGTGATGATCGATTTGGACGGCACCATGAACAAAGAGCGCCTGGGTGCCAATGCGATTCTCGGGGCTTCCTTGGCGACAGCGAAGGCGGCTGCGATCTCAGCCGATTTACCGTTATTCCGTTACCTCGGCGGTCCGAATGCGCATCTGCTGCCGGTCCCCATGATGAACATCCTGAACGGGGGTGCGCACGCGGATACCGGCGTGGATGTTCAGGAATTCATGATTGCGCCAATAGGTGCTGCAACCTTCAGCGAGGCCCTTCGTCAAGGTGTTGAGGTGTATCACGCACTGAAGGCTGTGTTGAAGAAGGCGGGCTATGCCACCGGACTTGGCGACGAGGGTGGCTTCGCACCTGACTTGGCCAACAATCGAGCAGCCTTGGAGTTGATTGTTCAGGCGATCCAGTCCACTGGACTGCACCTTGGCACCGACATTGCGCTGGCATTGGATGTGGCATCGACTGAGTTCTATGCAGACGGTTCGTACACATTCGAGGGCGCTGCTCGATCGGCGGAATGGATGACGGGCTACTACGAATCTTTGCTTGCTGATTTCCCGCTGGTCTCGATCGAGGATCCGCTGGCTGAGGATGACTGGGCGGGCTACCAGCACATCACCGAGTCGATCGGGGACAAGGTGCAACTTGTCGGGGACGATCTGTTCGTCACCAACCCGGTGCGACTGCGGCGTGGCATTGAAGAAGGGGTTGCGAACGCCATGCTGGTGAAGGTCAATCAGATCGGGACTTTGACGGAAACCCTCGATGCGGTCACCCTGGCGCAAACCAATGGTTATCGCTGCATGATGAGTCATCGTTCCGGTGAGACGGAGGACACGACTATCGCTGATCTGGCGGTGGCTACCAACTGCGGTCAAATCAAGACTGGAGCACCGGCGCGTAGCGAACGCGTGGCCAAGTACAACCAACTGCTGCGTATCGAGGAGGAACTCGCGGAAGCGGGCCGCTATGCCGGAGCATCGGCGTTTCCGCGCTGGACGGGTGGGCGCGTCGCTACCAGTGACTAATGTGATGTGTGGGATTCTTGGGGCATGTGTGTCCGAGGTGTCCCGTGGCTGCACGCGGCTCACTGACCGGTCGGGCCCTGGTCCTCGCGGCAGTCGGCGTACTGCTCGTGGTCACCTTGGCGGTGCCCGCACGGACCTGGTTCGCTCAGCGCAGCGACATCGCCCGCTTGCAGGGCGAAGTGGCGGCTGCCCAGACGCGCATTTCGGAACTCACCATGCAGCGGGCTCGCTGGCAGGACCCGGCGTTCATCGCGGCTCAGGCACGCAGTCGGCTGCATATGGCCATGCCCGGCGAGGTTCCGTACCTGCTCGTTGGCGCTGAGGAGTTTGCCAAGCAGCAGACCGGCACCACCCCCGGAGTTGTCGGCAGTGCGCCGGTGACCTGGCTGGACCGCTTCCTCGCGAGTTGGCGAGCTGCGGACGAGTCGGCCGCAACTGATGCATCGAACTGATGCAACCCACTGATCGCCGCATCGTCGAGGCGCAGCTTGGTCGCTCGATCCGGGGTGCCGCAGAGGTTGCCCACCGCTGCGACTGTGGCGCACCCGACGTGATCGTCACCGAGCCGGTGCTCCCTGATGGCACGCCCTTCCCGACGACCTACTACCTGACCTGTCCGGCGGCTGCGGCCGCGGTGGGGCGTCTGGAGGGCGACGGTCTCATGCGCGAACTCCAGCAGAGTCTGGCCGACGATCAGGTCAGCGCGGCCTATCGCGCAGCCCATCAGCACTATCTGCTGCAGCGGCGCCGTCTAGCCGAGGAGTTGGGGACAGCGGTGCCTGCCGAAATCGAGGAGATCAGCGCGGGTGGCATGCCGGACCGCGTGAAGTGCTTACATGCCTTACTGGCTCAGTCACTGGCGTGCGGAGCAGGAATCAATCCGATCGGTGATGCAACGCTGAGTCAGCTGGACCCGTGGTGGATAGGCAATTCCTGTGCGCAGCGGTGGGGCAGTGCTACGCAGGAGCCGTCATGACCGCTGTCGCAGCAATCGACTGCGGAACTAACGCGATTCGGTTGCTCATTGCCGAAGCTGCACCTGATGAGCCACCGCAGCCGCGACTTCGCCTCATGCGCATCGTTCGACTCGGGGAAGGCGTCGATGCCACGGGGGCGTTCAACGCCGCGGCCATTCAGCGCACCATGCTGGCCATCGATGAGTACGCAGAACTGTTGCGAGACGCGAATGTGCAGCGGCTGCGCTTTGTGGCCACCTCGGCCAGTCGCGATGTACGTGATCGACGTCCGTTGCTCGATGGCGCCTTTGCTCGCCTCGGCGTGTACCCCGAGGTGATTAGCGCTGCTGAGGAGGCGCGCCTCTCCTTTTCCGGCGCGGTGAACGGTCTGCCGGAAGCCGTCCTGCCCACTCACCCGGTTGTAGTGGACATCGGAGGTGGGTCAACGGAGTTCGTGACCACGGTGGATGGTGCCCTTGGCAGCGTCAGCATCGACGTTGGGTGCGTCCGGTTGGCAGAACGACATCTGGGTCATGAATCCCGTGATGCGGCAACCGCCCAACAGGTTCACGCGATCCGAGCAGATGTTCGCGCACTGATGCCCACCGTTGTCGAGCGACTACCGCAGGCGCGACAGCCGGTGGTTATCGGGGTGGCGGGAACCGTAACCACGGTGGTCGCCATGAGTTTGGGGCTTGATTCCTACGATGAAGAACGAATCCACGGTGCCAGCATCACCCTGGGCCAGGCCGTCGCAGTGGCCGAGACCCTGACCGCCATGACCAGGGCGCAGCGAGCCGCGCTGCCCTTCATGCATCCGGGTCGTGTTGACGTCATCACGGCCGGAGCCTGGGTGCTGGTCGAGGCCATGAGCGGCGTGAACGCCGATACGGTCATCGCCGCCGAGACCGACATTCTGGACGGGATCGTCACAGAACTTGGGTCCTCGCTGCCCACCTAGACTGCTCGCGGAGGTCTGGTGGGCATCACTATTCGCGATGTTGCGGCGGCGGCCGGCGTGTCAACGGCGACGGTTTCGCGCGCTCTGCGTGGCCTGCCCAATGTCGACGAAGTCACCCGACAGCGGGTCCGCGACGTGGCCACGCATCTGGACTACGTCATCTCACCTAGTGCGTCGAGACTGGCCAGTGGCCGGACCGGCAGTGTTGCGGTTATCACGCCCGCCGTCTCGCGCTGGTTCTTTGCCACGGTGCTGTCCGGGGTCGAATCGGTGCTCCAGGACGCCGGGGTCGATTTGCTCCTGCAGAGTACGGCGACGGCCACAATCTCACCGGCGCGCCTTCGTGGTCGGGTCGATGGTGTTCTGGCCATCTCAGTGCCGCCGGAGGACCCGCAGCTGCAGCGTGTTATCGACCTTGGCCTGCCCACTTCCCTGATCGGAACCTGGTGCGAGGGTGCTCCCAGTGTCATGATCGACGACGTCCAGGCTGCGGTGACGGCGACCAGGCACCTGATCGACCAGGGACATCAGCGGATTGGTCTCATTAGTGGCAGTGCTGATGGCGCTCCTGCCACACCGAGTTATGCCAGGCGCACCGGATTCCTCGAGACCATGCAAACGGCCACCCTGGAAGTCGGTCCTCAGTTGGAGGCCCATGGCCAGTTCACGATCGACGGCGGTGAGCAGGCTATGGAGCAGTTATTGGCGTCTGAAACGCCGCCCACGGCTGTTTTCGCCATGTCCGACGAGATGGCATTCGGTGCGATGCGCGCCCTGCGGCGTCATGGACTTGCCCCCGGTCAGGACGTGGCCTTGGTTGGAATCGATGGGCATGACATGTCCGAATACTTGGAACTGAGCACGGTGGCTCAGCCGGTCGTGGAGTTAGGCAGAATCGCCGCAACATGGATGCTCGAGCAGTTGGCTGACGGTCCCACGCGGCCGCCGGAGTCAATCCTGGTTCCTACGACGCTCATCGTCCGAGGCTCATCAGCGCGACCCCGCCTTTGAAGATCCACTTCCGTGCACACGCTCGCTGAGCTCGACGAGGCCATCTGCCAGTGCCGGGCTTGTCCGCGGCTCATTGAGTGGTGCCAGCAGGTGGCGCAGGAACGTCGTGCCGCATATCGCGACGAGGTGTACTGGGGTGGGCCGGTACCGGGATTCGGTTCGGATGCACCAACGATCCTTATCGTCGGCTTAGCCCCCGGTGCCCATGGAGCCAATCGCACGGGTCGGATGTTCACTGGGGATCGAAGCGGTGAGTGGCTCTTTGCATCCCTGCATCGCGTTGGCCTAGCTGCATTGCCAACCTCCCAGCATCGCTTCGATGGTCAGGCCCTTCGGGGTGTGCGCATAACCGCGGCGGTGCACTGTGCGCCGCCCGGCAACAAGCCGACGGCTGAGGAGTTCGCAACCTGTGCATCCTGGCTGCAGCGGGAATGGGTGCTGGTAGCCCCGACGGTTCGCGTCGTGGTGGCCCTCGGGGGGCTGGCCTGGACGGCGAGCCTTCGCATGCTCCGCCAGGCCGGTGCCGAGGTATCAGCCGCACGTTTCGGCCATGGAGCCCAGGCCCAGGCGCAGCTTGCTGACCGAGATTTCGCATTGCTGGGCAGTTACCACCCCAGCCAGCAGAATACGTTCACCGGACGGCTGACCGAATCGATGCTTGATGCGGTCCTGGCCCGGGCACGGGACCTATCGTGTCGGCAGCCCCTGTAGTCCAATGGCAGAGACACCCGGCTTAAACCCGGCACAGTGAGGGTTCGACTCCCTCCAGGGGCACGTCAGGATCGTCGGAGGATCCGCTTGGCGAATCTCGCCGGATCGGTTAACGTGAAAACATGCAATCAAACAACCCCATCCTTAGCCGCTACGAGAAGCCAGCCGATAAGGGCGGGTTTGCCTACGACGAGGGCAAGCGGGCCTATGCCCAGGCCGCAGGGACCGCCCCGGCGACGCAGACCCTTACCCCTCCAGGTGGTCAGCCACCGACGGCCACCGATGACACCTTTGCAACCATCACGGCCGGTGCCGGACTGCGTCTGACGCTCAACGATGTCATCGTCAAGACACTCATCGTTTTTGCGGTCGTTGTGGTCTTCGCCTTCGTGGGTTGGAACCTCGCCTACACGATGCCGTGGATTCTGCTTCCCTCGCTCATCATCGCCACGGTCTTTGGGTTCATCAATGCGCTGAAGAAGAAGGTCTCTCCCGCGCTGGTTCTGCTCTACGCGGTCTTCGAAGGCGTCCTGCTGGGTGCCATCAGCAATTGGTACAACCAGTACGCCCTCGGTTCGGACTATCAGGGCATCGTCCTACAAGCGGTGATGGCCACCATGGTGACGCTCGGCGTCATGCTGGTTCTGTATGTCACTGGAATCGTCAAGGTCACCAAGAAGTTCATGACAATTCTGCTGGTCGCCGGTGTCGCCTATCTCGTTATCGGCATCGCGTCACTGGTTGCCGCGATGTTCGGTGTCGGAGGCGGCTGGGGCTTCTACGGGGTCGATGGCATCGGCATTCTGATCTGCGTCTTCGGCGTGCTGATCGCCGCGTTCTTCTTGATGCTCGATTTCGAGGCAATCAAGCAGGGCATCGCCATGGGCGCCCCAGAGCGGGAATCGTGGCGGATGGCCTTCGGCCTCACCGTCACCCTGGTGTGGATCTACCTGGAGTTCCTGCGTCTCCTGGCTATCTTCTCCAGGAACTAGTACTCCTCACGGAAGGGCGCTGGTTGCGGATTTCACCGCGACCAGCGCCCTTTGCGTTGCTGAAGTGACCTTGACTTCGTCCTGGCAACGCTGGACACACGCCAGGAAGTCAGCACCGATCACGGCAAGCTGGGCACCTGCGGCCCGCGCGGCGATCCGGGGCACCTCCACAGGGCCGCTGTCGCCGAGCGCGAGGGTGAGTTTGCGCAATTGCTGAACCGCTACTGCCGCAACTTCGTAACCCGCGACCCAGTGCCGCTCTGGCAGTCTCCCGAGACGATCAACAAGTCTGCCCAGGGCGATCTGGAACTCGTTGAGTTCAGTGTTCACGGTTCTGACGTGCAAGGAATTCACGGATTGCGGTGCGACCTCGATCGCGGATCTCCGGCCCATGGGTGAAGGCCGCAGTCTGGAATTGCAGGTCGACGAACTTCTCCGCGGTCTGGCGAGACTGAGCTGCGTTGGTGCAGAACGCTGCATACGACCAGCGCATCCGGCTAGCGATATTGAAAATCGAGTCACCGGTAATGAGTACCCCTGAAGTTTGGTGCAGTAGTGAGATGTGCCCGGGTGTGTGCCCAGGGGTGTGAATAACCTGCAGGCCGCCGGCCAAGTCGATCACCTGGCCGTCCTGCAGGGTGCCGCTCACCGACGTCGCAGCGAAGCCACCCTTGCTGAGCCGGCCGAAGATGCGACCGGAGCCGGAGCTGGCATCCAGTGGGGGACGCTCACCACTGCGGATGAAGCCCGCTTCCAGCTCGTGTACGAGTACGCCGTCGGCGGCACTGGAGGCGACCACCTCTGCCGCGCCACCGGCATGGTCGGAGTGTGCGTGGGTCAGGATGATGTGCTGCACATCCTGAGGGTGTTTGCCTAGTGCGGCCAACGCCCGTTGGATTCGAACCGGTGCTCGTTTGACCCCACAGTCCACCAGGGTTACCGACCCGTCACCTTCGAGGAAGGCGAAAGAGTTGATTGCATCCCCGAAGGTTGGAATTCGGAAGATTCCCGGAGCAAGCTGCACGACGGCATCAGCCATAGGGCGAGAATAGGTCCATGATCACCTACGCCGAATCCGTCGTCGACCTGATCGGCGGAACACCACTGGTCCGACTGCGACGTGTGACCAGGCCCCAGGTCCCCGACCCGGGGCCCATGGTGCTGGCCAAGGTTGAGTACCTCAATCCCGGTGGCTCGGTGAAGGATCGCATCGCTGTCCGGATGATCGACGAAGCTGAGCGATCCGGTGAGCTCAAACCCGGTGGGACGATCGTGGAGCCGACCAGCGGCAATACTGGCGTCGGGCTGGCCTTAGTGGCCCAGCAGCGTGGCTACCACTGCATCTTCGTCTGCCCGGACAAGGTCAGTGAGGACAAGCGCAACGTGCTGCGTGCTTACGGCGCCGAAGTTGTGGTCTGTCCGACCGCTGTTGATCCAGAGGACCCGCGCTCTTACTACTCAGTGTCTGATCGTCTGGCGCGTGAGACGCCCGGCGGTTGGAAGCCCGATCAGTATTCCAATCCGCATAACCCGGCCTCGCACTACGCGACCACGGGACCGGAACTTTGGGAGCAGACGGATGGGCGCATCACGCATTTCGTGGCCGGCGTTGGTACTGGCGGCACCATCAGCGGCACCGGTCGGTACCTCAAGGAGGTCAGCGGGGGTCGAGTGCGTGTCATTGGGGCAGATCCGGTTGGTTCGGTCTATTCGGGAGGTACCGGCCGCCCGTACCTTGTTGAGGGCGTAGGCGAGGACTTCTGGCCGACGGCCTATGACCGAACGATCTGCGACGAAATCATCGCGGTGTCGGATCGGGACGCTTTCGCGATGACGCGAAGATTGGCTCGAGAGGAGGGGCTGCTGGTCGGGGGCTCCTGTGGCATGGCGGCCGTGGCGGCTATTGAGGTGGCCGCGACCGCCGGTCCAGATGATGTGATCGTTGTGCTCCTGCCGGATAGTGGGCGCGGCTACCTCTCCAAGGTCTTCAACGATGAGTGGCTTGCGTCGTACGGCTTCCTTGCCGCTGAGACCGACCGGACAGTGGGCGAGGTGTTGCGCGGCAAGAGCGCTGCCCTACCGGAACTGGTGCATACCCACCCCACTGAGACCGTCCGAGATGCGATTGCCATCCTTCGCGAGTTTGGGATTTCGCAGATGCCGGTGGTCCGTGCTGAACCGCCGGTCAAGACGGCAGAGATCGTTGGTTCGGTCATTGAACGGGATCTGTTGCAGGCACTGTTCACGGGTCGCGCGCAACTGGCCGACCGCGTGGATGCGCACATGTCACCTGCGCTTCCGCTGGTGGGTGCCGGCGAACCCGTGCAGGCGGCGATGGATGCACTTCAGGATGCCGATGCTGTCGTGGTTGTTGACGGAGGGAACCCCTGCGGCGTGGTGACCCGTCAGGACGTCCTGGGATACCTCTCGGCGTAAGTGCCGCCTACTCCTGCGCGGTGCCCAGCAGTTCGGGTAGCCGCATTCCGGTCGTGGCATGACACCGGTACCCGTGCGGAACCTTGTGCAGGTACTGCTGGTGGTAGTCCTCAGCCGGGTAGTACACCTGGTCGCCTATGGGCTCGATCTGCGTGGTGATGGTGGGCAGCCCGGCCTGGCGCAGCGTGACTTCGAATGCTTCACGGGTGCGTAGCGCGAGAGCCAATTGCTCGTCGTTAGTGGTGTAGATCGCACTGCGATATTGCGTGCCGATGTCATTGCCCTGACGGTTGCCTTGGGTTGGGTCGTGATGCTCCCAAAAGATACGCAGGATCTCCAACGTGCTGACCTGTGCTGATCGGTAGGCCACACACACCACCTCGGCATGGCCGGTGCGTCCGGTGCAGACTTCCTCGTAGGTCGGGAACGAGGTGAACCCGCCGAGGTAGCCGACTGAACTGCCGACCACTCCCGGCACCGACCAATACAACTCCTCAGCTCCCCAGAAGCACCCCATCCCGAGGTAGATCTCTTCGACGCCCTGCGGCCAAGGGCCTAACAGGGGTGCGGCCAGCACCGCGTTTCGATCGGGGATCGCATAGGCGGGGCGACCGCGACCTGGCAGAGCATCTTGCTGGGCAACCAGCCCGCTTGGCACGCTACGGCGGAAGGGATTCGACATCAGGGCCATGCACCTAGGCTAGCCAGGTGACCGGGTTTGAGACACGCGCGATTCACGCCGGCCAGGAGCCGGATCCATTGACAGGCGCCGTTGTGCCGCCGATTTATCAAGTGTCGACCTATGCCCAGGATGGCGTTGGTGGACTGCGGGGTGGCTACGAGTACTCCCGAAGCGGCAACCCGACGCGGACCGCACTGGAGACATGCCTTGCGGCTCTGGATGCACCGTCCAGCACCACAGCTGCGGCGCTGGCGTTTGCCTCCGGCTTGGCTGCTGAGGACACGCTGATTCGCACCACCTGTGCCCCTGGTAGTCACATCGTGATTCCAAACGACGCATACGGCGGCACCTACCGACTGGTGGCACGAGTCGCCGGGCCCTGGGGTGTTGAGCACACGCCCGCATCCGTCCTGGATCCACAGGCGATTGCGGCGGCGATCATTCCCGGTCGCACACGACTGGTGTGGATCGAAACGCCGACCAACCCACTGCTCAACGTCGCTGACATCGCGGCCATTGCCGAGGTTGCCCACGTAGCAGGTGCCCTCTTGGTTGTCGACAGCACCTTTGCCTCACCGTACCTGCAGCAGCCACTTGAACTCGGTGCCGACGTGGTCGTGCACAGCACGACGAAATACCTGGGCGGCCACTCCGACGTGATCGGCGGAGCACTTGTGGTCACGGATCCTCAGTTGGCCGAGCGACTTCGTTTCCACCAGAACGCCATGGGAGCGGTGCCCGGGCCGGTGGACTGCTGGCTCGTGCTTCGGGGGATAAAAACCCTTGGCGTGCGGATGGATCGCCACTGCGCGAATGCGCGCGCCGTTGCGGCCATGCTCGTCGATCACCCGGCGGTCAGCGCGGTGCTCTATCCCGGGCTACCGGAGCATCCCGGTCACGCGGCGGCCCAACGGCAGATGCGCGACTTTGGCGGCATGGTCTCCTTCCGCCTGAAGGCAGGAGAGCAGGCGGCGCTGGAAGTCTGCCGACGTACCGAGGTCTTCACCCTCGGTGAATCGCTCGGCGGCGTGGAGTCGCTGATCGAGCACCCAGGTCGAATGACGCACGCTTCTGCCGCAGGCAGTCCACTGGAGGTGCCAGCTGACCTGGTGCGCCTGTCGGTCGGCATCGAATCGATCGACGACCTGATCGCCGACCTGACCAAGGCGCTCGACTGAATTACTACGTGCGACTCGGCCCGGAGGTTCGATCAGCTTCCAGCACTAGTGAGTGAATCCGCCTCGCGACAGGTCGGCCCCGCGCAGCTGGCCAGTGCCTGGGTCTGCTCCTGCAGCGCCTGCAACAGTGCCGGGTCGGCGCGTGATGCCAGGTTGACCATCTCGTAGGGGTCAAAACTTCGATCGTAGAGTTCAACCTCGCCGTTTTCGTAGGTAACGTAGAACCATCGATTCGTGCGCAGCGCCTTGAAACGGGGCGGTTGGTATCGCTCGAAGTCCGGGTCATTGGGATCGGAGATGCTCAATGACTCCGTCAGCACGCCTGTTCGCCAGGGTTGCGGGCTCTCGGGTTTTCCACTCTCGCCAGTGAGCAGTGGAATCCAACTGCGCCCATCAAGCCAGGGTGGTGCCGTTCCCTTCATCAACTCCAACAGTGTCGGCGCGATGTCCACGGTAGATGTCATCGCATCGATGGTCAGGCCTTGGGGAATGCCCGGACCGATGAGCACCATCGGTAGCAATGCGTCCTCGCGGTAGGGAGTTCGCTTGCCACGCGGCATGCGTCGCATCCCTAGGTGATAGCCGTTATCTGACGTGACCATGATGAGCGTGTCGCCGCGTCGGCCGCTGGCGTCTAGGGCGGCGATCAGTGCGTCAACGGAATCCGCAACCGACTCGGTCGATCGTAGGCGCTTCTTCCACATTCGTTCGAGGGCATTAATCCGTGGTTGACGCATCACCGGGAACGCACGCATCCAGGTTGGCTCGTCGTATCCGAAGCGGTTGAATGCCGGACTTTTCGGCAGCACTGCATCGGAGTAGAGCTTCGCGTGCCGCTTTGCGACCGGAAACGGATGGTGGGGATTGAACGTGGAAAACAACAGAAAGAACGGCTCTGTTGATGTCTTGACGAAATCTACGGCGTCAACAGTCAAAACGTCGTTCAAAAAATCCTTCGGTGCTGACCCGTAACGCTTGAGTACCCCATTGCGATTCAAGACGTAGTTGTAGCCCGCGTAACTGGGTTCCCCAGAGATGGGTGATGCCCAGCGCGTCCAACCCGGCGGCACGTAGGCGTTGCTGGGGGCCCCATCCGGATACTCATTCAGGTACTTGCCGAAAAGCCCCGTGCTGGCTCCGGTGGCCTGCAACCAAATCGGGAGACTGTCGGCCTCGTCACCATTGGCGTAGTAGGTAGGCCACCCGCCTTCGGTTGCCTTGGTGTTCGAGATGACCTTGTGGTTATGCACGTACTGTCCGCGCAATAGTGACGCGCGCGATGGGCAACAAACCGGATCGGTTGCGACGTAGTTGACGAAGGTGGTGCCCTGATCTTTCAAGGCCGCTAGGCGCGGTACTGAGTCGAAGGTGGTCCAGTCGAGGTCATCGGCCAACACGATGATGACGTTGCGGATGTCGGCCAGCGACCCAGTGACAGTCGGGGCAGCTGGTGCCTGGGCAGTAACCAGACCCTCCTGGGGAGTTCCACCGGCTACCCCGAACGTGGGCCTAGCGCCTACGGCGGGAATCAGGGTTTCGGCCGCCGAGGCAGCGCCCAACGTAGATCCACCCAGGGCACTAATTGCAAAGGTCCCGGCCACCACGGCCAGTGCGGTGACGGACGCGGTGACTGCGACGCTGATCTGGCGTCGCAACGTCATGTCGGTCAAGCACGGTCCTTTTCGGGCTGGGACGTCACGGGTTGCTGCGCGAGTGACGGCTGTGTTTTGAGGGTCTCTGGCATGCGCCACACCAACATTACGACAACCAGCGCGAGAATCACGCCAGCGCCGAACGCCCAGTCGAAGTCCAGCTGATCCACCAACCAACCCGCGAGCAACGGTCCGATGATGACGCCGAGGTCTGCGGTCATCTGGAATGTTCCGATGACAATGCCCCCGCGTTTACCTCCCATGACGTCACCGACGACGGCCGCTGGTGCTGAGCCCAGAAAAGCTGACGAAACGCCCTGCACCGCCATGGAAACCAGGAAGAGCAAGAGCCCGATCTGGGTTGCCGGTCCAAGGGTGTTGCTGGCGAGATCAGACAAGGTCAACACCAGCACGCCCACGACGAGAGCGACACTGCCGGCCAACATTGCGGGTCGACGCCCTTGGTTGTCGGCGAGGCGACCGGCGGGCAGGAGGAGCACCGCCTGCCCTGCCGCTGCTACGAGGAACCCGATCCCACTCCAGCTCGCACCTCGGCTGAGTCCTTCGACTACGAAGAGTGGAACGATGGCGCTGCGCAACCCGAATGTGATGAACCCGGTTGCCAGATTCACGCCTAAGGCCGCCCGGTATGCACCGTTGCGCAGTGCCGCGGTGAGTTCCTCCAAGCGCGTTGCATCCGCCCCGGAGACCGCCTCCTCGCGCTCGTTGAGTCGAGCGCGACTGAGAAAGATGACGGTAACCAGCAGGGCCATCAGCAAAGTGGCTGCGTAGACGAAGAACGGTGCGCGGATTGACCAGGCCACGACCAATCCGCCGACGGCCGGCCCTGCCACGCCACCCAGCAGGAATCCACCTTGATACAGACTTGATGCTCGGCCACGTTGATCGGACGAAACCACGCGCAGCAAGACGGCCATGGCAGACACCGTGAACATCGATGACCCGAGGCCACCGATACCCCGGAAGGCCAGCAGCTGCATGAACGTTTGCGATAGGCCGGCCGCGGCACTCGATGCGGCAACGATCCCCAGGCCCGTGGCCAAGATGATTCGCTCACCGGCGCGATTGACCAGGAGACCGGCAAGTGGGGCGGTCACAAATCTCATGAGGGCGAAGACAGAGATGACGGCGCTGGCTTCGAAGATAGAAACGTCGAAGGTTCGAGCAAAGACAGGAATAACTGGAGCGACGATGCCGAACCCGAGCGCCACACAGAATGCAATAGCGACGAGGACGGGAACTTCGCGAGGCAGGTCGCTAATCCACGGTTCGCGCGGCTTGCCCTGCCTGCCCTGCTTGGGCTGCCCGTTGGGCCCCAACTTCACGTGACGGGGATCGCGGGCAGTACTGCGTTCTGCTCGTCAGACTTCAGGGCCGCGTCGAAGACGAGGTGAGATTGGAGTGCTTCCTGGGGTGTCGCGGTACCAAACTTGTCTCCGAGCGCACCAGCACGCTCGCCGAGAAAACATGCCCACATCTGCAGCAGGGCATCGGCAAATCCGAATTCGAAGATCGCCGCAGAGATCACCGGCCATGCTGACACGTTGCCTGGCTGGATCTGCTGCCAGACCTGCGCTTTGTCTTTGAGTTCGAAGCGCTCGTAGTACGTCGGGGTCCGAGTGGAGAAACGGACGCCACCATCCATCCCAAGGGCCTCAAACCACCAGGTGTTTGTTTGCCCGGGCGCAATTCGCCGCGTTTCCCAGAGCATGGCGAAATCACGGGTAGCGTCCGGTACGCGGCAGGCCAGCAGTGCGTTGTCATAGGTATCGCAGGGCACCATGCTTCCGGGGTTCCCGGCAACACTGCGTTGGGTGACGATGTCGTCCAAGAGTGCATAGACAGTGCGCGGTCGCCAGCCAAGACGTAGTGGGACATGGGCCACGTGCATGCCGAGGTCTCCCATGACACCGATCGCACCGCAGAACTCTCGCTGGCGCTTCCAGTTAATCGGCTTGGCGCGATCCATGTCGGAGGAGTGTGAGAAGCCGCTGCGCACTTCGATGATGTCGCCCAGGGCGCCAGACCCGGCGATACGAGCGCAGGCCAGGGCACCTGGGAAATATGGGAGTTCACTGGATACGCGAACGAAGACATCGCTGGCTTCGATTGCCGCAACAATTGTCTTCGCAGCCGCAAGGTCAATGCCGAAAGGCTTTTCACCAAGAAAATCCTTGCCTGCCGCGATCGCGGCCAGATAGAGCTCTTCATGTTGATTGTGCGGCACAGCGATGTAGAGCACGTCGATGTCCGGATCGTCGACCAGCACACGCCAGTCTTCGGTGAATGTGCGCACTGACGGAATCTGCCTGAACCAGTCGAACATCGCTGGGTTGCGATCTGCAACCGCCACCACTTCCGGGCGTACCGGGTGATCGATGAGCTGCATCCACCGGCCACAGACAATGGCAAGTTCGCGGCCCATCATGCCGGCGCCGATGACGCCGATACGTACCGGTTGCTGGCCCGTCATGTTAGGCATCCGCGATGATCTGTAGTGCCTGAGCAGGCGTCGCGTTGTCGTGAAGCATCGCCATGAGGGCGCGTGTCATGGCGGCGGGCTTCGGGTGCTGGATGATGTTTCGACCGTAGACGATTCCTCGTGCACCACTGCGCAGCACTCCAGCAGTGCGCTCCAAGAGTTCGGCGTCGGGGACCTTTCCTCCCCCGCGCACCAGCACGGGAACGCCGGTGGCGGTGCGCACCACGTCCACGTAGTCATCTGGATTGTCAGTTGGATCCGCCTTGATGATGTCGGCGCCGAGTTCCACTGCCTGGCGAACCAGTGGAACGATGCGCGTGACGTCGCCGTTGACCGTGTAGGGGCCAGCGGCAGACTCCTTCATCACTAGGGGCTCAACCATCAGGGGCATGCCGTAGCGGTCGCAGTCCTCGCGCGCAATGAGAACGTTGCGCAGGCAAGCCTCGCGAACTTCGGGGCGATCGGGTAGGTCGAAGAGGTTCACCACGATGCAGGAAGCATCCAACTGAACACCACGCAGGGCTGGGTTGGGTGTCATCAGGCTGAACATGTGGTCGGGCAGCGGGGAACCGTAGACATTGGCGACATCGGTGCGCATGACGAGAGCGGGCCGCTCCCGACCACCGAGCGTTTGCAGCAGCGGTGCCTGGCCAACGGTGAGTTGGATGGCATCGGGCGCTGCATCCACGAGGGTCTGCACCGCGGACGACAGGTCCTCAATCCCGGAAAGGAAGGCCCCTTCGCCGAAGAAGCCATGGTCGACCGCGATGTCCAGGCACCGGCCTGATGTTGGGTTGAACAGTCGCCTCATCCGGTACTGGGCATCGTGGGCATCGTGGGTAGCGGACACGGTCTTCCTCCTGCCAGGTTGGGGTACTGCAATCTATCCTCGCAGGTGACTGAGCATGACGAACCGGGTGTTTTTGGATTGGAGTCACTGGAGTGCAGGGAGTCGAGGCAGCGTGGCGACTGTGACGCAGCGCGATTCCGACCGGTCTTCGGTCTATGCGGTCGAGGACCAGTGGGGTCAGATCCTTGATCGCGGTGGTGATCTCGATTTTTTCGGTTCGCACCTGCACCTGCCCAAGCAGCGAGTCCTCTTGGAACTAGCGGCCATTCAGCACTACGTCGATGATCTGCTGTCGCAGTGCGCTGGTGATCTGTCCGTTCCCGTACAGGTTCGCCACCGACGAGGGGTCACTCGGGCGCACTACGAGCCGCGCCCGATCGCCGCCATCGCCATTCCTATAGGCGTTGCGTGGGCCTGTCGTGAGGTGGTCATCCTCCACGAGCTTGCCCATCATCTGCGGTATCAGAGGGCCTCGGGTTCGCTCCACCATGACGAGGGGTTCCGCGGGCAGTTGGTCACTCTCGCAGATCACGCCCTGGGACCGGAAGCCGCGTTTGCGCTTCGGGCGGGCTATCTCGGGGCTGGCCTAGGAGTTGAGCCATGAGTGAACAGGGTGGCCGGACTATTGAGCGCATTAGTGCTTTGCTCGTCAAAGCCGAACGCACCGATAATGCTGCGGAGGCAGACGCCTACCTGATGAAGGCCCAGGCACTGGCAACTGCCGCGAGCATCGATCTGGCCGTGGCCAGGGCCCACGGACAACGTCAGCAGGCTCGGGTTACCCCGCAGATGCGCACGATCGTGATCGGGGAAAAGGGCAAGCGGGCGAACCGACATCTGATCGCACTCTTTGTCGTCATCGCGCACGCGAATGACTCGCAGGTCGATATCGCAGGCGACTCGACCTTCGTCATCGGGTACGGCATGCCGGAGGACTTGGATGTCGTGGAAGCGGTCTTTTCCTCGGTAGCAGTGCAGATGATGCAGGCCGCTCAGCATTGGGTGGCGACGGGCCAGTGGCGGCAAGAGGAATACGTCGCGGCACGGCGGGTTGCCGGTCGCACCCGTCGGTCGGTACGTCCACACACAGCGCAGACCGCCAAAGCGAGCTTCCTGCTCGCCTACGTTTCCCGCATTGAAGAGCGACTCACCCAAGCTCGGGATCAGGCCCGTTCTCAGGCTTGGACGCGCGTGCCGGGCGGCAAGTCTGCGGGAACGTTGGTGCTGCGTGCCAAGGAAACTGAAGTCCAGGATTTTCACCGAGCAACATCGACAGCGCGTGGCGCCTGGGGAGGCTACTCGGGCGCGGTCCGCAAAGACCGCGGGAGTGCTACTGCGGCGGGTAGGCAGGCCGCGTCACAAGCCCGGCTCGGCAGTTCACCAGGACTGCCTACAAAGGGTCGCTTGGAGCGTGCATAGACATCGTGCATAGACTTCGCAGCGCTATGTCTAGTGAAAATGCAGTCGCTACCGAGGGGCTCGTCAAAGATTTTGGCTCAGTCAAGGCCCTAGATGGGGTTGACCTAGTGGTTCCGATGGGCAGTGTCGTCGGACTGCTAGGACCAAACGGGGCTGGCAAAACCACGATTGTGCGAATTCTGTCGACGCTGCTGAAGCCCACGGCGGGTCGGGCGCTGGTCGCTGGTTTCGACGTGGTGAAGCAGCCCGACGAGGTTCGGCGCACGATCGGTCTGACTGGGCAGTACTCGGCAGTGGACGAGTACCTGACTGGCCGTGAGAACCTGCGTATGTTCGGTGACCTCTATCACCTGAAGCCATCCTTTGTTCGAGAGCGGGCGGATGAGTTGCTCGCCGAATTCGACCTGACTGATGCAGCCGATAGACCTGTGCGTACCTACTCGGGTGGTATGCGTCGTCGTTTGGACCTGGCTGCCAGTCTCATCGCTCGGCCCGAGATCTTGTTCTTAGACGAACCCACCACAGGCTTGGATCCGCGTTCCCGTCAAGGCATGTGGAGCGTGATCAAGGCTCTAGTTGCCTCGGGCACCACGGTTCTGCTGACCACGCAGTATCTGGAAGAGGCGGACCAACTCGCTCGGGAGATTGTTGTCATCGATCACGGTCGGGTGATTGCCCAGGGCACTGCGGATCAGTTGAAGGACCAGATCGGTGGCGATCGCATCGAGGTCACTGTTACCGAACCCTCCATGGTCCAGGCCGCGGTGCAAGCTATCGCTGCGGTCGGTGCCGGAACCCCCTCCGTGGAAGATCTGCGGATCAGTGCGCCGGCAAGTGGCGGCTCGACTGTGCTGGTTGAGGCCGTGCGTGCACTTGATGCCGCTTCCGTAGAGATCGCGGATCTGACGCTGCGTCGTCCTACCTTGGATGACGTCTTCATGTCGTTGACCGGGCATAGTGCTGAAAGTGATAGTGGTCCTGCACCCACCTCGGGTCGTCGCGTGAGGAGGCGCTAGCCATGAGCCAATCAGTAGTCCTTGGTGTGCGACCGATCCCGCGGGCACGACCGTGGTACGGCTGGTCGCTGCATGACGGCATGGTCGTCGCCAGGCGCAATCTCATTCAGACAACGCGAATCCCGGAACTGCTGTTCTTCTCACTCGTGCAGCCCGTCATCTTCGTGTTGCTGTTCGCCTATGTGTTCGGTGGAGCTATCCCGATTCCTGGGGATACAAATCCTGACGCCTATCGGCAGTACTTGATGCCGGGCATCTTTGGGCAAACTGTCGCCTTTGCAGCGGCATCCAGCACCGTTGGGCTGGCCGAGGACATGCACCGCGGCCTCATTGACCGCTTTCGCGCACTTCCGATGGCGCCCGCAGCAGTTGTGATTGGCAGAACCTTTGCCGACGCGGTGCGGCAGATCCTGGTGCTGACCGTCCTGACCATTACCGGATTCCTTGTGGGATGGCGGATCAGCGATGGGCTACTCAATGCCATCGGCGCTTACGCACTCTTATTGCTCTTTGCATACACCGTGGCCTGGGTGGGCGCCTTCATTGGTCTGTACATGCCCAATCCGGAGACCGCTAACACCGCTGGTCTGGTCTGGCTTTTCCCACTGACCTTCCTTTCGAATGCGTTCGTGCCGATCTCGTCAATGCCGGGATGGCTCCAGGTGTTCGCGTCTTTCAATCCCATTTCGACACTGGTCTTGGCCACCCGGGAGCTGTTCGGAAATCCAACGGGTCCGATACCGGACAACTGGCCGATGCAGCATCCACAGATCTACACCCTGCTTGCGTGCATCCTGCTCATCGCAATCTTCGGCAGTCTCGCGGTGCGTCGCTATCGGCGCACAACTGCGCGCTGACAGTTAACGCGGGGGCAGCAGCGAGTGCAGCCCACCGTCAACCATGAGCACGGTGCCCGTGGTTGATCCAGCACGTTCATCCGTGAGATAGCCGACGGCGAAGGCAACTTCCTCAGCTGTGATCAGCCGACCAATAGGTTGCCGCGCTTCAAGCGCGATGCGCGCTTGCTGCGGATCGCTGGCTGCTGCTAACAGGCGCCCGACCCACGGAGTGTCAGCCGTCCCTGGCGCAACTGCGTTGACTCTGATGCCGGTGGGCAGATAGTCCGTCGCCATAGCCAGCGTCATGGCAAGAACCGCACCCTTCGTCGCGCTGTAGAGCACGCGCTGCGCGAGGCCCGTGACGCTAGCGACAGAGGCGATGTTGACGATGACCGGCGCCTTCCCCTGGCGCAGATGGGGATCAGCCTCGCGACAGACGCGGGCGATACCGGTGACGTTGACATTGAGTGTGGTTGCCCATTGATCGTCTGTATTCGCCGTGACATCCCCGACGGAGGAAATGGCCGCACTATTCACCACAATGTCGAGGCCGCCCATCTGCGTCACGGCATCCAGAACGGCTTGACGTACCGAGTTATCGTCACCCACATCGGTTTGACAGAAAGCCAAGTCGTCGGGTGGTGCGGCGATGTCGAGGACGACGACCTGATCTCCGCGATCGCGCAGCATGCGCGCTGTCGCCAGACCCAGGCCGGAGGCCCCACCGGTAATGATCGCTCGTCTCATCCCAAGTCCCGCCTAGACGCGGTGCTAAGGCGCGTACGGTTCGACACGGATGACTTCGACATCCATGTCCTTGCCGTTGGCCAGTTGGTACGTGGCTCGATCTCCGACGTGCTTTCCCAGGACTGCTGCACCCAGCGGCGATGTTGGTGAGTAGACCTCGATCGAGGCATGGGCTGCCTCCTCGCGCGAGCCGAGCAGGAAGGTCTCCTCTTCATTAAAGGCTGGGAAGCGCACGGTCACCACCTTGCCGTGGGCCACCTCGTCGGTGGCTGACTCGGGGACGCCGATTTGGGCGTTGTCCAGCAGGTGCTTGAGTTGCCGGATCCGAGCCTCGTTCTTGCCCTGCTCTTCCTTGGCGGCGTGGTACCCGCCGTTCTCGCGCAGGTCACCCTCTTCGCGGGCAGCCTCAATGCGCTTGGTGATTTCGATGCGACGGGGACCCTCGCGCTCGGCAAGTTCCCCGAGGAGTCGGTCGTAGGCGTCCTGGGTAAGCCAGGTCACCGTTTCATCGGCCATGAGTGCAGAGTAACGCTCAATCGGCTTACTCGGGGCTGGTCGCGAGGGACTGTGGCGGCTCGGTCCACGGTTGGCTCGGCGCGGGAACCCCGGGAGGAAACTGCGGCGCGGGGACCTGCGGTTGACTTTGTGCGGAACACCCGATTACTTCAGCGAGAAATGCCGGAGCCAGTACCGCCAGTTCGTATGTCACGGTTACGTCCGAGGGTTGGGCCGGAATGTCAATGACCGCGTATCCAACGTCCACCCGCGTGCGATCCTGGGCTCGCAGCACGCAGATTACTTCGGTAGCCGGTGGCTTACGCACATTCAGCACCATCGTGACTCGCCCCGGCTTGCTGTCATCCCAGGTCAGCAACTGCGCTTCCACGCGGTCGGTACCTAGGCCCAACCAGATCCACGCGAGTACCGCCACAAACGCGACCACGAGCCCCGTCCCCAATGCCGCTCCGGCCCAACTACGCCGATCCATGCCATATCGCTGGCGCATGGCTTCGCTGAGTTGCTCAGGTCGGAACGGACTTGGCACCTGTGCAGAGTAGGACAGTGAGAGACTCAGGCATGCCTTCGCCGGATTCAACCCCGCTACGCCTGATGGCGGTGCATGCCCATCCCGATGACGAAGCGAGTAAGGGAGCAGCCACGACTGCACGTTACGTGCAGGAGGGCATTGAGGTGATGGTGGTCACGTGCACGGGTGGTGAGCGCGGGGACGTCCTCAATGAGCTCGTGCAGGACGAAGTTCAGGAATATGGCCTGGCCGAGGTTCGTCGTCGTGAAATGGCGGAGTCGGCCCGGATCCTCGGTATTAGGCACGAATGGTTGGGCTTCGAAGACTCTGGCTACCCGCAGGGCGATCCGCTGCCGCCTCTGCCGGACGGGTGCTTCGCAGCGCTGCCGCTGGATGACCTCACGCCGGGGCTCGTGGCGCTCATCCGCCGATTCCGTCCGCAGGTCCTGACAACCTACGACGAACGCGGTGGCTATCCACACCCCGATCACGTGCAATGCCATCGCGTTTCGGTGGCGGCCGTGCAGCTAGCCGCGGATCCGGTGGCCTTTCCGGAAGCCGGACCCCCGTGGCAGGTGCTGAAGGTGTACTACAACCAGCAGTTCACCAAGGCGCGTGTTGAGGCACTTCACCTAGCGATGATTGATGCCGATCTGGAATCCCCGTATCACGACTGGCTCCGTGATTGGGAGGATGAACCGCGCAACCGCGTCACCACTCAGGTCCATGCTGCGCCGTGGTTTCCCGTGCGCGACGCAGCTCTTCGGGCACATCGCTCGCAGATCAGCGAGGACAGTTCATGGTTCGGCGTGCCTCAGGAACTGCAGGAGCGGGTCTGGCCAACTGAAGATTTCGAACTCGCCTACTGCGCACCGTCGGTTGACGCACCAGTCATGCCAGGTGAGGTTGAGGATGACCTCTTTGCAGGCTTGCGAATCCTTGCGGGCGAAAGAGCATGAGAGGGTGGGCCCATGGAGCCTGATCAGCCGGATCTGAGTGCGGTCATTGATGGTGCAGGGCCAATCGCCGGGTTGTTCATCATCTTGCTCGGCGTTGCACTCTTCTTTCTTTGGCGGTCCATGAATAGGCAACTGCGCAAAATCAATCCCGATCTGCCGGATGGACCCAAGCCAGTGGAGCCGGGGAGTGTCGAGAAGTCGTCGGATCAAGCAAGCGCGCCCGACAACTAGGGCGCTGATTGCCACGGCCCTTTCGCGGCGATGGGTTGCCTTAGGTTTGGTCGCGATCCTTGCTGCGGTCGTCTGTGCGCTCATGGGGCGATGGCAATGGGAGCGAACCCAGGATCTTGCCGCAGCTGAGCGCTCAGCATCGCTAGTGCCTGAGCGAATCGAGGAGATCACTACTGCGATGGCTGACCTGCCCAACGATCAAGTCGGGCGGCGAGTGATTCTCTCGGGGCGCTACCTGCCGGAGTATCAGCAGCTCGTCCAACCTCGGCTGCTTGACGACCAGGTGGGCATCTGGGTTCTGACGCCCGTTGAACTTTCTGACGGTTCAGTCCAGGCGGTCCTGCGGGGTTGGGTTGGACCAGAGTTTTCAGCGCAGCGCATTGCGCAGGACACGCCCGCATCCCAGGTCAGGATTGTCGGCGCGCTGCAGCCCTACGAGCGGTTCTACGCCGATGCCGTGCCGCGGCCGGGCGTTCTGGTCGCCATGAATGCAGACCTCATCGCGCAGCGCTGGCCTAATCCGCTGCGTCCGGGAATTGTCATCCTGCAGGAGCAACAGCCGAGTCTTGAAGTCGGTGACCCGGTCCCGATACCGGTTACCCCTGGCGTGCAGGTGAGCCTGCCGCTGCAGAACGCCTTTTACGCACTGCAGTGGTTCATCTTTGCCGCCTTCGCCGTTGCCCTGTGGGGGGTGTGGGTTTGGCGTGAGGCAGTCGAGCGCTCGACAGAGGCAGACGCTAGCGTGCATGCATGATCACGGTGATCGGCGAAGCGCTCATCGACATCATTGTTGGAGCAGACGGCGAGGTTCGCACCGCAGCCATCGGCGGCGCACCACTAAACACGACCAGAACACTTGCCAGGCTGGGTATTCCGGCAGCGTTCCTTGGCGGGGTCTCGACGGATGTCTTCGGACGCCGCATCCAACGCAAGCTTGCGGAAGATCGCGTGCACCTAGCTTTGGCTCCGGTACCTGAGCCGACCACCCTTGCCATAGCCGAACTCGATGAAGCTGGCTCCGCGACCTATAGGTTTGTGTACGAAGGAACATCAGCTGCAGCGGTTCGGCCAGATGCTGCACTTGCTGCTCTGCCTTCGGACAGCACGGCAATTCATGCAGGAACACTCGGTCTGGTCTTCCTACCCCTTGCCGATGCCACGCGCGCTGTTATTGAGTCTGCGCGAGATGACTGCCTGGTTGTCGTCGATCCCAACTGTCGTCCAGCTGTCATGGGTGCCACGACGGCTTTTCAGTCCACCTTTGAGGCGGTCCTGAAGCGCGCTGATGTCGTGAAGGTAAGCCGAGACGATTTGATGTTCCTCTATCCGAATTCCGATCCGCTCCAGGCAGCACGAGACCTGAGTAAGCAAAGTGAAGCTGCCGTGCTCTTCACCAGTGGCCCATCGTCGGTCTACGTCATCAGTCCGACCGGCGAGGCCTGCCTGCCAGTACCGCAGGTAAGAGTGGTGGATTCCGTCGGAGCAGGCGATGCCTTCAGTGGCGGCTTCCTGACCCATTGGACGCGCAGTGGTCTTGCGCGTGACGATGTTGCGAATCTTGCTGCGCTGGTCGCCGCAGCTGAATTCGGCATCAAGGTCGCTGCTATCACCTGCACACGCGCAGGCGCGGATCCGCCCTACGCGTCGGAACTGAACTAGGAGGTTCGAGAATCGTGACGGACGATCTGCAATCGCGTGGACGGGACCCGCGGTCTAGTCTGCATCGAGCGTTCACCCGATACCGAATTCTTGCCTGGGCAACAGGCGTAGTGCTCGGTGCCTTAACCATTTGGTTGGTCCTGGGTTACGGCCTTTGGGACTACGCGAACGTGGAGGCAAAGCCTGCCTTGTACAGGTACCTGTGGACCGCCCATGGCTGGCTCTACTTCATCTACCTGATCGTGAGCGTTGATTTGGTCTTTCGACTACGACTGAGCGTGGCGCGGACCCTAGCGGTGCTGCTCGCGGGAACAGTTCCCTTCATGTCATTCGTGGCTGAGGTGTGGATGCGCAAGGTCGTGCAAGCGCGCCTGGCCGCGATGCCGTCGACTTCCACCGCAAGTTCGTAGGCCCTACTCAAAGGGCCCGCTCAAAGGGCCCAGTTCACCTCTTCCCCGCCGAGGTCGGCGAGGGCTTCGTTGGCGCGAGAAAACGGGCGAGATCCGAAGAACCCTCGATCAGCAGACATGGGGCTTGGGTGCGCACTGACGATGCAGGGAACGTCCTGCAACATCGGTTGTAGGGACTGCGCATCGCGGCCCCACAGGATGGCTACCAGGGGAGCGTCGTCGCGAGCCACCAATCCGGCGATTGCAGACTCGGTGACGGACTCCCAGCCAAAATTGCGGTGACTGCCAGGTTGGCCCTCCTGCACGGTGAGCACCCGATTCAGCAGCAGCACTCCTTGACTTGCCCAGGCGCTCAGGTCGCCGCTAGCGGGCTCGGCAACGCCAACGTCGTCGCGAAGTTCCTTGACGATGTTCTGCAGGCTACGCGGTAGTGGCCTTACTGTCGGTTGCACGCTGAACGCTAGCCCCATGGCGTGCCCGGCCGTGGGGTAGGGATCCTGCCCGACAATGAGGACTCGAACGTCTTCAAGTGGCTGCTGAAAGGCACGCAGTATCGAGTCGCCAGCGGGAAACCAGCGCCGACCGGCTGCCGACTCTTCGCGAAGACGAGTTCCTATTTCACGCACACGGTCGACCTGGTTGTGAAGTGTCTGGTGCCAACTGGGGTGTATGAGGTCTAGCAATCCCTGGGACATTGGATGTGCCGCTGCTTCAGGTGGCGATCGGATACTGAGTCGCCATCAAGTGTCGCTCCCGAATAGCCAGGAAGAGTGGAAAGGTGAAGGCGATAGCCGTAAGGAAGGAGGCCACCACGTAAAGCCAGGGCATTCGCATGCCCAGTCGCCTACCTTCAAGAATCATGAATATTGATGCTGCAGATGCGGCAACCAGCAGGTCTATAGACAGCGAAGCACTCAAGGGGTTGCCGAAGAGCGTGCTGGCGATGGCGGCAGGGCCGCCGATCGGGTTGACGGCGCCCTGGACGTTGAAGTACGCCGTGCCCACTAGCCCAACGGCGGCGATGATGAGGTAGCACCAGGCATTTGCATTCGGCCAGGGTCTGGCCCCGCTGGTGCGACTACTGGTTTCCAACTCCTGCCCCATGCTCCAGCCTTGCACGAGTGGATGAGATAGCCAACACTGGAGGGGTGGACGCACCGCTGGCCTGGATATGGGTGGGTGCGGCGGTTATCGCAGTTCTTATCGAACTGTTCACGCTCGAACTGACGTTTGCACTTCTGGCTGTCGGGGCACTCGCGGCAGCCGGGGGAGCTGCCCTTGGACTTCCGGTGCTGTTCCAGGTTCTCATCGCTGCGGTTGTCTGGGGTCTGGGACTGGTGGTTGTCCGGCCAGTGGCCCTACGTCACATGCGACGGCATCACACTCGTACCGGTGTTGACGCGATTCCGGGGACCCAAGGCAGGGCACTCACGGAGGTGACAGTCGACCAGGGGCGTATGCGGTTGCGCGGCGAGGAGTGGACTGCGCGACTTGATCCAGATGTAACCAGCGAATCGGTGCCTGCGGGCACGCTGCTCATCGTCACTCGAATCGATGGTGCTACTGCGCTTGTCCATCCAATCGATGAGCGCTAGCCGGACATTCGAACGAGACCACGCGCAATCAGACTCAACACAGACACCAGACGGAGGGCAAATGTTCCAGGTCCTGCTCCAAGTGAGCATCATCGTCATTGCGATTCTCGTGGTCTTTGTCTTCCTGAGTCGAACGGTGGTCATCGTGCGACAGGCCAACACCGCGATCGTGGAACGCCTCGGTCGATATCGCCGAACCTTGAGCCCGGGACTGAACATGCTGATCCCGTTTATCGACCGGGTTCGTCACCGAATTGATATGCGCGAACAGGTCGTCACATTTCCGCCACAGCCGGTGATCACCGAAGACAATCTTGTTGTCTCTATCGACACAGTGGTCTACTTCCAGGTGACAGATCCGAAGTCAGCAACATATGAAATCGCCAACTATCTGATGGGTATTGAGCAGCTGACGGTAACGACGCTGCGCAACGTGATCGGGTCCATGGATCTGGAGGCAACGCTCACTTCGCGTGATGCCATCAATGGGCAGCTGCGCGGAGTCCTGGACGAAGCCACCGGAAAGTGGGGCATCCGCGTAAATCGCGTCGAGCTGAAGGCGATTGATCCACCGGCATCCGTGCAGGAGTCGATGGAAAAGCAATTGAAGGCCGAGCGAGAGCGTCGAGCGGCGATCCTTACCGCCGAGGGGCAAAAGGCATCAGCCATCCTCACTGCCGAGGGCGCCAAGCAGGCAGCCGTACTGGAAGCCGAGGGCGAGGCGCAGTCAGCGATTGTCCGGGCCGAGGCCGACGCCAAGGCAGCCGTCCTGCGCGCCGATGGTGAGGCTATGGCAGTGGCGAGGGTCTATGACGCCTTGCATAGCGCCGATCCGTCCGCCGCGGCCCTAGCTGATCGGTACCTGGCGATCCTGCCGGAACTTGCCCGTGGGGAATCAAGCAAAGTTTGGGTCGTGCCCAGCGAGTTGACCGGTGCGATGGCTCGTCTCGCGGATGCCTTTCAATCCAAACCCTGATGTCAGGTGTAGGTCTGCGGAATTGCCGGGCGCCTATTTCCTGCGCGTGGCTAGCGTGAAAGCCGCCAGGCCGATGAGTACCGCTCCACAGCCGATGCCCACCTGAAGTACGTCGTCTGGATTCGTGGCATCCACCAAGATGCCGAGGAAGATCACGCCGATGATGGCGACGATGACGCCGATGAGTTTGTTCTTGAGGTCGTCGAGGGAGCGGATCTCCAGCCAGCTCGGCAGGTTGAGCCCCTCATCGACGAAGAGTTCGTAGATGCCGTACCCGATGACCATGAGGACGGTGGCCAGCAGCAGAGTGTCGATGGCCGTCAACACCGCGACCACGACCTCCTTGGTGTTCGCCCAGGTCTGGATAAGGATGGTGATGGCCTTGATGACCTCGATGATGCCGACCCCCATGAGAACCAGCGATCCGAGGATGGCGCCGAGCGCTGGCAGGGCAGCGATGTAGCGGGTTAGCTCGATCAGTCGGCGCACATGGGCAGCGTAGCCAGGCGACGCGCCGGGGAGGGGCCGCGTGACAGACGTGACATGTGTGACAATGCCGTATGGCCACACGGGTACTTGGAATGCTGTCGGTCACCGCTCTGCTTGCGGGAACCGCCTTGGTCGGTGTCGCCCCAGCGGCTCATGCCGCGGTTGGCGATGCCACCTACTTTGATCTCGCGACGGGTGCCAATCCCTACGGCATCGCCGCCGGTCCGGATGGCAACCTGTGGATCACTGAGACGGATGCCAACAACATCAATCGCATGACGACGGCCGGTGTAATGATCCGGTACGCGATTCCGACCCTGGCCTCCCAGCCCAAGGGCATCACCGCTGGACCAGACGGCAACCTCTGGTTCGTGGAATATGCGGGCAACAAGGTCGCCAAGATCACTCCGCAGGGTGTCATCACGGAGTACGCCTTGAACACCACTGCGGCGGGCCCGCAGGAGATCACGGTCGGGCCGGATGGTGCCCTGTGGTTCACGATGAACTCTGTCAGCAAGATTGGCCGCATCACGACGACCGGCACGCTGTCGGAGTACAGCCTGCCCACGGCGACCGGCCCCTATGCCATTGCCTCAGGGCCGTCTGGAAGCAACGTGTTGTACGTGACCGCAGTGACCTCAAATCAGATCCTGGTGATCAAGACGGATGGTTCGGTCCAAGCGACCAACACGATTCCCACCGCGGCGTCATCACCGAAGGGCATCACCTACGCAAACGGTGCTGCCTGGTTTACGGAGAACCTCGGGAACAAACTCGGTCGTGTGGTGACTGCGTCGGCTACGTCGACGACGTACACCCTTTCTGAGATTGCACTACCGAGTTCGAACAACTACGACTCCTCCCGTGCGCCGTTGGGTATTGCCACCGGACCTGCTGACACGGTCTGGTACGTGGGAGCCGGTAATACCTCAACCGGCGGTAGCAGTGGTTCGCGCATCGGTCAGATGAGCAAGGACGGCGCCATCGTGGGTGAATACCTGCTCACCCCGGCTGGTGCAATCAGCGTCACCCAGGGCCCTGACGGCAACATGTGGGTGACCTTCGGATCGTCGAACAAGGCGGGCAAGGTCATCACCGGTCAGGTACCGGTGATGACCACGGCACCCGCAATTACTCCGAACACGGGGGTGCAGGCCGGAACCGCGCTAACCGTTGATAACGGGGCCTGGTCACCCACCCCGAGTTCCTACTCCTACACCTGGCAGCTTTGCGCCGACAGTGGAGCCACGTCCTGCACGGGCATTGCCGGTGCAACGACGAATACCTATACCCCGGTTACGACCGATGCGGGCAAGTACGTTCGTGCGGCCGTGACACCACTGAACTCAGGTGGCGCAGGCACGGCGGCGTACTCGAACGTGGTCGCTGTTGCCTCGCTGGCACCGCTGCCGGGTAATCAGGCTCGCGTTGGCAATAACGTGGTCGCGTCACTGACCGCGCCATCATCGATCAAACTCAAGAAGACTGGCACTTTCCGCGTTACCTTCACCTCGACCACTGTCCAAGGCACGGTGACGATCCAGGTCGCCAAGGGCAGCAAGTTGTACAAGATCGCCAACAACGCACCGGTCTCCGGTGGCGTGGTCTCGGCGACCTGGAAGGTGCCCAAGAAGGCCAAGACGGGTACCTGGACCGTCACGGCGAGTTTCACGCCCACACCGTCGACGGCATTTCAGGCTGGCACCATGAGGACAGACACCAAAGTCAAGAAGTAACAGTCGGCTTGCTTCAGCATGAGAAGGTCCCCGCATGAATGTGTCCGCCAAGGCTGACTACGGCATGCGGGCAATGCTGGAACTGGTTGCCTGTTACGAGCAGAACCCGACTGCGGTTGTCAAAGGTGATGCGATCGCGCGTGCCCAACAGGTGCCGGTTAAGTTCCTTGAAGCAATCTTGCGTCAGTTGCGCCTTGCCGGTTTGGTTGCGGCAACTCGGGGTCCCGACGGTGGATATCGGCTTGATCGACCGCCAACCGAGATCACCGTTGCGGACGTCATCAGGGCATTAGACGGGCCCTTGGCGGCAGTTCGCGGCAGTCGGCCAGAGGACCTCGCCTACAACGGATCGGCCGAGCACCTTCGCGAAGTCTGGGTTGCGGCACGTGCGGCGATTCGCGATGTTTTGGAGCACGTGACCCTGGCGGAGATTGCGCACGGCACGCTGCCCGCAGCGGTGGAGAACCTGTTGGCGGAACCGGGAGCCTGGCAGCGGCGTTAGTGCACGGGATAGAAACCCTCAGACCAGCCCTCTCCCTGCAGGTGGGACCACACCTGCAGGTCATGACGTCCACTTGCCCGCACCTGCGCTCCGCGCATGACACCCTCGAAGGTGAACCCGGCCTTTGCTAGGGCACGCTGCTCAGGGATGTTGGTTACGTCGGTGGAGGCTTGCACGCGGGTGATACCGCGATCGTGTAACAGCCCGGCAAGGAGGCGCTGTGCCTGAGTCCCGATACCTTGTCCTCGGTGCTGCGGGACCACGTCAATGCCAATGCTGATCGCCATGGACCCCGTCGTCGGGCCGAACCAGATCGGCATGGCCGTCATGTCCCCCACTACGACGTCGTCCCCGGCATCGTCGAAGACGATCAGCCAACGCTCCATCTCGGAATTGGCAGACCGTGGATCGATGTCACCCCAATCGCTGTACTCACTAGCAGACTTGGGCGGAGCGAAGTCCGGCGGACAGGTGATCAACCGAACTCTCGCTGCAGGCGTCGACTCAGGCACTGAGTCTCCTTGATCCATAGGGCAGGATGGGCGTCCTCACCAGAGGTTCACGTCCCCGGGATCGAGCAGCAGGGAGCACAACGATGACACGTGCAATGGATCCGTCCGCGCGAGCCGGTCTGCTCCTGGGGGCTTTCAACACTGGCCTTTCCTATCAGCCGAGCCTGCTTTCCAGGGCAACGCGTGATCAGGCGATTCTCAGCGGGGTTGGCGCAGTGGTCGGGTATGGGTGGGCAACGACACACCACTCGGTGGTTACCGCGCTGGCACGAAAGCTCACTGGAGCCCGGGACAGTCAACCGACCAATCCCGTCGTGGCAATGGCGCTGGAGGCCGCGACGATCGCTGGTGGCGCAGCGCTGCTGCGTGCATTGCCGGCCCAAGAGCGCCAGACACCCCGGCATGCGCTTGGTCGCCTTGCGGGTATCGGCCTGGTTGCCGGGGGAGCCGCCGGTATCGGTGGTGAACTCCTCGGCTTAGGGGCCAGTCGACGTGGGAATGGTTTGGTAACCCTGCTGGCAGCCTGCGGTACGGCTGCGGGTGCAGTGGCGTTGACGCAGCCGCGAAAGGCTCGCTCCGGCGCGCAGGATGCGCCGGAAGGCACCCCGCATGAGGACGTGAATCGCAAGGTGGATGTGCCGAAGTCGGTTGCCAGCAGCGTCGCCGTTGCGGCGTTGCTGGTCGCACTCGGCAAGGGTGAATCCGCGATGAGCTCGGGCACGGCTCGGCTTGCCGCGCGTGCCCTCGGTGGTGATCCCGATGACCATCAGATGCTTGGGCGCCTGACCGCTGCGGCCATCACGGCTGGTGCCGGCTGGGGTGCCGTCACCTTGGCTTGCACCCTGCTGGCTCGCGGTGGTGAGGGAGTCGAACCTGCCCACGCCATCCCACCGGCAATTCCCGAGGTGACCGGTGGCCCAGGCTCGTTGAGTTCCTGGGCGGACCAATCGCGTGAGTCGCGCCGCTGGCTCTCGATGGTGTTGACGCCGGATCTGATTCAAGACGTCATGGGCGAGCCGGCGAAGCAGCCGATCCGCGTCTACGGTGCCCTAAAGGCAGCTGACTCGCCGCTGGATCGCGCCGAGTTACTCCTGAGTGAGATCGACCGAACGAATGCGCTCGAGCGATCGGTGTTCGTGCTCTTCTCGCCAACTGGCTCAGGATATGTCAACTACGTCGCCAGTGAGACCCTGGAATACCTAACCCGTGGTGACTGCGCATCTGCGTGCATCCAGTACTCGGTGTTGCCATCGGCCCTGTCCCTGACCAAGGTGCCCTACGCCACCGACCAGACGCGCATCGTGGTGAACGGCATCATCGCGCGACTGCGTGACATGCCTGCCAAAAAGCGACCGAAATTCTTCCTGTTCGGCGAGAGTCTTGGTGCCCAGGTCAGCCAAGAGATGTTCCGCGGCCAAGGGATGACCGGACCTGCCGGCATCGGCCTTGATGCAGCCGTGTGGGTGGGTACCCCGGCGGCCACGGTGTGGCGCCAACAGTTGTGGGGTGACCGCACGGTTTCGCAGGCACCGCCGGTTGGACCCGGTAGTGCCTTCCTGCCGCGTGCGATTCGTGACTGGACGAACCTCCCGCAAGCGCAGCGCAAGCAGGTGAACTACCTCCTGCTCGAAAACGGCGACGATCCGATCCCCAAGTTCGGCTCCCCAGTGCTTTGGAATCGCCCCGACTGGCTCTGCGCCGACGACAAGCGACCGCCAGGTGCCCCGCGCGGCACGCACTGGATGCCGATTGTCACGTTCTTCGCCACGTTCCTCGACATGCAGAATGCGCTGTCGCCAACCCCGGGCACCTTCCAAGAAGGTGGACACGACTACCGTCGCGAGATTCCCGAGGCGCTACGAACGGTCTATCGACTCTCGGCAACCGATGAGCAGATGGAGCGAGTGCAGGCCGCGCTGCGCGCGCGTGAACTGGAGTGGGAAACGCGGCGGCAGTGGATGGCAGCGGAGTCAAAGCCCGCGACCGACCGACCGGCGGCGGAAGCCAAGGTTGAAAAGCATGTCGCGGAGTGGACGGGTGCAAGTGCCGATGCCGCCAGGGTGGAGAGCATCGCCTTCGGCTCACCGGCGAAGCCGGTCGCTGACTCCAGCTGAACCTAGGAGCGTGCTGTTAGCAGATTGCTGCGCCACCAGTCGGCGAATGCGATGGCTACCGGGGCCAGTGCTGGCTCCAGTGCCTGGTCACGAGCCAGTTGCCGACAGACATCGCCACCGGTGAGGCGATCGCGGGTCAGGGCCGACTGGCGGTCGAACTGCGCCAGACTGTCCTGAGGTGAAATCTGCATGTAGGCGGTGTCCAGCGTGTTCTCGTACGCCAATATCGCATCGGCGCACTGCTGGCGCGACTGGTCCAGTGCATGGTCGTCAAGATCAGTGGTGCCGGGTTCGGGGTGCGTCTGCGGGGCTTGGCATTGCCGAACCTGCGCGATTGCCGCGGCGAGGTACTCCATGGACATGATTTGTGCCTGACCTTCAAGTCGCTTGAGTAGTGGGCGAACACCCAACGGGAACACTGCGATGGTCAGCAGCGCGGCGACGAGACAGCCCAGAAAGACGTCCTCGACCCGAACTTCGAGAACACCTCGTTGCGGTGGCCAAGAAAGCAGGGTGAGGTTGACCAATGCCATCGGGGTGTAGAGGAACTGGGAGAGGAACGTGCCGGAACTCTGCATGAACTTCGCGGCCATCGCCAGTGCGAAAAGGAGCACCGGAAGTAACCACTCAGCAGGCCGCGTGAACGTGAGCGTCGCCGCGAAGCAGACACCGGCGACACTCCCCAACACGATCATGGCCATGCTTCGGACTGTTGCGGGCGCCGAAAAGGTGCCTTGAATGCAGGTCAAGGCTGCCAAGACCACCCATAGCCCGTGCTCAAGATCAAGTTCGCGAACCAGGAGTACGCATACTGATGTTCCGATCGCTGTGCGCAACGCATTCTGGAACCACACTGATCGCCACCTGGCATTCGCGCGCAGCAGACTGCCCGCGGTTTGACTGGGTAGCTGCCCAACGTCTGGCCTCGGTGCCGAAAGCCCGCGCGTCATCGCTGCGAGCCAAAGTTGTGACATGGCGCCGATGGAAAGCAGGCGGATCACGTAGTACGTCTGCAGGGCGGCTGGGGGCACCTTGATGAGGGACTGCAGATCTTGCTTTCGAACGTGTGCGAGATCCACAAGAGGCTGATCGACCTTGCCATTGGTCACCAAGGTCGCGGCCTGCTGGAAGCCGGTGGTGGTGCTTGCGGCGAGTTCCGTGGGCTGCACGGGAGGCGAGGTGGCAATGATGTCAATCAAGGGCATGCTGGCCAGTACGCGATCAACCATCTCGCTCAATGCCCACTGTCGGCGGTCAAGTACCCCGGGCCGAATCACCGAGTTCGTGAAGATGGCCAACAGTCGGTCCCGTGCCTGCATCAAGTCCTGCCGCACTTCACTGACATTGGCAGCAGGCCGCTGTCCGGCGATGGTCTGCGTGAGATGTGCAGCGGCACGCAACCAGGCACCCAGCCCCGCGCGTACTAGGCCCGGGCTGCGATGGGGCAGCAGGATCAGGGCTGCCACGATCGACAGGGCGGCACCAAGGGCCCACGCGGCAATCAGGGATGGCAGTTCTGTCAATTCGGGTGCGGCGATGAGCGGCAGAAAGTAGGCCGCTTGCAGCCCAATGGAGGCCCGGGCCACATAGCCGCGCAGTACTCGGCTGTAGGCAAGTAGGCCGGAAACCATCAGTGTTGCGATGACTGCCAACCACACAGGGCGAGATGCGAGAGTGCCTAGTACGACGGCGACAATGCCGGCCAGTCCTGCAGCAGTATGGCCAATCGCCCGCTGCCTGGCATCACCGTCGAAGTCCATGAAGTACAGCTGAGCAATCACAGCGAATGATCCGAGGACAGCGGCCGTCGTCGAGCCGAAGAGCGTGATGAGCAGAATGTCGGTGACAGCCAGGGTGATCGCAAAGCGCAGCGCCGAACGAACGCGATCGTTATGCAGCATGACGGCGTCGCGCCCGGATCCTGACAATCCTGACAATCATGACGAACGCGAAAAGCCCTAGCAGGAGTATCGCCCCCACCAGCACCACTGACACTGGTGAAGCACCAGAGGTTGACCTAGTGCTGGCAAGTGGTGGATCCGCAATTGCTGCGCCGGGTATCGACAAGGTGGCGAGAACGCCAGCGTGGTCCGATGCCAGGCAGCGGGCCTTTGGGTCATCGCGGCCGGGAGCCTGACCACAAGACCAGGTGGTCATCGGGTCCTGCCAGGAGTTGCCGATCACGGAAGCTTGCTTGACCCGCACGTCATTGCGCACGAAGACGAAGTCGATGCGCTCGGTCATTCCTGAGGAGTTGCCCAAACGGATCGCAGCGACATTCCTGGTGGGGTCGGGTGCAGCCAGATCTGCGGCAACCCCCCAGGTCATGTTCTGGCCATCCGTCATATCCGGTCCGGCATCGGTGAATCCCGCACGCACCATCGTCCAGTAGGCGCTGCAGCTGGCGTCCCCAACTTGCTCAGGACCTTGGGCGGGACAGGTTTGGCTGATCTCGGGTTGATCCCCCGGATTGTCGTCGGCTGGACGCGGATCCCGCGGATCGGAGTTGAAGTCACCGAGCACTACCAGAGGCATCGCGGTCGTCGACAGGTCCTGCGCAAGTTGCTGCGCCTGGCGCGTAGCTGCCGGCACCTCGTTGGGATTCCAGATCGATTCCAGATGCGTGGTAACAAAACGTGTTGGCGTGCCACCGATGCTGATATCAGCCCATGCGTACCCTCGAGTGATCACCATCAATGCCGGCACAATGGCCGTATCTTGCTGATACTCGACCGTGCCCGCCGCCATTACGGATGCCTGCAGTGATTCGCGTACGAGCAGCACGTCGGCAACGGTGAATCCGCATTGTGCGTCGTCACTGCCAAAGAGTGGCTGAAAGACCTGCGGATCATGAACCGTGGTCAACAAGGGAATTGGGCCGATGGAGAACCCGGGATTGCGTGCCTGGTTGGCACCAGTTGACGCGACGACATAGTTCTGACCACTTGCTGCCAGCGCCTGGAGTAGTTCGTCGGTGAAGTCATAGACCACCTGCTGCTCGCTGAGACCAGTGGAGCAAGACCAGGTGGTGGCCTCTTGCAGCCCGATGACATCGGGCTGGCCCTGCTTGATTTCACCCGCGAGGGCTACGGCCCGTTCAGTGATGTCGTTCGCGCGCATCTGGTCCCACATGAACTGAGCCGCCGCAGGCATGTCAGGTAGGAGTGCCAGTGCAACGCCAACGTCAGCGCCGAGGTAGATGTTTCGGGTCAGCACCGTGACTGTTGTGGCACTCTGCGAGGTTTCAGATGCGGCTACGGCCGGGTGCGATCCAGCCAGTGAAACGACTGCAGTGGACAGCAGCGCAGTAATCATCGCCAGGCCTACCGATCGGACATTGGGCACGTGTGGACGCTAGCCCAAGGTGACTGTGCCGGTTGCGACCTTCAGGACCTCACTTCAGCCCAGAGCCTTGCGCAGGCGGCGAAGGCCCTGCTCCAATTCGCTGAGGGTCGCGCCAACGTTGTCTCCCTGCTCGTGAAGGAGTCCCGCGAGTACCCAACCCCTCAGCAACGCCGAAACGGGAACTCCTTGCGCCAACGCGAGAGCGGAAATCGCGTCGGCATCCTTCCGCTTGAGGCGGAGAGCGAGCGTCGTTGTGTCGTGCAGCGCGCTGTACTCGGCTGAATCCGGGACGGGCTCGTAAGCGAGTCTGGTTGAGTCAGTCTGGATCGCCTCGATTTCTGCAGCCACAGTCTTGCGATTCATACATCCATCTCCTTGACGTATCGACGTTGGTGGCTCGCATTCGCTCGCCAGGCGCTAGCCGCCACCAGTCGGTCTCCGTCTTTCACCAAGATCAAGACCAGGATGGCGCGGGCTCCTGGCGAATAACCGATCACCCTGATCGACCTTCCGCCGCGACTGCCTGGGTCGGGATCGACAACTAGCGCTGCCGGGTCTTCCCAGGCTTCTTGGGCCCACGAGAGCAACACACGATGCCTAAGCCGCATGTGGTGCTCCGCGTGGGTCCAATTGACATCCTGAAACACCACACTTGTTTACGATTGTAAACATTGCGCGTCCAGAGGGGTGATGGGTCCTGTGGGTGCCATGGCGGTTGGGGGGCGAAGCTGTTGAAGCGGGGTCGGGTCCGGATTAGAGAAGATGTGCAGTGCCCAATCGCCTCGCGGCCTCGACGTCGCCGTACCTTCTCCAGCATCAGCACAACCCAGTCGATTGGTGGGAGTGGGGACCGGAGGCCTTAGCGGCGGCGCGTGAGCGCGATCTGCCGATCTTCCTGTCTATTGGCTACTCGGCCTGTCACTGGTGCCATGTGATGGCCCATGAATCGTTCGAAGATGAAGCCACTGCACAGATGCTGAATGCCGGATTCATCGCCATCAAAGTTGATCGCGAAGAACGCCCGGACGTGGATTCCATCTATATGGAAGCAACGGTGGCGCTAACCGGCCAAGGGGGTTGGCCGATGAGTGTTTGGCTCGATCATGACGCTCGACCCTTCTATGCGGGTACCTACTTCCCGCCACGGCCAGTGCATGGCATGCCGGCCTTCCAGCAGGTGTTGCAGGCCTTGAGTGAGGCATGGCAGCAGCGGCGCACCGACATCACATCTGCGGCTTCTCGAATTACCCAAGCCCTTGCCGATCGTGCCGAGGTGACGGCATTCCAAGGGATTGCAGACGAGCAGACGCTGCAGTTGGCGGTGCAGGCATGTCAGCGCGACTTCGATGCCCAGCGTGGTGGCTTCGGGACTGCCCCGAAGTTCCCACCCTCGATGGTGCTCGAGTTCCTGCTGCGTGAGGCGGCCCGCGCCGATGATGCGCAGGCTCTGCATATGGCCGAGGTGACCCTGACGGCGATGGCTCGCGGTGGCATGTACGACCAACTTGGTGGTGGGTTCGCGCGCTATTCGGTTGACGCCGACTGGGTGGTGCCACATTTCGAGAAGATGCTCTACGACAACGCTTTGCTCATCCGCGTCTACGCGCACTGGTGGCGATTGACCGGTGACCCGCTGGCCGAGCGTGTCGTCCGCGACAGTATCGAGTTCCTAGAACGCGAGATGCTGACAGCTCAGGGAGCATTCGCCGCCGCCCTTGATGCCGATAGTGAAGGTGGCGAGGGGTTGTTCTACGCCTGGACTCCGGAGCAGGTCGATCGCGTCCTTGGTCCGACGGACGGCCCCTGGGCCTGCTCACTGCTCGAGGTCACCGAGCACGGCACCTTCGAACATGGGCTTTCCGTGCTGCAGTTGCGTGCGGATCCCACCGAATGGTCGCGTTGGCAACAGGTTCGCGAGCGCATGTTGGCGGTACGTGCCGAACGCCCACGACCAGCACGTGACGACAAAGTGGTGGCTGCGTGGAACGGCTTGGTAATTGCCGCACTGGCCGATGCGGGTGGCATTTTCAACGAACCGCACTGGGTTCGGTTGGCCGAATCAGCCGCCACGCTCCTTTGGCGGGTGCATTGGGGTGCCGATGGCTCCGTGCTTGCCCGCTGCTCCCGGGATGGGGTGGTAGGGGCCAGTGGTGGGGTACTTGAGGACTACGCAGATCTAGCCGAGGGCCTGCTCGCCTTATTTCAGGCCACCGGCGATGTTGGGTTACTCACCTGGGCGGGGGAACTGCTCGACGCAGTCCGTGAACGATTCACGGACCAGGCCGGGGGATTCTTCGACACCCCGCAGGACGGCGAGGTGCTGATTCGACGTCCGCGGGACCCAGCCGATGGTGCAGAGCCCTCTGGCTGGCTGGCCACCTCCCAAGCGTCACTGACCTACGCGGCGCTAACTGGCGATCTGGAGTATCGACTCCTCGCCGAACGCGCACTTGCCGTAGTTGCCGAACTAGGCCCACGCGCCCCTCGAGCCGTAGGCACCGGGCTGGCCGCGGTCAGTGCCCTGGTCAGCGGACCCCTCCAGGTAGCGGTGGCGGTGCCTGATGCTGCTGGTGTCGGGTCTACGGGTGGCCTGGTCGGCGGTGAACTCGGACGAATTGCCCGGTTGGGTACCTCACCGGGACTCGTCCTTGCCTGCGGCAGGCCCGATGCCATGCCGCTGCTTGCCGGGCGCCAGCCCGAAGGGCGGGCTCCGATGGCCTTCGTCTGTCGTGGATTCGTCTGCGATCTGCCCACCCGGGATCCAGTAATCCTGGCGAACCAGGTCAGTGCGAGGGCGATAACGGGGTAGCCTCAGGGCCCGTGGGGTTGTCCGATCTGGCGTACGGCATTTACGAGCGCCGACTCAAGGCTCAGATCGCCACGGAACGCATCCCCCGGCATGTGGGCGTAATCCTCGATGGCAATCGGCGTTGGGCGCTGGCCCAGGGCTCGAGTTCCTCAGCTGGGCATCGCGCCGGTGCCGCCAAGATCGTCGATTTCTTGGGCTGGTGCGATGACGCCGGGGTTGAAGTCGTCACGTTGTGGTTGCTGTCCACCGATAACCTCAACCGACCTCAGGCGGAGCTGCAGGCGTTGATGTCGATCATCGAAGACACCGTGCAGGGCCTGGTCGAGCAGAGCCGTTGGCGGCTCCATCCGGTCGGTGCCCTAGACCTCCTGCCAGATTCCACCGCACGGTTGCTCAAGGAGAGCCAGGAATCGACGGCTGGCATCAAGGGCTCTCTAGTCAACGTCGCCGTAGGTTACGGAGGACGCCGCGAGGTTGTCGACGCGGTGCGCTCGCTGATGCAGGAGCACGCAATCCAGGGCACCACGCTCGACGAGCTCGCGCAGTTCATAGACGTGGAGCACATCGCTGAGCACCTCTACACGAAAGGTCAACCGGATCCAGACCTAGTGATCCGCACCTCGGGGGAGCAGCGACTCTCCGGCTTCCTGATGTGGCAGAGCGCGCATTCGGAGTTCTACTTCTGCGAGGCGTACTGGCCCGATTTCCGCCACGTAGATTTCCTGCGCGCGCTACGCGCCTATGCCGACCGGCATCGACGCTACGGCACCTGATTCTGCGTAGTCGGCGTGTCGCCGGCTAACCGTGCATCCAGCGCCTAACCTCGCAGGTAACAGTCCGTTCGCGAGGAGAGGCTGTGGTAGCTACGCGCAAGACCTATGTGCTCGATACCTCAGTCCTGCTCTCCGACCCCCGCGCTCTGAGTCGCTTCGATGAGCACGATGTCGTGATCCCTGTTGTCGTCATCATCGAACTCGAAGCCAAGCGATCTCACCCTGAGTTGGGCTACTTTGCTCGGCAGGCATTGCGCATCCTCGATGACCTTCGCGTCGTCCATGGGCGTCTTGATGCACCGATGCCTATGGGTGAGGACCCCCTCGGTCAGGGCACCGTTCGCGTGGAGTTGAACCACGCCGATGTCAGCGTTCTCCCGCATGGCTTCCCACTGGGCGAGAACGACTCGCGCATCTTGGCCGTCGCGCAGAACCTGCGTGCCGAAGGCCGCGATGTGGTCCTGGTCAGCAAGGACCTGCCCATGCGGGTGAAGGCCTCGGCCGTGGGGTTGGTGGCCGAGGAGTATCGCGCCGAACTGGTTCTGGAGACTGGCTATACAGGGGTGTGCGAGGTCGACGTCGCCGATGCAGACATCGACCGACTTTTCGAGGAGTCCGAGATTGACCTTGACCTAGCCCGTGAACTGCCGTGTCACATGGGCCTCGTGCTGACCGGCAATCGCCAACATGCCCTGGGTCGAGTCACTCCTGACAAGCGCGTGCGCCTGGTGCGCGGGGATCGTGAGGTCTTCGGAATCCATGGCCGCAGTGCTGAACAGCGCTTGGCCTTGGACCTGCTGCTCGATCCCGAAGTTGGCATCGTCTCGCTGGGCGGACGAGCGGGCACGGGCAAGAGCGCCCTGGCCCTGTGTGCCGGTTTGGAGGCCGTCCTAGAACGCAGGTCCCATCGACGGGTCATCGTGTTCCGGCCACTGTTCGCCGTTGGGGGGCAGGATTTGGGTTACCTGCCCGGAAGTGAGCAGGACAAAATGACGCCCTGGGGTCAGGCGGTCTTCGACACCCTCGATGCGATTACCACCCCGGCAGTCGTCGACGAGATCTTGGACCGCGGAATGCTGGAGGTACTCCCCTTGACTCATGTGCGCGGGCGCTCGCTGCACGATTCCTTCGTCATCGTCGATGAGGCCCAGTCGCTGGAGCGAAATGTGCTGCTGACGGTGCTCTCCCGGATTGGCCGTGACAGCCGCGTGGTGCTGACTCATGACGTGGCGCAGCGCGACAACCTTCGCGTGGGTCGCCATGACGGCGTGGTTGCGGTCGTCGAGAAGCTCAAGGGACACCCGCTCTTTGCCCATGTGACGTTGACCCGTTCCGAACGATCGCCGATAGCCGCCCTGGTGACCGAGGTTCTGGAACAGCCAGACCTCTAGCTTGTGAGGCACATCACATTGACGCATGACTGGTTGAACCGATTCACGCCTCGCCACTTACAGTGAAGGTGCGCACTCCATCGGGGGGTCGCGCTTCAGGGGAGTTTGGAGGGCGCCGTGTTCCGTGCCGGACCCGCACGCTTCCTCGGGCTCGTTCGAACTGCAACCCTGGCTCTTTTGGGACTGGCGCTGGTCTGCGGTGGGCTAGCCGAAACAGCAAACGCGGCGCTGCGACCCGCTGTCGCTCCCATGGCTCCCGACGATGACCCGACGCTTGGCGGTGGCCAACCGCCGGCGGAGGACTTCATCGACGATGAACGGCTGGTGTTGGAACTCATGTATGCGCAGAGCCAGGATGCTGGCGGTGATCTGCGAGGCTTTCAACGCAGCCTCTACCAAGGCAGATGGTTTGCGCCGAGGTTTGAACGTGTACGCAAGTGCATTAGCTGGCGGGAGAGTCACCACAAATACGAGGCTGTCAGTAGTGGAGGCCTTTACCGCGGTGCTTACCAGATGAGTAAGGCCTTGGGTGTTGGTGCCACCTGGATGATGCAAAAGGAAGTTCGCCGGGATTTCGGCGATGTTGGACTTGAGCTCCTACAGCAGATCCGGCAACTGCCCATCAATCAGTGGAACCGCTACTGGCAGGACCGCGCCTTCTACACCGTCTATCGCACCGGCAAGGGTGCCAAGCATTGGCGAAGTGACGTGTACAACTGCAAGCTGAAGAAAAAGAAGAAGCGCAACTAGCCGGGTTGGCCGATCGGTATGCGTGTGATGGTCGGCGTCATCGTCTCAGCGAAGAAGTCATTGCCTTTGTCGTCGACCACCAGGAACGCTGGAAAGTCTCGGACCTCAATGCGCCAAACCGCTTCCATCCCGAGTTCTGGGAAGTCCAGTACCTCGACCTTCGTGATGTTGTCCTGCGCGAGCCGGGCAGCGGGTCCACCAATTGAGCCGAGGTAGAAGCCGCCGTTGACTCGACAAGCCTCGGTCACTGCTTTGGATCGGTTGCCCTTGGCCAGCATGACGAAGGAGCCACCGGCCTTCTGGAAGGTGTCGACATACCCGTCCATGCGTCCCGCGGTGGTCGGGCCGAACGAGCCTGATGCGTAGCCTGCTGGGGTCTTGGCCGGTCCGGCGTAGTAGACGGCGTGGTTGCGCATGTACTCAGGCAGCGGCTCGCCGCGGTCCAACATCTCCTTCATTCGGGCATGGGCGAGATCGCGGGCCACGACCAGCGAACCAGTCAGGCTCAGGCGAGTTTTGATCGGGAGTTCGTGTAGTCGCCGACGGATCTCGTCCATCGGCAGGTTCAGGTCGATGGGCACGACCTCACCGTCGAACTGGTCTTCGTCGACATCGGGCAGATAGTGCCCTGGCTCGCGCTCCAGTGCCTCCAAGAACACGCCGTCAGTCGTGATGCGCGCGAGCGCCTGGCGATCTGCTGAACAGGACACTGCAATAGCAACCGGGCACGAGGCACCGTGCCGTGGCAGGCGAACCACACGCACGTCGTGGCAGAAGTACTTTCCGCCAAATTGTGCACCGATGCCGAAGGCCTGCGTCATGCGCAGAATCTGCTGCTCCACCTCTAGGTCGCGAAACGCATGCCCGGTATCCGATCCATGGACGGGCAGAGAGTCTAGGTACCGGGCACTGGCGTACTTGGCCACCTTCAGGGCGTACTCCGCGCTCGTTCCCCCGACCACGACGGCGAGGTGGTAAGGCGGGCAGGCTGCAGTACCAATCGAGCGAAGTTTCTCGTCAAGGAACCTAGCGAACGCCTCCGGATTGAGCAGTGCGGCAGTTTCCTGGAAAAGAAAGCTCTTGTTTGCACTCCCACCACCCTTGGCCATGAATAGGAAGTCGTACTTCGTCTCGGCCCCGGCATGGGTGTTCGCGTAGATCTCGATTTGAGCGGGAAGATTCGTGCCGGTATTGCGCTCGGTGAACATCGTTAGGGGCGCCAATTGCGAGTAGCGCAGGTTCAATTGCTGGTACGCGTCGTAGATGCCACGTGACAGGTGATCCTCATCCTGGCCCGTCGTCCACACCTGCTGCCCACGTTTGCCCATAACGATTGCGGTACCAGTGTCCTGGCACATTGGAAGCACGCCGCCGGCAGAAATGTTGGCGTTCTTCAGCAGGTCAAGTGCGACGAAGCGGTCATTTGGGCTCGCCTCCGGGTCCTGCAGGATGGCGGCCAACTGAGCAAGGTGCCCGGGCCGCAGGAGGTGCGAGATATCTCGGATCGCTTCGAAGGCCAGCAGTCGCAAAGCTTCTGGTTCGACTTGGAGGAACGTGCGTCCAGCGGCCTGAACTGTTTCCACGCCATCGGCAGTTATGAGTCGGTATGGAGTCTCATCCGCACCGAGTGGCAGCAGATCTTCGTAGACGAACTCAGACACTGGGTAAGCGTAGCCGCGTACCGGAACTAGCGACTTGTGGTCGGTCCATCGCGGTGCTCGCTGATCATCTCGCGGATCGTGCCGCTCTTCGCGCGCATCACGATCGAGTGCGATACCGAGCCTTGAGGCCGGTATCGAATTCCGCGCAGCAATTCCCCATCGGTGATACCCGTAGCGCAAAAGAAGATGTTGTCCCCGGTGACCAGGTCGCGAGTGGTCAATACCTGATCAAGGTCGAGCCCCGCATCGAGTGCGCGACGGCGTTCCTGGTCGTCACGCGGCCACAGGCGCCCTTGAATTTCACCACCCATACATGCCAGCGCGCAGGCGGCAATGATGCCTTCCGGCGTGCCGCCGATGCCGGCCAGGAGATCGACTCCGGTGCCGGGACGGGCTGCCATGATGGCGCCGGCCACATCACCGTCGCTGATGAACTTGATCCGAGCACCGGATCGCTGCACATCGGCGACCAGGTCCGCGTGGCGCGGACGATCAAGAATGCAGACGGTCAAATCGGCGACCGATTCCCCCTTGCATTTGGCGATCTGTTCCAGGTTCCAACTGATTGGCGCCGTGATGTCGATTGCCGTTGCGCAGTCCGGCCCAACGACGAGTTTCTCCATATAGAACACGGCGCTCGGATCGAACATCGCACCACGCTCGGCGACGGCGATCACCGAAATCGCGTTCCCCATTCCCTTAGCAGTCAACGTTGTGCCGTCGATGGGGTCGACAGCGACGTCCGCCTCCGGCCCGGTCCCATCGCCCACCTGCTCTCCGTTGAAGAGCATCGGAGCATCGTCCTTCTCGCCCTCACCGATGACCACGGTCCCATTCATCGACACCGATCCGATGAAGCGGCGCATGGCATTCACCGCAGCACCGTCGGCACCGTTCTTGTCACCTCGACCAACCCATCGGGCCGCTGCCATCGCACCGGCTTCGGTGACCCGGACCAGTTCGAGGGCCAGGTTTCGGTCTGGAACCTCCGGATCAGCCTTCACGCTTCCACTGTGCACAGCGTCTTGGGTGCCAGCCATGTCGGTCCTCCCTCTGCTGCCACTGACCTGACGGTAACCGGCAGTGATGCATGCCACATTATCTGTCCGCGAGGCAGTTAGGACCGAGTCGCGATCCTGGCCAGGGCTGTCAGGATGGAGGCGTGAGCCAGCAGCCAGTCCCGACGGGTCGCCCCAATGCCAGGCTGCGCCAATCCATCGGGGACATGATCCGATCGATGGTCGTGGTCCTGGTGGTGGTGGGGGCCCTGCTTGCCGTCACCTGGCGGCCGCAGCCGGACGCGGTGAAGGTTGTGGACATCCAGCAGGTCCTGACGGTGGCTCAGATGCAGGCTCCCTTTGAGCCTCGGGTACCGACAGGGATAAGCGGGCTGCAACCAACAAGTGTTCGCTGGGAGCCCACCGCCGCATCCGGTGATACGCCGGTCTGGCACGTTGGCTACGTCGTTAATGGTCGTGACTACCTTCAGGTTTCTCAGTCGCAAGTTGGTGACTCGAACTACCTCGCCGAGCAGACTGCCGGCGGCGAGCCCGGCGGCAACGTCATGGTGCAAGGCGCACCGTGGACGGTGTGGACGTCATCCGATCGGATGAGCCTGGTCCAGCAGGCTGGCGGAGTGACGACCGTTGTTAGCGGCACCGTGGACGTCTCTCAACTCGAGGTCGTGGCACGGTCCCTCTCGGTGAACTAGTCCAAGATCCCTATCGGGACTACTCGCCGGGCTTTTCGTCGTCTGTGACCTCGGCCATTGCCTTCGCGATGCTTGCCTGGGCCTGATCAAGCCAGGACTGGCAGACGCGCACGAGCTCCTCGCCGCGCTGCCAGAGCCGCAGGCTCTCCTCAAGACCCAACCCACCAGTTTCGAGTTCGGCGACGATCGCGTTGAGTTCATCGCGCGCCTGCTCGAATGGCAAAGTTTGGTCTGGGGCTTCGTTGGTTGATTGGGTTGCACGAGCCATCTCGTTATTCCTGCCTTTCCGAGTCGTTCACCATGATCGTGTCAATGCTTGTGGTGACCTGACCACGGGCTAGACGCAGCGCAAGGCGATCGCCGATGGCGACCTCGGTTGCATCGCGCAGCACACTTCCGTCCTCCAGCACGGCAATGGCGTAGCCGCGATCTAGTGTCGCTTGCGGGGAGAGTGTCTGGAGCTGGGCCTGCAGGTGTGCCAGGGATAGTTCGGCGGACTCAAGTCGGGTTTGTACGGCCCTACGAAGCCGCGAGCGGGTGTCGACAATGTGGCGATCCATCTGCTCAGCACGTTGATGCAGAGACCTTCGCCCGCGTTGCGCGAGGTTCTGGATCAGTTGGACCTGCTCGCGCCAGGATGGCACGATCCTCTTGGCCGCGTCGGTCGGAGTCGAGGCACGCAGGTCGGCAACGAAGTCGAGTAGCGGCACATCCTGTTCGTGCCCAATGGCGCTGACAACCGGGGTGCGGCAGTTGGCCACTGCGCGTACCAAAGTCTCGTTGCTGAATGGCAGGAGGTCTTCAACACTGCCACCTCCACGGGTGATGACGATGACGTCGATCTCGGGTCGTGACGCCAACTCGGTGAGCGCCGCGACAACTTCTGGAACGGCTTGGGCACCCTGCACTGCGACCTCGCGCACTTCGAACGCCGTACCTGGCCATCGATCCCACACATTCGCCTGCACATCGTGCTGCGCAGCACTGTTGCGGCCGCAGATCAGCCCGATACAGCGTGGAAGGAAGGGCAGTGGCTGTTTACGTTCAGGCGCAAAGAGTCCTTCGGCGGCGAGCGTGGCACGAAGCGCCTCGAGTTGTGCGAGCAGTTCACCCAGACCGACCGCGCGAAGTGCGCGGGCTCGGTACTGCAATTCGCCGCGACCTGTCCAGTAGCTGGGCTGGGCGTGTACCAGGATCCGCTGGCCGGCCGCCAAGGGCGGTTGCAGGCCACCTGCAATGCTCGTGTCCACCACGACGGTCAATGAGACGTCCGCCTCGGTATCGCGCAGGCGCAAATACTGCAGCCGTCCGCCGGGTCGCGGTCGATATTCCGCTACCTCGCCCTCGATCCACACAGACCCCAGACGACCCACCCAGTCCTTGACGGCATTGGCCACAGTGCGTACGGCCAGGGGTGCCTCAGGTGAGGAGTCCAGCGCCATGGGAATTGAGCGTAGGCGTAGGACTGCGCCTACGATGTTGAGGTGCCTGCCACCAAGAAAGTTCTCCTCGCCTCTCCCCGTGGCTATTGCGCTGGTGTCGATCGTGCGATCGTGACCGTCGAGAAGGCGCTTGAGCTCTACGGTGCGCCCTTATATGTGCGCAAGCAGATCGTGCATAACAGGCATGTTGTTGAGGACCTCGAGGCCAAGGGAGCGGTCTTCGTCGACGAGCTGGACTCGGTACCGGAAGGTGCCACGGTGGTGTTCTCCGCGCACGGCGTTGCCCCCTCAGTCCATGCCGACGCCGCAGAACGCCAACTCAAGACCATCGATGCCACCTGCCCACTGGTGACGAAGGTGCATGCCGAGGCGCGGCGCTTTTCTGCTGAGGGCTACGGCATCGTCCTGATCGGTCACGAAGGACACGAGGAAGTCGTCGGCACCATGGGCGAGGCGCCCAATGACATCACACTTGTACAGTCTCCGGCTGAGGCGGAAACCGTCCACCTCTCCTCCGACAAACTCGTATGGCTCTCTCAAACGACACTCTCGGTGGACGAGACAATGCAGACAGTCGCAGCACTCTCACAGCGGTTCCCGAATCTGGTCAGCCCACCCAGTGACGACATCTGCTACGCGACCCAGAACCGTCAAGCTGCTGTCAAGATCATTGCACCCCAGTGCGATGTGGTGGTGGTCGTCGGCTCAGGGAACTCCTCGAACTCGGTTCGGCTCGTCGAGGTTGCACTGGAGTCAGGCGCAGGCAGTTCCTATCGCGTAGATAACGCAGGGGAATTACAGGACGAGTGGTTCACAGGCGCGAACACCGTTGGCGTAACGAGCGGTGCATCGGTTCCGGAGGAGTTGGTCGCGCAGGTGCTGGCCTGGCTAGATACGCGAGACTTCTCAGAGGTTGAATCCATCAGCGCTGCGGAAGAGACGTTGCTATTCGCTCTTCCGCCAGAATTACGGAAGGACCTCAAGGCCCGCGATGCCCGCGATGCCCGCGATGCCCGCGAGAACGATTAGGTCCGCGCTGCGCGCTGCCTGCACCACGGCGGGAGCGAATCACGGCGATCACGACACCAACCAACACCGCGGCGAGTATCCAGGCCCAGTTTCGGCCGAGAACGAGGAAGACCGCGAGGCCGCGTTCCACGATCCCACCCTGCACACCCAGCTGTCCGACCGTCAGTGCCGTAATCAACGCGGCGATCGGCGGTGCGATAGCAGCCACTGCCACGTCGGAGCGTCGCAGCGTCAGTGCCACGTAGATCGTTGAGGCAAGTAACGCGACTCCGGTCAACAAACCGAATGCACTCTTGGTGACCAACGCATCAATCAGACCCACGAGCAAAGTCACGGCAATCACGACGACGTAGCCGAGGCCTCCGCGTAGTCCGCGGCTCCTTCCACGGTCGGATTGACCGCGATCACCCCGGCGCCGACCACCGGATGACTTCTTGCTCATGGCTTGGTCATCCGCGACTCGGGCACCGCCGGTCGGTGCAACGCCGCCTTCACGGCCATCGTTGTCGACTGGTGTCCGGACGGTACGCAACTTGCGGGCCTGGTCGGGCCGCAGTGCAGGGGTCGCGGTTGGGTCAATGACGTAGTAACTGCGGAACAGTCGCCCAGTTGCGGTGCCCGGTGCCACGGCCATGACAGGCGCAACTTCGTTCACCTCGTCAGCATCGAACTCGTTGAATTCGTCAAGGTCCCTCAGCTCGACGTCGTCGGCCTGCGCCATCACCACTAATTCGGGGGTTGCGGGTGCAGACTCCTGTCTTGCGTGTGCGATGGGCGGACCAGGATCCTCATCCTGGAAGAGGTCCCAGAATCCGTCGTCGCCAGCGGCGGCGGGAGCGTTGGGCTCGTCCACGTCGGTACGCTAACCGATCAGAGCCGGTAGCCGTGCTGCGCCTCATTCCTGAAGCCTTGTGCTTTGCTCGGCGGTCAGCAATTGCTCCTTCACCTCGATACCCCATGCGTAGCCGGCCAGACTGCCGTCGGTGCGGATTACCCGGTGACACGGCACCGCCAGTGCCACCGGGTTACCTGCGCAGGCCGCCGCAACGGCTCGGATCGAGGTTGGGCGATTTATCTGGTCAGCAATCTGCGTGTAGGTGCGTGTTTGGCCTGATGGGATGGTGCGAATTGCTTGCCATACCCGTGCCTGGAACGCAGTTCCATTGACGTCGAGCGGCAGCTGTGGGGCTTGGTGACCCACGGCGAGTGTACGTAGCGCGATGAGCACGTCGACCATGGCGAATTCATCTTCGCGCAGGTCTGCCGCCGAGAATTCTCGCTTGATTTCATCGACGAGGCGTGCACGATCGACGCCAATCCGCGCGGCGCATAGCCCGCGATCTGACGCCACCGCCACGATCACGCCGATGGCTGAGGGAGTCGTTGCCCACAGCAACGGAAGTCCGGGGGCACCCGCGGCGTACTCAGAAGGAGTCATCCCCAGGCGACGGCCGACCTCGTCATAAAAGGAACGAACAGATCCGTAGCCTGCATCCGTCAAGGCGTCGGCGATGGTGGTTGTGCGACGCAGTGATACTCGCGCGAGATCCGTGCGCACCGCGCGACCGTATGCGCCTGGGGAGATGCCGAGGGCTTGAAAGTCCCGCTGGATCTGGCGGGGTGTGCAGTCGGCGAGGTCGGCGAGTTCGCTGATCGCTACCGGGCCGCCTGCGACTTCCATCGCTCGGCAGCACACCAGCACGCGGTCTCGACCTGACACCCCTGCACGGTAGTCAGGCGCCATCAGCGCTGGACTCCGATTTGCGACAACTGCTTGTGCCCCTGACTGCGCGGTCAAGAGAGATTCAGCAACTTCGTGAATCAGAGTCAAAGAGTTTGCTTGCAGATGGCGCAGCCTGCGTTGAAGGAGGGAGCTGACCTGCTACGTTGCACGCACATCACCTACTGCACCCGCAAAAGCCAAGGGCCTAGCGATGAATGCAGTGATCGCAGAAGCCCAACACGAGGGAGTCACCATGACAAGCGCCTCAGCAGCCTCGACAAGCACGCCGAACAATTTGAATGGCAAGCGATTTGGGTTAGCAGTACTTGCAGCGATCATCCTTAACCTCATCGCCTATGCCATTGGCTCAGTGGCTGGCGCGAGCTGGATCGCTAATGGTCAAGACATCACCTGGATCATGGTGATCCTTGCAACGGTGTTCCCAATGGCAGTTGGCGGAGCTATCACGTACCTATTGGCGCGTCGCTCGGGCAAAGCAACGCATGTCATGGCCTGGATCGGTTTGGCCTTCGGCATTGTGACTGTGCCAGCCCCGCTGTTTTCGGCGGAGAATGCCGCGGCTGGCATGGCGCTGGCATCCATGCATGTGATCACTGGCGTGGTGTGGTTCTTCGCCGTGCGCCCTGGGCGTGCAGTTGCTGCCGGCTGAGTCACGATGGCATTCACGGATGAGGAAGTGGAATACAGCCACAATCCGCTCATTGGGTGGTTGCGGGACCAGCGGACCTGAGGTCTTCGGCTCGGCGGATACCCTTCGCCAGTGGCACTTACTATCGGTGACGTCGTATCGAAGATGCCAAACAGCCCGATGACCATGAAGTCACCGCTGTTCAGCCTCCGCCCGGGCGATGCACTCGGTGAGCCGGGCCTTCTCCCGGGCGCGCCAGTCCTTCGTGCCGTAGTTGGACGAGAACGCATCTGCGAAGTCCACTGGATCCTCTCCGATGAGCCTGCGGATGCCCGTCCCGTCGGCGGCAGCCTGCTCGAAGAGGTCGACAAGGTCCTCCCACATTTGAACGGGCGCGTCATAGCCCTGCGATCCGGCACGCATGAGGTAGTGCTCGAAGCCCTCGGCTGCGGTGCGGTAGCCGCCTGGTAGTGCCGCCACCCGTGCGCGGTACTGCTTCCAGCGCTTCTTGTCGCTGCGCGTACCCGCGACCGATTCAATGAAGCTGTTCATCTCCTGCCTCCTTTGCGCAGTTGTTCCAGTCGTTCCGAGAGGAAACTCCACATCGTCCAGAACTCATCAAGGTGGCGGCTGCCTTGTGCGTTTAGCGAATACACCTTGCGGGGCGGCCCCTTCTCTGACGGCACCTTCTCCACATTGACAAGGCCGCGTTGCTCGAGGCGAACCAGCAGGGCGTAGACGGTGCCCTCTGCGATGTCGGTGAACCCCTGCTCGCGCAGCCACGCGGTGATCTCGTAGCCATACGCGGGTCTTTCACAGAGGTAACCCAGGACGATTCCGTCCAGTGTTCCCTTGAGCATTTCGGTGAGCTGCCTGCCCATGTCGCCTCACTACTTAGCGTCACTTGTTACTGCTACATAGTGTCACTGAATACCGCCCCGGCGCAAGTCCGGAAGCGGTACGGCGGGCGTTCGGCTCGTGGCCAGACACCGATAGCGTTCGCCGAATGGCACTCACCATCGGCATCGTCTGTCGGTAGGTGCTAACGGTTCGCGCGCCGTGGGATACCTGGCGAACGCAGAATGCGGCTCCCGTCGACTGGCAGAATCTCGCAAGTGACAAGCGATGTCATTGAGCCCCGGCGTGCCGCCCTTGGTGACCTCGGAGGTCTGGTCCCTCTCATTCGATCCTTCTACGAGGTCGACCGTCATGAGTTCGACGAGTCAAGGGTCCGCTCCGCGCTGACACCGCTCCTTGTCGACGACACGTTCGGTCAGGTGTGGGTGACCGAGGTCGGTGGCGTTCTCACCGGCTACGCGGTGGTCACCTGGAGCTACTCGCTCGAGTCCGGCGGACGTGACTGCATCTTGGACGAGATCTACGTCGAGCAGCGGTCCGGCGGGACGGGCTCACGACTGCTGGAGGCGGCGATGGCGGGGGCGACAGAGGCTGGCGCGCGGGCCGTCTTCCTTGAGACCGAGGTGCACAACCAGCGAGTTCGGTCCTTCTACGCACGCCACGGTTTCCAGGAGGAGGATTCGGTCTGGATGAGTCGCTCGATGTAGGCCGCTACCCTGTGTGCCGGCGGACCACACCGCCCATTCCGCCGTGCTCCTCCGCCGCACGGTCAGCCTGTGACGATGAAGAAGGATTAGCACCTTGGCACTCACCATCGGCATCGTCGGCCTGCCAAATGTCGGCAAGTCGACTCTTTTCAACGCACTGACGAAGAATGACGTGTTGGCAGCGAACTATCCGTTTGCCACGATTGAGCCGAACACCGGTGTGGTCGGGGTACCGGATGACCGCCTTGCCGTGCTGGCAGAAATATTTCATTCTGAACGACTCATTCCGGCGACGGTGACCTTCGTTGACATCGCCGGGATTGTTCGTGGTGCCAGTGAAGGGGCTGGCCTTGGCAATAAGTTCCTTGCGAACATCCGCGAGTCGGACGCCATCTGTCAGGTACTTCGCGCTTTCCACGACGACGACGTTGTCCATGTGGAGGGTCGGGTAGACCCGGCCGAGGACATGGCCACAATCAACACTGAACTCATTCTGGCGGACTTGCAAACACTCGATCGTGCCCTCCCTCGCCTGCAGAAGGAGGCTCGCAACGACAAGTCGCGGGTTGCCGTGCTTGCTGCTGCTCAGGAGGCGCGGAAGATCCTCGACGAGGGTTCCACGGTCTTTCAGGCCGCGTTGGACCCTGGGCCGCTGCGTGAGTTGTTCCTACTGACCGCTAAGCCCTTCCTGTATGTCATCAACTGTGATGAATCCCAACTTGGCGATGCGTCATTCCAGGACCGGATGCGCAGTCTGGTGAGCCCCGCCGAGGCGGTGTTTCTTGACGCCAAACTCGAATCCGAGTTGGCAGAACTCGAGGAGGCCGAGGCTCGTGAACTTCTCGCCTCGGTCGGCCAGGCCGAGCAGGGCTTGGATGCGTTGGCGCGCGTCGGATTCGACACGCTGGGCCTGCAGACGTACTTGACCGCAGGTCCCAAGGAGGCCCGCGCTTGGACCATCCGCAAAGGGGCGACCGCACCGGAGGCCGCCGGGGTCATCCACACCGACTTCCAAAAGGGCTTCATCAAGGCCGAAGTGGTCTCCTTCGACGAACTCGTCGATGCAGGTTCCATGGCTGAAGCGAAATCCCGCGGCAAGGTGCGCATGGAGGGCAAGGAGTACGTCATGGTCGACGGTGACGTCGTCGAGTTTCGATTCAACGTCTAAGTCACCCGCCCATCATGCGACTGCACGCGGTGACCTTGCTCGTCGATGACTACGACCAAGCGATCACTCACTATGTCGACGACCTGGGCTTCTCGCTCGTGGAGGACACCAGACTTTCGCAGGATAAGCGCTGGGTTCGAGTCGCTCCTGACCCAGCTGGCACCACGTCGTTCATCCTGGCAGTAGCGACGACTGATCAGCAGCGCGCGTCGATCGGCAACCAGACGGGAGGTCGAGTGGGCTTCTTCCTGCACACCGATGACTTCGCCGGCGATCACGCCAGGCTGATGAGCCGTGGGGTGCAAATGACCGAGGAGCCGCGCCGCGAGCCCTACGGAACAGTCGTGGTCTTCGAGGATCGCTACGGCAACCTTTGGGACCTCATCGGGCCGTCGTGATGTTGCTTGCCTGCCACCCACATCGGTGGCGATCCACAGGCCGTGCCTTAAGTCTGGTCGAGCACGCTTGATGAGCGCACCATGCGGGGCGGCCGGGACGTTGTTTGAACTCCGTGCCGTCCGCGGTCTTGACGCCCTGGGTTCGCACGGTCCGCACCAACGATGCGAATGAGACACCGCCGATGTAGGAGAGGTAGGACTTGCGAACCGCGTCCACGAGCGTCGGATCGGGCGAGTGCTCGGGTTCGGTCGTGTTGTCCCAGACATAGGCCCATCGAGGACCGCCGGTCGGTGTCATTCCCTTGGAGCGTCTGTACTCGTGCGTATCACGCCAAGACTTTGTTTTGCTTGGAAGGACCCAGGCGCGGTACCTCGGTACGACTCCGCAGTTCCGGCTGAATTTGCAAGTCCCCTTGTCTGCCATCAAACCCCTCGAGTCTGCTTAAGGACACCGGTCTCGTAGTCACAAATACACACGGTGCGAGGATGGGGGCGTGAGCGACTTTCTCTACTCCGTTGAGCGTGAGTACGACATTCCCGTCGAGATCCTGTGGGGCGCCTGGACTGATGCAGACGCCCTCCAACAGTGGTACCACCCCGCAGATCTATTGAACGTTCCTGGCTCGGTGGTCTCTGACCCGGTACCGGGCGGCTGGTGGACCTGCGGCGTGGACGTGCCGGAGCACGGATTCGCGTCGTACTTCTACGGTCGCTACACGGCAGTCGTCGAGAATGCCCGGCTGGAGCATTCCATGCACTACACCCAGTCCGCTGAGGAATTTGCGGCGAGGGATGAAACGTCGCCCGCGCATCGAGTCGTGGTGGAGTTCGAGACGCGAGGGTTTCGGAGCTGGGTGAAGTTCAGCCAGTTCGGCGTCCTACCTGAGGGACAGGCTGCGCGAGCCCAGGCCGGCATGGAGAGCTATTTCGATTCACTCGGATCCTTCTTGTCGGTGAATTGAGCAGAAGCGGGTTCACGAGTGCAGTTGGGCCATGTCCTTGGGCATTCGGATGCCTTCGGCGCGTAGCTCCAGTTGAGCGAGTTGATTGATCGTGGCCTGGTCGCCTCGGCGCCAGGCGCCGACCGGGTCTGAGTTGATGCGCGCTAGCACGTGCAGGGGTTGACGCGCCATGGCTCGCAGGGCGAAGAGTTCAAGATCTGCGGCGGAGTCAACGAATTTGCGCGCAGCGCTCGCCCGGCGGATGAAGGCAATACGCAGCGGAATCCACAGCGAAGCCAGCGGGACGATCGCCACGATGATGATGGTCCATTGCAGAAGGGATGCGATGGACATCACCGCTTCGACCTGAGTGCGCCCGGCAGTTTCGATCATGGTTGTGGCGATACCCATCGACTCGAAGGGGCGAGCCAGCACTCCACCAATGAGCGGGATGTTATCCGCGGAACTGCTTGCGGAGTTCAGGGTGCGTGTCAGTCCGAGGGCAGCATCCGCAATTGCCTGGCCAGGGGCGGCAAGGGCCTCAACCTTTTCGCGGACCTGAAGTGCGAACCACACGGCGCATGCTGACCAGATCAGCAGCCATAGGTCACCAAGTACCTGGCGGAGTGCACGGGTTGGGATCTGGGAGTACAGCACCTTGGGGCCTCCTCATTCGTGCCGGCTGATTCGCGCGGTTTCCCTGCAGAGCGTGCCACCACCTAGGGTCAGGGGGTGGCGGTACGCGAAGACTTGCGAAATGTGGCGATTGTTGCCCACGTCGATCATGGCAAGACCACGTTGGTCGATGCGATGCTCTGGCAGACGGGGGCCTTTCGAGCCAATCAGGATGTCGCTGATCGAGTCCTGGATTCCATGGATCTGGAGCGCGAGAAGGGCATCACGATCCTGGCGAAGAACACCGCCATTCGTTATCGAGGACCGGGTGCACCCGCGGATGGTGTGACGTTCAACATCATCGATACGCCAGGCCACGCAGATTTCGGCGGCGAGGTGGAGCGCGGACTGGAGATGGTCGATGGCGTCGTGCTCCTCGTCGATGCGTCCGAGGGGCCGCTGCCACAGACGCGCTTCGTGCTGCGCAAGGCGCTGGCCAAGCACCTCCCGGTGGTCCTTGTGGTGAACAAAGTGGACCGTTCGGACGCACGGATAGCCGAGGTGGTCGATGAGACGTACGAACTGTTCATGGATCTCGATGCGTCGAGTGATCAGATCGACTTCCCGATTGTGTACACCAGCGCGCGGGCAGGGCGCGCCTCGTTGGAGCGCCCTGCTGACGGGGGACTACCGGATTGCGATGACCTGCAGCCCCTGTTCGCCACCCTGTTGAAGACGATCCCACCGCCTTCGTACACCGAGGGTGCGCCGCTGCAGGCGCACGTGACCAACCTTGATGCCTCCGCGTACCTAGGCCGACTGGCCCTATGTCGAGTGCGGGAAGGCACCATTCGTACGGGCCAACAGGTCGCCTGGTGTCGTCGTGACGGGCAAATCGAGCGTGTGAAAGTCACCGAGTTGCTGATGACCCAAGCACTGGATCGTGTATCGGCGCAGAGTGCCGGGCCAGGCGACATCATCGCGGTGGCCGGTATCCCAGAGATCACCATCGGGGAAACGCTCGCTGATCCAGAAGATCCCCGTCCACTGCCGGTGATCAGCGTGGACGACCCGAGTATCTCGATGACGATCGGCATCAATACCTCACCCTTGGCCGGCCAATCGGGCAGCAAACTCACTGCACGACTGGTGCGCAACCGGTTGGAAGCCGAACTGATCGGCAATGTCTCCCTACGGATGGCTGACACCGAACGCCCCGACACCTGGGAGGTGCAGGGACGAGGTGAGCTGCAGTTGGCCATCCTGGTGGAGTTGATGCGGCGCGAAGGCTTCGAACTCACCGTCGGCAAACCTCAGGTGGTCACTCGGGTGATCGATGGCAAGGTCCACGAACCTGTTGAGCGGCTAACAGTGGATGTGCCGGAGGACTACCTCGGCGTCGTTACTCAGTTGCTTGCGCTTCGTAAGGGCCGCATGGAACAAATGGTGAACCACGGCACCGGATGGGTGCGGATGGACTACCTCGTCCCAGCCCGCGGGCTCATTGGGTTTCGCACGGAGTTCCTGACCGAGACGCGCGGTACCGGCTTACTGCACCACGTCTTTGAGGGCTACGAACCTTGGTACGGGGAACTGCGTACTCGGCCAACCGGCTCACTGGTCGCGGATCGGCGTGGGGCGACCACCGGTTTCGCTCTGGCAAACCTGCAGGAGCGGGGGACCATGTTTGTTGGACCCAGCACTGAGGTCTACGAGGGCATGATCGTCGGAGAGAACTCTCGATCGGATGACATGGACGTCAATCCGACCAAAGAGAAGAAACTGACGAACATGCGAGCCTCCACCGGCGACGTCCTGGTGCCGCTGGTCCCACATCGGCAATTGTCCCTCGAGCAAGCGCTGGAGTTCTGTCGTGAAGACGAATGCGTCGAGGTGACGCCGGCCACGATCCGTATGCGCAAGGTAATTCTGGGGCAGACCGACCGGGTGCGAGCTGGACGAGCGGGGCAACGCACGAGTCGGGTGTGACAAGGCTGCCCCGCGAGACCTGTTCCGGGCGTACAGTGCCTCCGTCCCGAGGTTTGGGGCCTACGGCTTTGGGCAATGGGCGTTGGGCGCTTCGTGATGGGGAGGTGATCGGTGAGTTCCAGCACGCTGGTGGCTTTTGCCGATCCCAGCCAGGTTCAGGGGCGCTCTATCTGGCAGATCGCCTGGGGGAGGTTCCGTCGGGATCGAACGGCGATGGTTTGCCTGGTCATCCTGGCGATCCTGCTGCTGATTGCCATCTTTGCCCCGGCGATCTGTTCCTGGCTCGGGGTGGACGCCTACGAACTGGATCCGACGGCCATCGACGGCAATGAAGCAGGCAAGCCGATTGGGCCATGGGGCGGGATCAGCCCCGCGCATCCCCTAGGTGTGGAGTGGGGAACTGGCCGAGACATCCTGGCGCGACTTCTCTACGGTCTACGCGTTTCCCTGCTCATAGCGTTCGCGGGCACTCTGCTCACCACGATCCTGGGCACCTTCTTCGGGATTGTGTCGGGGTATTCCCGGGGGTGGGTTGACTCAGTGCTCGGCCGAACGATGGACCTGATTCTCGCCTTCCCATTTCTGCTCATCATCCTGGCGCTGTCGGGCGCACTTACGGAGCGCATCACCTCACTGGGCGTACCGGAGGGCAACCCGTCCAGAATCACCTACCTGATCCTGATCCTCAGCGCCTTCGGATGGCCATTCCTGGCACGTATCGTGCGTGGCCAGGTGCTGAGCCTGCGCGAGCGCGAGTTCGTCGAATCTGCAATTGCCTCCGGAGCGGGAACTCCGCGCATTCTGTTTCGGGAGATCCTGCCAAACCTATGGGCGCCGATCCTGGTTTACGCCACGCTGACGCTTCCGACCTATGTCGCGACTGAGGCTGTGCTGTCGTTCCTCGGCGTTGGCCTGCTGCCGCCGGATCCTTCCTTCGGCGTGATGCTGTCCGAATCAGTGAAGTACTTCACCGTGGTCCCGTCCTACCTGTTCATTCCGGGCACCCTGCTCGTGCTCCTCGTCGTGACTTTCAATCTTGTCGGCGATGGCGTGCGCGACGCCCTCGATCCCCGGGCCGGTCGCCTGTGAGCACCGTCCCGATGCAGACTCCCGCGTGGCATCCACGCCTAGCCGGAGAACACGTCACCGGATTGCCGTCCGGTGCCAGAAATAGGAGGTAACCATGCGCAAGATCGGATCCCGAAGCGGGATCATTCTGGCCTCTGCGGTCATCGGGTCGCTCATCCTGGCGGCCTGCGGTGGCGGAGGCGACACATCCAGTTCGGGTTCTGGGGCGGCATCCGCTGCTGCCTCCGGCGGAGCTGCGGGTGGCGCGGGCACCCCGCAGGCAGGGGGCACCATCTCGATTCTCACCAATGCTGAGCAACTCCAGACCCTCGACCCGCAGGTGATCTACACGGGCGAGGATCTGGCATTCCTCGGTGCGACCATCATGCGTTCGCTCACGACCTATCAACTGTCACCGGACAACGCTGAGGGCACGAGCTTGGTTGCCGATATGGCAACCGACACTGGCACCGCGTCTAACGGCGGCAAGACCTGGCAGTTCACCCTCAAGGACGGCATCAAGTGGGAGGACGGCAAGCCCGTCACCTGCGCCGACGTTGCCTACGGCGTCTCCCGGACATTTGCTACGGACATCATTGCCGGCGGTCCGACCTACGCCTTGGTGTACCTGGATATCCCAACCAACGAGGACGGTAGCTCGCAGTACAAGGGCCCGTACTCCGGTGAAGGCCAGGAGCTTTTCGACAAGGCCGTGACCTGCGATGGCAACACCATCACGTTCAATCTGAACCAGCCGGTTCCGGACTTCAACTACACGGTAACCCTTGGTTTCGGCGCGGTTCGCAAGGACGCAGACACCGGGGCTGAGTACGCCATGAAGCCTCTGTCCAACGGGCCATACAAGATCGAGAGTTACCAGACCGGTAAGGGCGGCAAGCTGGTGCTGGTGCGCAACGACCAGTGGGATCCGGCGACGGACAGCTGGCGTTTGGCGCTACCGGACTCCTGGGTCTACGACTTTGGTCTTGACGAAGCGGCCATTGACCAGCGACTCATCGCGTCATCGGGTCCGGACGAATATGCATTGAGCCTTACCCTCATGACTGCCTCATTGCCGGTTATCTTCGACAATCCACAGTACGAGTCGCGGCGGATCGATGCGTTTGATCCGTACACGCGGTACGTCGCGATCGACACGGTGAAGATCCCGAATGAGAAGTGCCGTCAGGCAATCGGTGTTGCCATCGATCGCGAAGCACTTCGCACCGTTGCCGGCGGTAAGTACGCCGGTGACTACGCCGATGGACTCGTCAAGCCGAACATCGGTATCGACTATGCACCGACAGGTCTGTGGGATGGGCTGCTCGGCCAAGCAGTTCCACCAACTGGTGATGCTGAGTTCGCCAAGAAGTTGATTGCGGAAGCTGGGGACTGCCCGACCGAGATCACCCTGGATTATCCGCAGAGTGCAGACAACGACAAGGCCGCTTCGGTCTGGGTTGACAGCATGGCCAAGGTTGGCATCACACTCAAGCCGAACCCGATCGAGCCGGGGCAGTACTACGGCATCGTCTTCGATCCGGAGAAGGCACACGAGTTGATCACCGCTGGCTGGGGCCCGGACTGGCCGAACGCCTCGACGGTCATTCCGCCGTTGACGACCATCAACGGCGGGTTCGACCTATCCCGTTGGGACGACCCTGCGTGGGTCGAGAAGGTCAAGGCGGCATCGCAGGAGCTCGATCGCAACAAGCAGGCCACCATGTGGCAGGAGCTCAACACCGAGTCGTCCCGTCTCATGCTGACCATCCCCACGCGGTTTGGTCGCGATCAGCGCATGGCGGGCACCAAGGTGGGGCCGGTCTACAGCTGGCCGGCGTACGGCTCATGGCCTTACGCGGCTATGGGTGTGACTGGCTGATTGACGCGCGTGTGGGGGCGGGTCACCGATCCGCCCCCACATGGCCATCGAGCGGTGAAGGTGCTGGCCGTCAACAAGAGGTTGCGCGAATTGGTTGACGGATCGGCGTTACTTTTTCAGTTCACTACTTATTGAGTTCAGCGAGGAGGTGAGATGACCGGGTACGTGCTCAGGCGAGTTCTCATCATGCTGCTGATGCTCCTGCTGCTCACCCTGGCTGTCTTCTTCCTATTTAGCATCCTGCCGGCGGATGTGGCACGGCTCTCCTGCGGCAAGGCCTGCACACCGGAGATCATCGAGTCCAATCGCATCCGCCTTGGCCTAGACAAGTCCGTCATCGAGCAGTACTGGATCTTCATGAAGGGCCTGCTCTTCGGACGCACCTATCCCGAAGGCGGCGGCCCGGGTTCCATTGATTGCCAGGCTCCCTGCTTGGGCTATTCATTCCGACGCAACACGCCCGTTCTGCAGCTCATTGTTGATCGCCTACCGACGACGATATTCCTCGCGCTGGGTGCCTTCATCATTTTCACGGTCGTTGGCATGGCCACCGGTGTGCTGGCCGCCCTGCGGCGCGGTCGTTGGCAGGACAAGACCATCATGGGCGTTGCTCTGCTCGGCTATTCACTACCGTCGTTCTTCCTCGGCCTAGTTGTGCTGTTCTTCATCATCATTCGTTGGCAGTGGCTGCCCTATCCGTCGTACATCTCACCGCTGGACAACCCGGTGCAGTTCTTCCAGACAATGTTGCTGCCGTGGATCGTGTTGGCGATTTTGTACGCGGCCTTCTACACCAGACTTACCCGTAGCCAGATGCTGGAAACCCTGGGCGAGGACTACATCCGTACGGCTCGCGCTAAGGGCCTGCCTGAGCGCACGGTGGTGGGCAAGCATGCGCTGCGCGCGGGCTTGAGCCCCATCGTCACGGCCGCCGGTCTTGACCTGGCTGGCCTACTCGGGGGCGCGATCATCACCGAGAGCGTCTTTAGTCTGCCGGGTATTGGCACACTGGCGGTGTCATCGGTTGTTGACCCTGACCTACCCGTGCTTGTGGGCGTGACCCTCATTGCCGCGTTCTTCGTCATAGTGGCAAACCTCATCGTGGATCTTCTCTACGCGGCAATTGATCCGAGGGTGAGGGTCGGATGAGTGCGAGTCGGCCTGTGAGTGAGCTGGTGCTGAGCGTGCAGGATCTGCACGTCACCTTCCCCACGGATGACGGCCTCGTGCGTGCCGTCAATGGCGTGTCCTTCGATCTGCATCGCGGGCAGACCCTGGCGATCGTCGGCGAATCCGGGTCTGGCAAGAGCGTCACGGCGCAGGCAGTCATGGGGTTGATCAATCGCCGCACGGCGGAGGTCTCCGGAAAGGTGCTGTTCCAGGGCCAGGATTTGGTCACCTTGGCCGATAAGAAGCTCTATCGCCTGCGTGGCGCGAAGATGTCGATGATCTTCCAGGATCCGATGTCGAGCCTGCATCCGTACTACCGAATCGGCGCGCAGTTGGTTGAAGCGGTGCGCGTGCACCAGAAGGTTAGCGCCTCCCAGGCACGTGAGCAGGCAATCACCATGCTGAACAAGGTCGGAATACCAGCGGCGGAGCAGCGGGTCAATGACTATCCGCATCAACTCTCCGGTGGTATGCGACAGCGCGTGATGATCGCGATGGCGCTCATCAATTCACCTGTCCTGCTGATTGCTGATGAGCCCACGACGGCGCTGGACGTCACCGTGCAAGCCGCAATTCTCGACCTCATCACGTCAAGTCAGCAGGCAACCAATACCGCCATTCTCATGATCACCCATGATCTGGGTGTGGTCGCCGACGTGGCCGACGATGTCGTGGTCATGTACGGCGGGACGGTGGTGGAGTCCGCGCCGGTACGGGAGATCTTCGCCCGCCCGCAGATGCCGTACACCCTCGGCCTGCTTGCCTCCATACCTCGTCTTGATCGGGATCCGGAGCTTCGCCTGGATCCAATTCCAGGCAATCCACCCTCGCCGCTGTCACCACCTCCCGGGTGCGTGTTCAGTCCGCGCTGCAGGTTCCGCGATCAGGTGTCTGATGGGCTGTGTGACAGGCAGTCACCTGAACTGCTTGCTGTTGGTCCCGCGCATAGCGTGCGTTGCCACCTTCCTGCCAATGAGCGGGTCCAGTTGGCAACGTCGGTGCTGGCATCAATCGGGGGTGCCCAATGACCGAGCGAGCTCCGGTCTTGGATGTGACTGATCTTCGTACCTACTTCCCGGTGCGCTCGGGTGGCTTGCTGCGCAAGGTGACTGGCCAGGTCAAAGCCGTAGACGGCATCAGCCTTCGGCTTTTTCCAGGAGAGACGCTCGGACTGGTCGGGGAAAGTGGTTGCGGCAAGTCAACCGCTGGCCGCACGATTCTGCGCCTGCTTGACCCAACTTCGGGCTCGATCGTGCTGGATGGCACAGACATCACGAAGCTCAGCCGCCGGCGCATGGTGCCGATTCGCCGCCAGGCGCAGATGATCTTCCAAGATCCCTACAACGCGTTGAACCCGCGACACACAGTGGGTTCCATCATTGGTGCTCCGCTGCAGATCCAAAAGGTTGCGACGGAAGGCGGAGTCCGCAAGGCAGTCCATGACCTGATGGAGCGGGTCGGACTCAATCCAGAACACTACAACCGGTATCCAAACGAGTTCTCTGGTGGACAGCGGCAACGCATTGGCATCGCACGCGCCTTGGCGTTGCAGCCGAAGGTCATTGTCTGCGATGAACCCGTCTCGGCCTTGGATGTTTCAATCCAGGCGCAGATCCTCAATCTACTGAAGGATCTGCAGGACGAATTTGGAATTGCCTATCTGTTCATTGCCCACGATCTCGCCGTGGTGCGTCAGGTAGCCCATCGCGTTGCTGTGATGTACCTGGGTCACATTGTGGAAAGTGCCTCGCGCGATGAGTTGTTCGAACATCCGTTGCATCCGTACACGCATGCGTTGCTGTCCGCCATCCCGGTACCCGATCCGACAGCCGAAGGGCGACGTGAGCGCATCGTCCTCGAAGGAGACTTACCAAGCCCCCTCAATCCGCCCTCTGGCTGCGTGTTTCGCACACGTTGTTTCCAAGCGCAGGAGCGCTGTACGCAGGAGGCACCGCCACTTGTCGAGATTCGCCCCGGTCACCTGATTGCATGCCACTTCCCGGTCGCTGAGTTACCCCTGGGCACGACCGTACGCGCGAATTCAGGGTTCACCGAACAGCACGCTCGAAGCGATGTCGTGCCTAGCGAAGTCCTCTCCGACCTGGCGAGTGGACTCCCCCAAGAGCCCCTAGACATGGGTGAACTCGATGTGCTCAACCAGCCTGAGCCGCCGGGCGCAGGTGCTCGCTAAAGAACTGCAGTTCCAGCAGCAGCAGGTTCTCCGCAATGACTTCCTGCGGGGTCATATGCGTTACCCCGCACAGCGGCAGTACCTGGTGCGCGCGACCGGCTGCTAGCAGGGCCGCTGAGAGCTGCAGGGTGTGCTTGGCCAGCACGTTGTCATCGGCCAGTCCGTGGATGATGAGGAGCGGCCGGTTCGGTTGATCGCCGGCGGGGCTACTTGCCAGCGGGATGAGCGACGACCGTTCGTAGATCTGTTCACCCGACTCAGGATCACCAGGATCCTTGAGATAGCGCTCGGTGTACGCCGTGTCGTACCAACGCCAGTCGGTGACGGGCGCACCGGCCACGGCTGCGTGGAAGACGTCGGGACGCGCCAAGACTGCGAGGGCGGCCAAGTACCCACCAAACGACCAACCGCGAATGCCCACTCGGGTCAAATCGAACGCAGGGTGCTCGGCGCCTATCGACTGCAGGGCGTCAACCTGATCGGTCAACACTGGTTCGGCGAGATCGAGATAGACAGCCCGCTCCCAGGTCGGTCCGAGACCGGGCGTACCTCGACCATCCGTTACCAATACGGCGAATCCCTGGTCGGCAAGCCACTGCTCGGTTGAGTAGGCACCAGCCGCCGCGATGACCCGTTGAGCGTGGGGCCCGCCATAGGGCGAGCAGATCACGGGCAACTGCGGCCCGCCGGCTTCCCACCAGCTCGGCAGCAGCAGGCAGGTAGGTAGCGCACGCGCGCCGACACGGCGCAGGTTTGGTCGAATCTGCAGGCTGGGTTGCTGCGCAAAGGACTTGATCTGACCCAGCGGATGGCCGTCCTCGCCATGAATCATGATCTGAACCACGGCATCACCAAGACGACTCGCGCTCGTCACCTGCGTGCCACCTCGCACAACGGCGCTGAGCCACTGGTCACTGATGGGGCCCTCGCTGAAGATTGGCTCAGTGGTTGCGGCATTCAGTTCGACCTGGATCAGGTGCTGTTCCTGCGGCTCACGTGAGGCCAATGCGGTGATGAGCCCTGCCGCTGCATCGATATCGACGACCGCGCGGATCTGCAGACCGGGTGGAGTGCACCAGGCGTCTGCCCAGTGCAAGCGGTAGGTGTCGGTTGCTGGATCGATGCGGATGTCGATCAGTTCGGGCAAGGGCGTACCGCGATCGATGGCGGCGGGAACTCCGGGCAGCACATCGACCCAACGTTCGTCTTCCACAACGTCAACAACACGCCACAGTTTTGCGTCAATAGTGCTCGTCAAGACTTGCACGGTGGCGCGCTGCCGCTGGTCTCGACTAAATAACGTGATCAGAAAACTCGGCCGAATGTCGGCCGTTTCCTGCGTGGCCGTCAAAACCGTGTCGACCGACGCCAGGTATTCGTACCCGTCAACCCCGAGTGGAAGGTCGATCAACGTGGCGCAGTCGTGCGAATCGCGAACCGGAACCCACCACAACTGGACCTGCGCATTCGCTGTGCCAGCGGCCGGATAACGATGGGGCTGCGGCTCCTGATCTGGTTGCGCCGGATCACTGATCCACAGGACATCGACCGGGGCATTGTCAACGTGCTCCACCAACAGCCCTGAGCCGTCGGTTGCCCACCAGAATCCCCGGCTGCGATCCAGTTCTTCGGCACCGATGAAGTCGGCCAGTCCCCAGCTTTCTTCCGGCATCACCGCCGGGCAGAGCAGGCGCGGTTGCACCGATTCCCCGGTGGCATCCGTGGTCGGCAGAAGCACACACCACAGTGATCGGTCGCATACGTAGGCGACGTATCGCCCTGTTGGGTCGATGCGCGGATCCACCACCGGTCCCGGGGAGGGCAACTGCTGGACATGCCCAGACGAGACCTGTAGGTAATAGGGCACGCCATTGGTAGCGAAGACCAGACGATCTCCCGCTTCATCGACGTCGAACGCCGTAATGCCACCTGTCACTTCACGCATGCGCTCTCGGCGGGCCAGCTCGGCAGCGGGTAGCTCGGCATTGTCGGGTAGCCCCGGTAGCGCGTCGGTACGGGCGAGGCAGCGCTCAGTTCCGGCTGTCAGGTCAACGGCCCAAAGGTTGCCCAACGGGTCAGTACCGGAATCGCTTCGTAGGAAGAGCACCTGGTCAGCTGTGATGGTGATGCGACGCGGTCGCCCGAGTTGAAAGCCTCGGGTTACCGCACGTTGCCGTGGGTAGGCGAACGGCTGCAGTGAATCGATGTCGGTCCCAGGCATGCGCCCATCGTGCTCCAGTAGTTGAGGCAGTCGCCCTCCGGGGGCGGCCGGGCCAAGTAGCCTTCACGCATGCAGACCGATCAGCCATCCCAGCGTCGATTGATGCTGGTGCATGCGCATCCCGATGACGAGACAATCGGAACGGGCGTGACGATGGCGAAGTACGCAGCGGAAGGCGCCGACGTCACGCTGGTCACCTGCACCCTCGGTGAAGAGGGCGAGGTGCTGCTCGAAGAGTTCGCGCACCTAGCCTCGGACAAGGAGGATCGACTTGGTGAGCACCGACAGGTCGAACTCGCCGCTGCGATGCAGGCCCTGGGTGTGCGCGACTTTCGATTCCTCGGTGGGCCCGGTCGCTTCCGCGATTCCGGGATGGTCGGTACCCCACCCAATGACAATCCAGCCTGCTTCTGGCGAGCGGACCTGTTGGACGCAGCCCGCGCACTCGTTGCCATCATTCGCCAGGTGCGCCCTCAGGTCTTAGTGACCTATGACGACTTCGGTGGCTACGGGCACCCGGATCACATCCAGGCTCATCGCGTCAGCCACTATGCGGTGAGCCTGGCCGCCGCAGCAGGTTTCGCCCCCGAGCTAGGTGAGCCATGGCAGGTGGCCAAGGTGTACTGGACCGCCTTCCCGCGCAGCGTTGTGCAGGCAGGTATTGCCGCCATGAAGGAAATGGCCGCGGCGAAGGGCGAGGAGGTGCCGGAAAATGAGTTCAGTTCGATGGATCCGGATGACCTGCCCTTCGTCTGTGATGACTCGCTGGTGACGACGGTGATCGAAGCCCCCGATTTCCTGCCCGCCAAGATGGCCGCCCTGCGCGCCCATGGCACGCAGGTTCAGGTGGACGGTGGCTTCTTCGCGCTCGCTGACTCAATCGGGTCACAGGCATTTGGAACGGAGTACTTCCGCTTAGCTTCGGGCCAGGCGTCGCCCGAGGCAGATGGACTGGAACACGACCTGTTCGCAGGGGTGTCCTGAGCGTGCAGACTCCCCTGCGCGGCTGATCACCGTGCCGCGCGCTAACAAGTACTCAGTGGGGTCCCTACTGGGCCTCTTGGGGTGCCTAGTGCTTGGTCTGGCGATCGGAACCATGGGTGCCTTCGTTCAGGCTCACCGCGTCGTGTTCCCAGTCGGCAGCCTGGTGGTGGCAATCCCTTGGGGTGCACTCCTGGTGTTACTTACCCTGGTGCTGGTCACTCGCGTGGCCTGTCGGGTGGCCGGCAGGCGCCTGGCGGGCTTCCTGCTCTTCAGTGGTTGGGCGGTGAGCACGCTGGGGTTTGCTCTGGAATCCGGCTCGGGTGACCTTGCCATTTCCGGAGGTGCCAGGCAGTGGGGTTACGTCATCGGGGGGGCTCTACTGGGTGCGGCCGCGATCTGGCTGCCGCTGCCGTCGACGGGGCACGTCGACAGGGGAATGCGCGGGGATCGCTTACCATAGGGAGCGCGTCACAGTGACGCATGACGAGCTTCACAAGGGCAGTTGCAACAACAGCAGTCTTCCAACAACAGTCGACGACCGGGTTCGCTGACATGGGTTCGATCCCGTGGGCCGAACTGTGAAGGGTGTAAGCGTGGCTGAACACCGGCGCTCCAAGAGCCGGGCTGGCCTCAAGGCATTGCTGATCGCCGTCGCGGCGATCGTAGGTGCACTGGTCATCGGTGGCGGTTTGCTCCTGCTTGCCGCAGGGGATGGTGTTCGACCTGGTGCAACCGTGGCCGGGGTCTCCATTGGTGGCATGAGCCGCGACGAGGCGATCACCACCCTGCAGCAGACCCTGGGAGCCACGGCGGCGCAGCCCCTTCAGGTTCAGGTGGAGGACCAGGAGTTCGATGTCGACCCGGCGACGTCCGGGCTGGTCTTCGATGCCGCGGCAACGGTGGACCAGGCAGGCAGCCGAGACAGTAACCCGTTCGCGCTGATTTCCTCACTCCTCCAGTCCACTGAGGTGACTCCAGTTGTGACCGTGGACCAAGCCGCACTCGACGCCCAGCTTGACTCGGTCGCGTTGGCTGTGGACGTGCCCGCGCAAGAGCCCACGGTCGATGTCCAGGACGGCAAGATCGTGACCAAGCCTGGCACTAGCGGGCGCGCCCTGGATCGCGCGGCGTTGGCCGGCGCCTTGGAGCAGGCACTCCTAGAACCGCGGGCACCGCTAACGGGCACCATCGTTGACAGCCCACCAACCATCGGTGACGAAGCGCTGGCCCAAGCCGAGGACCTTGCTCAGACCGCGATTGCTCGGCCCGTGCGGGTGATCGTCGATGGTGTCAAGGCAAAGATTCCGCGGACCACAATTGCCGAGGCCCTGAGTTTTCGAGCGCAAGAAGGAGTGCTGGTACCGGAACTGAACGGCGCGCTGCTGCATGAGGCTATCGCCGACAAGATCGCCGATCTGGAAACCCCAGGGCGCGATGCCAGCTTCGAGATCAAGAACGGCCAAACAACGGTTGTCCCCTCCGTCGTGGGTCGGGGAGTCTCTGACGAGGAACTCGCCACGAAGGTCGCCACCGTGCTGGGCAACCCCAAGGGTGAGCGCAAGGTCGAGGTAACGATCGGCACGCGGGAACCGAAGTTCTCTACCGCTCAGGCAGAGGAGCTCGGGGACATCAAACTGCTCTCGAGTTTTACGCAGAAATTCCCGTACGCCGCCTACCGCGTGCAGAACATCGGGCAGGCGGGCCGCTACATCAATGGCACAGTCCTGATGCCCGGTGAAACCTTCTCCCTCAACGACACAATCAAGGAGCGCACCGAGGCGAACGGCTACACGGTGGGCTTCGTCATCGGGCCAGGTGGCATCTTTGCCGAGGAGTTAGGCGGCGGGGTGTCAGCGTCCGCGACTGCGACCTGGACGGCCGCCTTCTTCGCCGGCATGGAGCGCGTTCACACGCAGGCACACTCCATCTATATCTCGCGCTACCAACCGGGTCTAGAAGCGACGGTCGGCTGGGGTATGTTCGACATGTCGTTCAAGAATCCGTATTCCACCCCGGTGTTCATCACCACAAGTAGCACCAACACCTCGTTGACGGTGAACTTCTGGGGGATTCCTGAGTACGACGAGATCAAGGCTGAATTCGGGCCACGACGCAATATTCGACCCTTCGCCAAGATCATCGATCGTTCGAAGAAGTGTCTGGGTCAAGACGGTGTCGATGGCTTTGACATCGACGTCGACCGCGTGTTCTACAAGGGCGGCGTGGAGGTCAAGCGCGAGACGATCAGCACGAGTTACCGCCCGGCACCCAAGGTCGTCTGCAAGAAGAAGAAGGACCCGGACGCCGGCGATATCGCGCCGACGGATCCCACCGCGCCGAGCGCAGGGCCTACGCCCACGCCTACTCCGGTGCCCACCGAGACTGCGCCGAATCCTGGTGCCGCCAGTGTTCCTGGAGTTAATGCGGCGCAGCTGCGAGTGGCTTGGCGCAAGTAGCGCTGCGGCTGCCGTCAACGCGTGGGGGTGACTTGCTGACCCTCCGGGGTGTCCCGCACCTGCCAGCCGAGTTCGGCCATGGCATCTCGGAGTTCGTCGCTGCGAGCCCACAGCTTGTCGAGACGTGCTTGGGCACGTTCCTCCATCAGCCGTTGCACTGACTCGGGTACGGGTTGCGGTGCCTTTCCCACATCGCGCACCAGATCTAGCCCCAGAATTTGGTCGGCCCAGGCGAAGAACTCGAACTTGGCGCCGTCGGCGAGGTCCTCAATTCGCTCAGCCTCACGCAATAACTGCAGCGCCCGCGGGGTGTCGAGATCCTCCTGGCAGGGCAGTTCGAAAGCGGCCTGCAAATCCGCCGGGATGGGCGCTGACGGTGCTTCGGCCCATTCGGCGACACGCTCCCGCCATCGGCGCAACTGCCCGTCTGCGGTCTGCAGGACCTCCCAGGTCAGGTTGAACTGCTGCCGGTAGCGGTGTTGGAGGAAGGCCAGGCGCAGGCTGAGCGGGTCTAAGCCGCGATCGACGAGGTCCCGAACGAGCACGACGTTGCCGGTCGATTTGCTCATCTTGCGACCGGCGAAGAGCAGATGCTCACCATGCACCCAGTGCTGGACCACCTCCGCGCTACCCCCCGCAACACTCCCTGCGCTCGCGGCATTGCTCTGGGCTCGCTCATCCTCGTGATGCGGAAAGCGCAGGTCGATGCCGCCGGTGTGCACGTCGATGCTCGAGCCGAACTGGTCCAGGCTCATGGCGCTACATTCGGTGTGCCAACCTGGATAGCCGCGGCCCCAGGGCGTCTCCCAGACCAGTTGCGTACGGGAGTCTCCAGCGTGCTTCCACAGCGCCCAGTCGGCATGGAAACGCTTTGCTGAGTCCATCTCCGCGGTGAAGCGATGCCCAGGTCGCAGGTCCTCAAGGCGATTGCCACTGAGTGCGCCATAGTCGGCAACGCTGGTAGCATCGAAGAACACTGAGCCGTCCGAACCGACGTAGGCGTGACCTCGATCGAGGAGGACCTGGATCAGGTCGATCATCAGCGGGATCGATTCACTGGCTCGGGGGTAGGCCTGGGCCGGTCGGATATTCAGTGCAGCCAAGTCCTCGTGAAATCGCGCCTCGTAGCCTCGAGCCAGCTCAAGTGCCCCGCGGCCTTCGAGCCCAGCCTGCGCCAGGATGCGGTCCTCGGTGTCGGCCTGGCCCTCGTCGACGCCACCCAATCCGGTGTCGTCGGCCATGTGTCCGACATCAGTGATGTTCTGGACCAGGTGAGTGGTCAGACCCTGGCTCTGCGCCACTCGGCAGATCAGGTCCGGCAGGAGAAAACTGCGCATATTCCCGACGTGCGCGTCGCGATAGACCGTTGGCCCGCAGGCGTAAATGGACAACTGACCGGGGCGAACCGGCACGATCTCGACGACCGAGCGTGCCTTCGTGTCATACAGACGCACTGTGCCTCCCGGGCCAGCGTATGCTTTCGGCGACCCGCACTGCAGCCCGGACCACCGGGTGGCAGCGAACCAAAGTCGACGGAGGCGCAGTGACGTACGTCATCACGTTCCCATGCATCGATCTGAAGGACAAGGCCTGCATCGAGGAGTGCCCGGTCGATTGCATCTATGAAGGTGACCGCATGCTCTACATCCAGCCGGATGAGTGCGTGGACTGCGGAGCCTGCGAACCGGTCTGCCCGGTCGAGGCCATTTTCTACGAAGACGACGTGCCGGAGCAGTGGAAGGACTACACCGCTGCGAACGCGGAGTTCTTCGTCGATCTGGGTTCGCCTGGGGGTGCAGCCAAACTCGGTGCGCAGGACTTCGATGCCGCACTGCTGGCCAGCGTGCCCCCGCAGCAGCACGATCACTGACCTCTGCGCCGCAGATCCGTCGACGTTCGTTCCACGGTGATCCGAAACCTGCCGGATTTCCCCTGGGATGTCCTCGCCCCGTACGCCAAACGTGCGGAGGCACACCCGGGCGGAAGCATCGACCTGTCGGTTGGCACCCCGGTCGATCCGACGCCGCTGGTAGTCCAGCAGGCTCTCGCGCAGGCCAGCAATGCGCCGGGCTACCCGCCAACGGCCGGTATTGCCCCGCTGCGTGCTGCCTGCACTCGCTGGCTTCGGCGTCGACTCGGCGTGGATGTCCCAGACGAGGCCGTCCTACCCACGATCGGCTCCAAGGAGTTCGTTGGTGCGCTACCAACTCTGCTGGGGCTCGGTCCACAGTCCAGCGTTGCCATTCCGGCCATCGCCTATCCGACCTACGCAGTGGGCGCGGCCATGGCGGGTGCCCGCAGCGTGCCAACCGATGAACCAGAACTGGTGCCAGACGCGCAACTCATCTGGCTGAACTCACCAAGCAATCCAACTGGGCAGGTGTTGACGCCAACACGTATGGCTCAGATCGTCGACCAGGCCCGAAGCCAGGGCACGCTCGTGGCCAGTGATGAGTGCTACATCGAACTGGGCTGGGAGATTGAGCCGCGCAGCCTGCTGCACCCGAGCATTACTGGCGGTGACCTCAATGGCGTGCTCGCTCTGTTCTCACTGTCGAAGCGTTCAAACCTGGCCGGCTACCGCTTCGGATTCGCAGCGGGCGACCCAACGGTCATTGCCGATCTGCTCGCAACTCGCAAGCACCTGGGCATGATGGTGCCGATGCCAGTGCAAATGGCTGCCATTGCAGCTCTGGACGATCATGCGCACGTTGTTGAGCAGCGTGAGCGCTACGCCAACCGCAGAATCATCTTGCGCAGCGCACTACAGGCTGCGGGTTTCGAAGTGGACCACAGCCAGGCCGGCCTATACCTGTGGTCGACTCGACATGAACCCTGCTGGCAGACCGTTTCCTGGTTCGCCGACCGAGGGATTGTGGTCACTCCCGGCAGCTTCTATGGCGAACGTGGTGCAGATCACGTCCGGGTCGCGCTGACCTGTACCGACGATCACGCAGTCGCGTTCGCTGCCCGTCTGCAACCGGGCGCGTCAGCGCAATAGGCTCGGATCGTGACCGAGACTTCCGTGGGAACCGAGTCCACCTTGGATACTGCCTACGCCCTACAGGGGCCCAAGGGTGAGCTGCCGCTAGCAGAGTCGCCGGCGACCGTGGGTGAGAACGGCCTGGACATCAGCCATCTGCTCTCCGACACCGGACACGTCACGTTGGACCATGGGTTCGTCAACACCGCGGCCTGTCGATCAGCGATCACCTACATCGACGGTGACGCCGGCATCCTTCGTTACCGCGGCTATCCCATCGAGCAACTCGCCGAACGCTCTACTTTTATGGAGACGTGCTACCTGCTCATTTACGGCAACCTGCCCACCGCAGATGAACTCATTGAGTTTGAGCACTCGATCATCCAGCACACGATGCTGCACGAGGATCTGCGCCGCTTCTTCGACGGATTCCCGCGTGATGCACACCCAATGCCGGTGCTCTCATCGGCGGTCTCCGCACTGTCGACCTTCTATCAGGATTCCCTGGATCCCTTTGACGCACATCAGGTGCACATTTCCACCATTCGATTGCTGGCGAAGGTTCCAACCATTGCGGCCTATGCCTACAAGAAGTCGGTTGGGCAACCTTTCCTTTACCCAGACAACTCGCTGAGTTTCGTCGCGAACTTCCTGCGGATGACGTTCGGGGTACCCGCCGAGCAGTATGTCGCCGATCCCATAGTCGTTCGGGCCCTGGACCAACTCTTCATCCTGCACGCCGACCATGAGCAGAATTGCTCGACGTCAACGGTTCGCTTGGTGGGCTCCTCCCACGCGAACCTCTTCGCCTCGGTCTCGGCCGGCATCAATGCCCTCTTCGGGCCGCTGCATGGTGGGGCAAACCAGGCAGTACTAGAGATGCTGCAGCGAATCCACGCTTCTGGTGGTGGCGTGAACACGTTCATTCGCCAGGTGAAGGACCGGGAAGCCGGTGTGCGGCTGATGGGCTTCGGCCATCGTGTCTACAAGAACTACGACCCGCGGGCAGCCATCGTCAAAAAGACTGCTTATGAAGTGTTCGAGCGCATGAATGTGTCCGACCCCCTTTTGGACATCGCCCTTCGTCTGGAGCAGACCGCACTGGCCGATGACTTCTTCATCTCACGCAAGCTGTACCCGAACGTGGACTTCTACACCGGGCTGATTTACAAGGCGTTGGGCTTCCCGCCTCGGATGTTCACCGTGATGTTCGCGCTAGGACGCCTGCCCGGCTGGATCGCGCAGTGGCAGGAGATGATCGCCGATCCGGATACCAAGATCGGGCGACCGCGGCAGGTGTACGTCGGCGAAGTGCTGCGCGACTATGCGCCGATCGGGCAGCGCTAGGAATTACGTCGTGCCATGGAGTGCGGCGTTCAGCCCGCCCCAACTGCCGGTGCGGGCAACCACTTCAATCGCACCGTTGAGCGAGTTGCGTCGGTAGAGCAGCCCTGAAGCACCGGAAAGCTCTCGCGCTCGCACCACCTGGCCGTCGGGTAGGGCGACCTTTGAGCCACCGGTCACATAAAGGCCCGCCTCCACCACACAGTCATTGCCCAGGCTGATGCCGATACCGGCGTTCGCCCCAATCAGGCAGCCGCGACCGACGGTGATCACCTCTGTTCCGCCGCCGGACAGGGTGCCCATGATGGAGGCACCACCACCGATATCGGTACCGTCCCCCACCACAACGCCAGCCGAAATCCGTCCTTCGACCATCGAGGCCCCGAGCGTTCCCGCGTTGAAGTTGATGAAACCCTCGTGCATAACGACGGTGCCCGGAGCCAGGTGAGCGCCCAGGCGAACGCGATCGGCATCGGCAATGCGCACCCCGTCTGGAACCACGTAGTCGACCATTCGTGGAAAGCGATCTACGCCGTGCACGGTGACCTGCTGTCCACGATGACGTAGTCCAAGGCGAAATGCGGGCAGTCGCTCAGGCAGGACCGGCCCATGTGAAGTCCAGGCCACGATGGCCAGCAGGGAGAATAGGCCATCCAGGTTGATCGTGCGTGGCCGAACCAGCCGGTGCGAGAGCAGGTGCAGACGCAGGTAGGCGTCCTGGGCATCGCGCGGCGGAGCCTGGAGGTCATCGATGATGGTCTGAGTCGCCCTTACCTCGACGCCGCGTAGGTGATCGGCATTGATACCCGAACTGATGTCCGCGACATCGTCGGGGACTGGGCCCAAAGTCGGCCTTGGATACCACGCGTCGAGCACGACCCCTTCGGACAACGTCACCAGACCGATCCCGCTGGCTGCAGTTGGCTGCAGTGAACTCTGCTCTGCTGGGTCCGCATGATCCTGCTGCATCGCACTACCGTAGCCATGTGCCAAGCCTGGACCTGCAGGACGACGTGGTGGGCCTGACCGCCGCGCTCGTTGACATTCCGAGTGAATCGCACCACGAGCAGCAGATCACCGACCTTGTCGAGCAGGCGCTACGCGCGCTATCTGGGCTCGAGGTACACCGAGTGGGCAATGTGGTCGTCGCGAGCACCGACCGCGGACATGCCGAGCGTGTGGTGCTGGCCGGCCACCTCGACACTGTCCCGTCCGCAGGGAACCTGCCGCACCGGATCGTAGACGGCTGGATGTGGGGGCTCGGCACCGTAGACATGAAGGGTGGTGTGGCGGTCCTGCTTCGCATGGCCCGGCTGGCCAGCCAGGCCGCGCAAGATCTGCGACGAGATATCACCTGCGTGCTGTACGACTGCGAGGAAGTTGCTGCCGAATTCAACGGGCTGCACCGACTCGTGCAGACTCAACCGGAGTTGCTGTCCGCTGATCTGGCGATCCTGCTGGAACCAACCGAGAGTCTCGTCGAAGCCGGTTGCCAGGGGACGCTGCGCGCCGTTGTCGAGATTCCGGGTGTTCGCGCCCATAGCGCGCGATCCTGGCTCGGGGTGAACGCAATCCATGCGACAACCGACGTACTGAACCGGCTCGGCGCCTACCAAGCGCGCCAGCCGTTTGTGGATGGCCTGCAATACCGCGAAGGCCTCAGTGCGGTTGGGATCAGTGGAGGTGTCGCCGGCAACGTCATTCCGGATTCCTGTGCGGTGACGGTGAACTACCGCTTCGCCCCCGATCGATCGCCTGAGCAGGCCACCGACCACGTGCGCGAGGTGTTTGCCGGCTACGCCGTGCGCATCGACGATGTCGCCCCCGGTGCTCGACCGGGTGCAGACCAGCCGCTCGTGCGGGAGTTCATCGATGCCTGTGGGCAGCCGGCACGAGCAAAGTTGGGCTGGACGGATGTTGCCCGATTCACCGCCCTGGGCATCCCGGCCCTGAACTTCGGGCCGGGAAACCCCGGGCTGGCGCATGCCTCGGATGAGCGCGTCGAGATCGAGCAGATCCGCCAGTGCGAGTCTGTTCTCCGGCGCTGGTTGACGCGTGCCAACTGACCTGACTACTGCTTAATCGCCTCGACGTCGAACTGCAGCTTCACGGTGTCGCTGACCAACACGCCACCGGTCTCCAGGGCGACGTTCCAGGTTAGGCCGAAGTCCTTGCGGCTGATCTCGGCCTCGCCTTCGAAGCCAATGCGGGTGCCACCCCAGGGATCTCCGCCCACGCCGAGGAGTTCAAACGTCACCGGCACCGACTGGGTTGTCCCCTTGATGGTGAGATCGCCGGTCACGACGAACGCACTGCCCTGTACCTGAACATCGGTCGAGGTGAATGTGATGGTGGGGAAGTTCTCGACGTCGAGGAAGTCCGCGGACTTCAAGTGACCGTCGCGATCGGCATTCTCGGTCGTGATTGATGCGGTCTCGATTGTCAGTTCGGCGCGTGAAGTTGCCGGGCTGGCACCGTCGAGGCTGAGCGTGCCGCTGAATGCGCTGAATCGTCCACGAACTTTGGCCACCATGGCATGGCGAGCCGAGAAGCCGATGGTCGTATGCGTTGGGTCGATTGTCCACAGACCGGACGTGGCAGTGAGATCGCTCATCGTGCACCTTTCGAAAGAGGGAAAGAGGTAGTTGAACTTTCAACAGTCTAGCGAACGGTGAGCGCACCGCAACTGCCGGGGGCGCGAACTCGCGCCATCGACGACCTCAGCGTGGTGTGATGGGGCGGTGACCGTCCTTTTCGTAGTCCTCGTGGTTGTCATGATCGGCCTGATCGGGTTGGCCGCGGTAGGTCGACTGGGTGAGCTGCCTGCCGCCGAGCCCGATCTGCGCCCTGATCGATGGGATGGTCACCCGGCATTCGACGTGGTGCTCCGGGGCTACCGGATGGACGAAGTAGACGCTGTTGTGGCCACCCTGCAGCGTGAAGTGGCCGATCTGAAGGCCGAGTTGGCTGCCCGCCAGGATGCCTGAGTGGCTGCAGACCTCCCCCGATAGGCCAGTCGCCCCCGTGTAGGGGATAATTGCCAGGCCCGGCAGGTGCCCGGGTGAACCGCGAGAGGGGTGGCCATGGCCGCGATGAAGCCGCGAACGGGCGATGGCCCGCTCGAGGTGACCAAGGAAGGGCGCGGCTACGTCATGCGAGTGCCCCTCGAGGGCGGCGGACGCCTTGTGGTCGAACTCAACGGAGAAGAGGCCAAGGACCTGGGGGAGAAGCTCCTGGCCCACTTCGGCGGCTAGCCGACCGGCCCTTCGTTCCCGCGCGGTCCTAACCAGGCGGTCCCAACCAGGTCGCCACCAGCAACCCGTCGTCAACCGGAATCATGGCGCCCAGCCACCGGTCGTCGCCATGCACCGAACGAACCAATTCCTCCATGGCATCGGCTTCGTCTTGGTGTGCGCCCGCACGACGGCTCAGCGTCGTTCCCGCCCGGTTCTGCTGCAGGTACCCCAGCACCGAGGCGAAGGCCACGATCCCACCCGGCCGAAGCAGGCGGGCAGCCTGATGCAGGATGGCCGGATACTCGGTCCGATCCGCGTCTGCCACGACCATGTCGTAGGCGGCGTCGGCCAGTCTCGGCAACACCTGTAGCGCTCGCCCCGCAATGAGCCGAGTGCGCACGTGGTCGTAGCCCAGCGCGGCGAACGTCTCCCGGGCCACTCGCTGGTGCTCGGCTTCGACGTCGATAGTCGTCAGCGTTCCCGAATCGCCAAGGGCTGCCAGCAGTGCGGATCCGGAAACTCCCGTGCCGGTCCCCACTTCAACCACTGCCTGCGCGCCCTGGGTCACCGCCATCAGGCGGAGCAGAGCAGCCATGCCGCGACCCATGGGAGTGCAACCCAACTCCTGCGCACGCTCCCGGGCGTCACGGACCGCCTCGACCTCGTCCAACCACTCCTCAGGGTCGGCCCAGGCCGGGACGTGGGCCGCATCACGGCCTGAATGCATGCTGATGGGTACCTCCGGTGCGCCGTGCGTAGAAAAGCAGCCTAGCCTTGTCCTGTGACCGGTGAGTGGACCCGATGAGCGACCAGCCCCCCATGCTCCCGCCGTGGGCCCCACCGGCGCCGACCGCAGCACCCCCGTTGCCACCCGATCCGGGAACCAGTGGTTTCACCTCGGCGACCTATGGGTCTGGTGGTTCGGTCAACCCCACCTACCCGACGGGTCCGCACCCGGCACATGCTGCACCGCGGCGCGGCCTAGGTGCCTTCGCCGTGGTCTTGGTCTCGGCAGTCACTGCGCTCATCGTGGGGGCAGTGAGTGGGCTCGCCGGCTACGTGCTGGGTCGCAGTGTGGATGCCTCCCGCGTCGCCGTGGCCAGTGCAGTACCCGTGACCGCTTCGGTCGAGGAGCCGGCACCGGTGGTGGCCCCCGCACCCATTCCAGGGAATTCGATCGCGTCAATTGTCTCCACGGCATTGCCGTCGGTGGTGTCGATCGTGATCGAGGGAGCTAGCCAGTCGGGCAGCGGGTCGGGGTTCGTTCTTCGAGATGACGGCTACATCGTCACCAACCATCACGTCGTCGAACTGGCCGAGAGTGGTGGCTCCATCACAGTCGTCTTCAACGATGGCACGAAACAGCCCGGCACGGTGGTTGGGTCGAATTCCGAATACGACCTTGCCGTGGTGAAAGTGCCAACCGAGGGACTCGCCGACGTGCTGAAGCCCATGCCGATAGGCGATTCGGGTGCGGTCAACGTGGGAGACCCGGTGATTGCGATCGGTGCTCCGCTCGGCCTCGATGGCACAGTGACTTCGGGGATCATCAGTGCGGTAGATCGTCCGGTCACGGCGGGAGTTCAGGGCAGCGAGTCCTACATCAACGCCATCCAGACCGATGCCGCGATCAACCCGGGCAACTCCGGCGGGCCGCTGCTCAACGCGGCGGGCCAAGTTATCGGGGTCAACTCGGCGATCGCCACGCTTGCTCTCGGCGAAGGCGGCAGTATCGGCCTGGGCTTTGCGATCCCGGTCAATTCCGTCCGGCGCATCGCGGACGAGATCATCACGACGGGGTCGTCATCGACACCGATCATCGGGGTGACTCTGGACCTGAGCTTCACGGACAGCGGGGCTCGACTTCGTGACGTCAATCCCGGCGGTCCGTCTGAACTGGCCGGCCTGCTGACCGGGGACATCATCGTTCGGGTGAACGACCGCATCATTGACGATGCGACGGAACTCGTCGTGGCCATCCGCAGTTTTGCCCCAGGCGACACCATCAGCCTGGGCTATCTGCGCAACGGCCAAGAGGGTTCGGTCAACGTGACCCTCGGCTCCTCGGCGACGACGAACTAGGGGCACGCCCACCATGTTCGATATCGGCATCGGAGAGATCCTTGTCCTCGCGGTCGTGGGGCTGTTGGTCTTTGGTCCAGAGCGACTTCCCAAGGCTGCCGCCCAAGCAGGGCAGTGGCTGCGACGGGTTCGGGAACTTGGCCAATCGGCGCGGCAGGACCTCGTGCAGTCTGCTGGGATTGATTTGCAGGACACGATGGACTCGGTACGTGGGCTACGAGACCTGCATCCGCGGCGCTTGGCCACGAGTCTTCTCGCTGATGACCCGCCGGCAACGCCCGGGGGATCGTCCACGCAACCAAACACGGCAGCGCCTCGGTTCGATCCGGACGCGACCTGAAGAGTGCCTTCCTAGCGCGAGTTCGGCGTCAAGCCCAGGGACATGCCCACCAGACTGCGCTTGCTCAGTGATGCCGCCAAGGTGCGCAGAGCCTCACCTGCCGCGGACTGTGGTGCGCTTAGGACGAGTGGCCGACCGTCGTCGCCTCCGGTGCGCAGGGCCACATCGAATGGAATCTGGGCGAGTAGCGGCACGTTGACCCCGATGACCTTGCCGATCTGTTCGGCAACCAAGGCGCCACCGCCCATGCCAAAGAGGTCAACCGGTTCACCGCAGTGCGGGCAGGCGAATGCGCTCATATTCTCGATGACGCCGGCAACACGCTGTTTGGTCTGTTCGGCCAGGGTGCCGGCGCGAACGGCCACATCAGCGGCAGCTGGCTGCGGGGTCGTGACCACAATCAACTCGGCCTGCGGCAGAAGCTGCGCAGTTGAGATCGCAATGTCGCCGGTCCCTGGTGGCAGGTCGAGGAGCAGCACATCAAGGTCCCCCCACCACACGTCAGTGAGGAATTGCTCGAGTGCACGGTGCAGCATGGGGCCGCGGAAAGCTACCGGTTGCAACGCGCCACCGGGTTTGAAGGGCAGCATTGACATGACGCGAACGCCGTGACCGATGGGCGGCATGATCATGCCCTCTACCATCGTTGGCGCGCCAGTAGCGCCCAACAGTCGCGGGATGGAGTGCCCGTAGATGTCGGCATCGAGCAGCCCCACGGCTAGTCCCTGATCGGCCATCGCGGCAGCAAGGTTCGCGGTGATCGACGACTTGCCCACGCCCCCCTTACCGGATGCGATCGCGTAGACGCGCGTCAGTGACCCGGGTCGATTGAACGGAATGTCCTTGGCATCGTGACCGCGCAGCGTGTTGCGTAGGTTTGCGCGCTGCTCATCGCTCATCACGTCGAGATTCACGGTCACCTGGCTGACCCCAACGACCGCACCGACAGCGGCCTGCACGCGATTTGTGATGGTTTCACGCATGGGGCAACCGGCGACCGTCAGCCAGACCTCTACGGTCACTCGGCCATTACCGTGATCCTTAACACCCTTCACCATGCCGAGATCGGTGATCGGACGATTGATCTCCGGATCCAGCACTGTGGCCAGTGCCGCCTGGATTGCTGCCGGATCCACGGTGATCGAGTTGCGTGACATGCCTTGATGCTATTGGCCGATCGTCGAACCGGCTCACCGCGAGTGGTTCAAGCGTTGAGGTTGGTATCGCCTTCTGCGGTGGTTGCCGCGTCGTTCTGCGATTCAAGGGCGTCGAGCAGCTCTCGCAGTTCCCCGCGCAGGTAGTCGCGCGTGGCCACTTCGCCGAGCGCAAGGCGAAGTGCCGCAATCTCGCGGGCCAGGTACTCACTGTCAGCAAGGAGTCGTTCAGTACGTTGCCGGTCTTCCTGGTACTGCACGCGATCGCGGTCAGCCTGACGATTCTGCGCGAGCAGGATCAGCGGAGCAGCGTAGGAGGCCTGCAGTGACAGCACGAGTGTCAGCAGGATGAATGGGTAGGGATCGAAGCGAAGGTCAGCAGGTGCCAGCGAGTTCCACAGCAACCAGCTGACCACCACCACCGTCATCCAGGCAATGAACGCCCAGGAACCGATGTAGCGGGCCACCTTCTCTGACAACCTGCCGAAACGTTCCGGATCGTAGGCATCGCGCAAGGAGATGCCACGGTCACGTGGCACGTCCATCCGCTGTCCGCGAGTCCCGCGAATTGGTCCGCGCCTAGCCATCGACGTCAGAACCTTCGGTATGGCGCCAGTCGGCGGGCAGCATGTGGTCAATGACGTCATCCACCGTTACCGCACCGAGCAGGCGTTGGTGTTCGTCGACGACGGGCAGGGCCACCAGGTTGTAGGCGGCGAAGGTTCGCGTGACCTCGCCAAGGGGTGCCTGCGGTCCTATCGGAACTAGGTTGGCATCGACGATTGCCGAAACCAGGGTCCCGGGTGGTTCGCGCAGCATGCGCTGGAAGTGACAGGTTCCCAAATACCGACCCGTGGGCGTCTCCGTCGGTGATCGTGTGACGTACACCTGCGAGGCCAGTGCCGGTGATAGGTCGGCATTGCGAATCTGTGCCAGCGCTTCCGCAACGGTGGCGTCGGCTGGCAACACAATGGGCTCGGTGGTCATCATGCCGCCGGCAGAGAAGTCGTCGTAGCTCAACAGGCGTCGGATGTCTTCGGCATCCTCCGGCTCCATCCGCTCCAACAGGTCTGCGGCTTGATCAGGTGGCAGTTCACTGATCAGGTCGGCTGCGTCGCCGGGGTCCATCTCTTCGAGTACGTCTGCAGCACGCTCGGCCTCAAGTGCCTGCATGATCTCGACCTGATCGTCCTCAGGGAGTTCCTCAAGGACGTCGGCGAGCTGCTCGTCATCGAGTTCCCTTGCCACCTCGAGTCGTCGCTTGGTTGACAACTGGTGCAGCAGGGTGGCGATATCCGCGGCACGCATATTCGAGACGCTGGCGAGTAACTGTTCGGCCGGCTGAACCTCGGCGGGCAGACTGAGCCCACTGACCGCATCCCAGGGCACGGTGCGTCGATTGCCGCGACGCAGCGCACCGCCGCCTTGGCGGACGAACAACTGCGTCACCAGCCAATCCTGTGTTCTGGTCTGCTCGACGCCAACGTCGAGAACCGTGACGATGCTGTGATCGGTCGTCAGTTGTACGGAACGATCCAGGATCTCGGCGAGGACCAGCGTCTCATTCGGGCGCTGTACAAAGCGCCGCAGGTTCAGTGCGCCCGTGACGATCACTTGACCGGCATCGATTGCCGTCACTTTCGTCATGGGCACGAAGATGCGTCGCCTTGGTTGCACCTCGACGACAAGGCCGGTCAATCGTGGTGGATTGATCCCCACGCGGAGCACGACGATGGCATCGCGTACCTTGCCAACCTGGTCACCATTCGTGTCGAACACACCGAGACCCGACATGCGAGCCAGGAAGACCCGAGTGGGCGTGCCGGTGGTCACGCTGGAAGGCTACCTTCGCGGTGCCGTATTGAGTGGGAAGTGGAGGTGCCATGCGGGTCCTGGCACGTCCACCCGCACTAGATCTTGCCCTGCTCGGGGTAGCCGTCTCGGCGATCTCGATATCCGGACCACTCATCGTGGCGACAGCGGCGCCGGCCTTGGCAATCGCGTTCTGGCGGTGTGCCATTGGTGGTGGCCTGACCGGACTGTGGGTTTCGGTCCGCAATCGTCAGGAACTCTTCGGCCTGACGCGGCGACAGTTCTGGCTGACAGTCTCAGCCGGCCTGCTCCTAGGCGGCCACTTTGCGACCTGGATCCCCTCATTGCGGATGACCACGGTGGCGTCATCTACCGCGTTGATTGCCACGCAGCCGATCTTCGCTGCGCTCATCGCGCGAGCGCGCGGAGTGCGAATTCCCATCCGCGCCTGGGTAGGAATCTGTGTGGCCGTGGCTGGTGTGGTCGTGCTCACGGGTGTCGATGCGGGCATCTCCACCCAGGCATTGCTGGGAGATCTGCTCTCGCTGATCGGTGCCTTCCTGGCCGCGGCTTACGTCAGCGTGGCCGAGCATGTGCGGCAGCAGGTGTCCACGGCTACGACCACGTTTGTACTGTACGTAAGTTCCGGAGTACTGCTGCTCGTGCTGACGTTGGCATTTCGCGAGCCGCTCACGGGTTACCCGGCGCAGGCGTGGGTTTTCATTCTGGTGTTGACCCTCACGGCCCAACTCTTGGGTCACACACTCTTCAGTCGAGTATTGGCAACGACGTCGGCAACCATCGTGTCCATGGTGATCCTCCTTGAAGCGCCGTTGTCAACGATCATTGCTGCCATCTTCCTGAACCAGGTGCCGCCGGTGACCCTCATCCCCGCGGCGCTACTGCTGTTCGCCGGTTTGGTGCTGGTGATTGGATCCACGACCAAAGCAACGCCCACGGAGTCCTCACCTATCTAGGACTCGCCAAACGTCCTTTGCGTCCCTGGCTCTGTCGGCAGTACACCCCAGGAGGCGAGGATTTCCAGCAGCCCGGTCGTGGTTGGCACACTCTGCAGATCTGACAGGCTCATGAACTGCGCCGCATCGGCGTCATCCCCGGCCTGTGGGAGCTTGCGGTCACTGCGAGATTGGAGTTCGCACAGGAAGTCGCGAATGGCGTACGTACCAACACCCGGTGCGGGAAGGCTGATCGAGCCAACCTCGCGAATGGCTGCGACGACCAAGCCTGTCTCTTCGAGAACCTCGCGGGCCACGGCATCCTCCGCGCTCTCCCCGGGTTCTATTCGTCCCCCAGGCAGCGTCCATCGACCGACCGCAGGTTCCTGGCCGCGCTTAATGACGAGGAGTTCATCATCGGTGTTGAAGATGATCGCACCGACGCAGTGGATGACCTCGTCGGGCATGGATCCACAGGTTACGGGTACATACGGTTCGGTGGTTGATCGCGCCCCTGGAGCGCAACTACCGTGTTGCCGTGCCACCCCTGATCAGCCTTTCCCCAAGCAAGATTGCTATCTGGCAGGACTGTCCGCGGCGGTTCTACTTGCAGTACATCGCTCGGCATCGTTCAGTCGGGGTATGGGCGCACCTGTCACTGGGTCAGGCCATCCATGGCGTACTGAAGGACTGGTTCGAAGAGGCAACGGCACAGCGCGACTTGGTCGCGCTGCAGGGCCTCATGCGTGATCACTGGTCATCGGCGGGCTTCGCCAACGCTGAACAGTCAGCCCAGTGGCAGGACTGGGCAGTGGCGGTGACCTGGCAGTACCTGCAGGGCCAACAGGATCTCGGTAACGGACTTGCCCCGCATTCGTGTGAACGTACGCTCGCAGCGCGCACCGACAATGCGACGATCCAAGGCCGCATTGATCGGCTCGATAGTGATGGCGACGAGCTGGTGGTGATCGACTACAAAACAGGTTCTAGCGTGCCGGGGGTCGATCAAGTTCGCAGCTCATTGGCATTAGCACTCTATGCAGCATGTGTCCAGCAGTCGCTTCGTAGGCCCTGTCGGCGCGTTGAGCTTCATCACGTGCCCAGTGGTGTCGTCGCATCCTGGGAGCACAGCGACGACGCCATCGCTCGGCAGTTGCGTCGCGTTGACCAGATCGCGCAGGATATGCGCGAGCAGGAGGATCGTCTAAATCAGGGCGCCCACGTCGACGATGTCTATCCGCCCAACGTCAGCGGACTTTGTGCTTACTGTGGCTTCCGTGACGCCTGCCCGGAGGGCAGCGCAGCGCGGCAGGCACGTCAACCCTGGGACGGGCTGCCGAGCCTGGTCGGTGAAGTGCCAGAGGATGTCGAGTTGTCGATCTGAGCCCACACCGTTTGACGGACCACCTGACCGTGAGCATCCCCGGGTGCTGTGGTCGAACCCCAACCCTGGCTGAGCGCAGCAACGAGTTGCAGGCCAAGGCGATCGGCCCGGATCTTGGGCCCGGAGCCCGGACGGCGGCCTTGGTTCTGGGAGATTTCAATGCGCACGCTGTCCGGTTGTGCACTGACCTGCAGTTTGTATGGGGGCTCGCCATGCAGCACGGCATTTGCGGTCAATTCCGATACAACCTGCATGGCATCTTGTTGTAGGGCAACTCGCCTGTCAGATGAGGAGTCGAAGCATTCGGCGACCAGTGCTCTGGCGCGGGCCGGCGCCGTCATGTCTGCTGGCAAAACCACCGTCAGGTTCATGCGCTGGCGGCCTGTGACGGCTGGGCCTTCCCACCGCGCGTTCGCCGCCGGCGGCGTGGTGGCCGGGGCGCATCCCCTGACTTTTTCGGTTGGTTGTTCGCACCAGGCTTACCGCCACGACTTGATTTCGGACCCTTGCCAGTCTCGCCGAGATCCTCAATTTGCTCGGCGGCAAGACCAGCACGAGTGCGTTCGGCGCGTGGCAGTGAGCCGCCAGTGCCCTTGGGAATGTTCAAGCCGGTGTACACGTGATCGCTTGTTGAGTACGTCTCAGGGGGATCGGCGAACGCCAGCCCGAGTGCGCGGTTGATCATCTGCCAGCGGGAAACGTCCTCCCAGTCGACCAGCGTGACCGCCACCCCGGATGCACCGGCGCGCCCGGTGCGGCCAACGCGATGCAGATAGGTCTTCTCGTCTTCGGGACATTCGAAGTTGATCACATGAGTGACCCCCTCGACATCAATCCCGCGTGCCGCCACATCGGTTGCCACGAGCACATCCACTTTGCCGCTGCGAAATGCCCGCAGAGCCTGCTCACGTGCACCCTGGCCGAGGTCACCGTGCACTGTTCCGACCGCGAAGCCACGCTCAGTCAGATCGTCACAGATGCGCTGCGCCTTGCGCTTGGTTCGCGTGAAAATAATGCACAGGCCTCGGTCCTGAGCCTGCAGGATGCGTGCGACGAGTTCGACCTTGTCCATCGGGTGCGCACGCCAGATGTGTTGCTCGATCGCATCGACGGTGCTGCCTTCGTCACCGGGAGCGGCAGCGCGAATATGCATTGGCTGGGACATGTAGCGGCGGGCCATGGCCAAGATCTGGCCCGGCATCGTTGCCGAGAAGAGCATCGTTTGTCGAGAAGCTGGTGTCGCGGCGACGATCTTTTCGACGTCGGGCAGGAACCCCATGTCGAGCATTTCGTCGGCTTCGTCCAAAACCAGGTTGCGTACCGATGCCAAAGACAGGTCCTTGCGCGTCATCAGGTCGATAACCCGGCCGGGCGTGCCAACCACGACGTCGATGCCCTTGGCAAGTGCCTCGATCTGAGGCTCGTAGGCGCGGCCACCGTAGACGGCCAAGACCCGCGCGCCCAGGTGGCGACCGGCACGCTGGAGGTCGTCGGCGACCTGCACGCACAGTTCGCGGGTCGGAACGACGACAAGAGCCTGTGGTCGGCTGCGGTCACCGGTTAGGTCCAGTCGCTGCAGCAGGGGAATACCGAAACCGAGGGTCTTGCCGGTGCCGGTCTTGGCCTGACCGATGAGGTCATTGCCCTCCAGGGCAAGTGGCAGGCACTGCTCTTGAATGGGGAATGCCCGCTCGATGCCGTCTTCAGCGAGTGCCTGGGCAATTCGTGGGTCGGCGCCCAGTTCTGCGAAGGTTGGGGCGAGTTCAGTGGTGCTGCTCAGAAGTACTCCAGTGTTCGACTTCGAGGGTTCGGACCCCCCAAGTGCATGTCCGCGGGCAAGACTGCCGCCAATCGCCACTGTACCCCGCCTGCGGCTACGCTCGCGCCCGTGACACCTGCGGGCGCGGAATCCCTGGATCAATCGGCGGAAAGCGCTGACTGGTCGCCGGAGTACCGCGATGCAGTCATCGACCTCCTTGCCGTACTGGCCTACGGCGAGTTGACAGCGTTCGAGCGGATGGCGGCCGATGCCGCCATGGCACCAACAGTTGCCGATAAGGCGGGTCTCGCGGACGCAGCCACGGCCGAGTACCGGCACTTCGTGCGACTGCGTGAGCGTCTGCTGGAACTTGGTGCCGATCCCGAGCAAGCCATGGCGCCGTTTCGCCGCCCCCTCGATGAATTTCACGCACACACCGCACCAAGCGACTGGCTGGAAGGCATGATCAAGGCCTACGTCGGTGACGGCATCGCGACCGACTTCTACCTTGAGATCGCCAATTACGTGGACCCCAACACTCGCGCCCTAGTGCAGGAGGTCTGTCAGGACCTTGGCCATGCCGCGTTCGTGGTCGATCGGGTGCGCGCGGTCATTGCCGAGGACCCCAAGGTGGCCGGCCGCCTGGCCCTTTGGGGGCGCAGGCTCGTTGGGGAGGCTCTGTCGCAGGCGCAGCGGGTCGCCGCCGAGCGTGACGCACTTTCTGCGCTGCTCGTGGGTGGGGTAGACCGACCCGGTGCCGACCTGGCCGAGTTCGGCCGAATGCTGGCCCGGTTGACCGAGAACCACACCAGACGTATGGGGGCCCTGGGCCTGGCAGCCTAGTTATCAGATCAGATAAGGGCTCTAGACTCACGGACATGGAGCGCCCAAGCGCGACCCTGCAGCGCGTCCTGGAGTCAGCAGCTCACCTGCAGCAGGTTGTTCCTGACGCAGTGCTGGTGGGCGGCTCCGCGGCCGCCCTGCACGCGGGGCATCCTGACTCGCTAGATCACGACCACGTGTTAGGGGATTTGGCCGAGAGGTACGACGAGATCCTCGGGGCGGTGGAAGCAACGGATGGTTGGGCAACCTCAGTGCGCGCATCGCGACCACCACGGACTCTCCTGGGCCAATTAGGAGGCGTTCCCGCGGGGCTGCGTCAACTCCGTCGAACCGGTCCTCTGCAAACCCAGGTCGTCGAAGTCACCGACGAACTCTCGGTCGTCGCACCAACCATCGAAGAAGCACTTCGGGTCAAGGCCTTTCTGGTCGTGCAGCGCGCAGCAGTGCGCGACTTTCTTGACGTTGTCGCCTTGGCGGCCACACTCGGCGTCGATGCCGCCACCACTGTCCTCGTCGACATCGATTCCTGGTACGCGGACCGATCCAATGAATTTGGGTCAGTACGCACCGCGCTCACACTTTGCCTGGCGGATCCGCAACCCATCGATCCGCAAGTCATTCCTGATCTGCCCAGGTACAGGGGGCTGAAGACTCGCTGGCGACGTTGGCCGGACATCGTTCAGGCATGCCAGGAACTGGCGCTGCGAGTGGGTGGTGATCCCTAATGGTGGTGTTCCGCAACGTTGACGTTCCTGCCGATGCTCCGGTGGCGACCTGGCCCTACGAGGCTCTCGTCACCGTGCTCGAGGACGGACTGGTGAGCGACTGGCAGCCCGTTATCGCTGAGATTCGACGTGATCCGTGGGGGCGAGTCGCCCGCCTCATTGAAGGCTATGCCCGTGCAGTCAACGAACATCCATCAACCGAATTCCCGGCAGGGGGGTTCGATGCTCAGCGGGCGCTGGCGACCTTCTTGACGCTCATCATTGATAGCGCTCGGAGAGCTGTTGAGGATCGTGAGCGGACAGAAGTGGCCGAGCGCGTGCGACATGCCTTGTTGCGGTCAGGGCTGACCGCGAGGCAGTTTGCTGAGCGATTAGGCACATCGGCATCGCGATTCAGCACCTATGCCAACGGCACAGTGATGCCGTCCGCAGCGCTACTGCTGCGTATGGAGCGCCTGGCGCAGGGCTAGGCGGGAGTCCCGAAGCCCACGCGGCGGGAAGCCGAGGGGCCGATGTCCACGTAGGCGATCTTCGCCGCCGGCACAAGCAGGGTGCGCCCACGCTCATCCGTCAGTTCCAGAAGGGTGCCGCCGTTGAGGGCGGCCTCGACGGCGGACCTGACCTCTGCGGGGGTCTGGGTGCTCTCCAGGGTGAGTTCCCGCTGGGTGTCCTGCACCCCGATCTTGACCTCCACGTCAGCATCCTTCCGTTGCAGTGAACAAACGAGAACAACTCCGTAATCGTCGCATCAGTTTCCCGATCAGGCCTGCGGGGGGTGACTGAGTGGGAAGCTCGACAGGCCGCGCCAGGCGAGTTGTGCAGTCAGGTCCGCAGCTTCGTCCAACGGCATGCGTTCACCCTTGTGCGCTAACCAGCGCACAGCCGCGCCCTCAGCGAGCCCCAGCAGGCCGGACCCCAGCAGCAGGGACTGCTCGGTATCCAGCCCGGTGTCTTCGGCAATGACGCTGGCAATGATGCGCGCCAGCGCCAATTTCGTGGCGTCGATGCGTTTGCGCACCTTCGGCTCATTCATCAGATCGGTGCCGAGGACCAACCGGATAGCCCCCTGCGGGTCGTCGAAGAACGTGAAGTACGTGCGAATCGTCGCTTGGACGCGAACCTTGTTGTCGGGAGTGGAACGCACCGCCTGCTGCGTGGCGGCTAGGAGCGCGTCAATGCCCTCCTCGAGGATGGCCAGGTACAGATCCAACTTGCCCGGAAAGTGCTGGTAAAGCACCGGCTTGGAAACCCCGGCCCGTTCTGCGATCTCTTCCATGGAGGCCGCGTGGTAGCCGGAGGCCAAAAAAGCCTCCCGCGCAGCCGTGATGACCTGAGCTCGACGTTGCTCCCTGGGCAGGCGGACGACTGTTGTCAGATCAGCGTCAACCAGTTCGCCCTCGGCGATCGGGGCAACCGGCAGCGGTCCTCGAGACACCACCTGATCGTACGCAGCCGTATCCTTCAGGCATGTCTGGTGCACGCCGGCCGGAGCGCACGGAAGTCTGGCTCCCCAATGCCCTCGTGGCAGCTCGCCATCTGCCGGGTGCGCAACCCGATCTGCCAAGAGCGGTCTACCTGCACGGCCTCGGTGGCTCCTCGCTGAATTGGTACGACCTCATGGTTGCCCTGGGTGACCATGTGGAGAGTTGGGCCTTGGATCTCGGCGGGTTTGGCGATTCGCCCCCACCGCGGGACGGTGACCTCTCACCGGCCGGACATGCACGTTCGGTGGCCGCATTCATCGAGCATCTCGGTGGTGAGCCGGTGCATGTGTTCGGCAATTCCATGGGTGGAGCGATCGCCCTGCAGTTGGCGGCTCGGCGCCCGGATCTGGTCCGCTCCCTGACATTGATTTCACCAGCGCTGCCGGCCCTTCGGCCCCGTCGCAGCACCATTCACCTTCCGGTTATTGCCATTCCCGGAGTTGGTGAACCGTTGGTTCGCAAGTACACCACCGAGGTTTCCGCCCAGGTTCGTGTGCAGGCGATGATCGAAGCCTGTTTTGCCGATCCGACTCGAGTCACCCAGGAGCGTCGAGTTGCCGCGATCGACGAAACCGCCGGGCGCGACCACCTCACCTACGGAGCCGATGCCATGCTGCGCAGCCTGCGTGGCTTGCTGCGTACCTTCCTCGACGTTGGCCCACAACGCCCCTGGCGACTTGCCGAGCAGGTCGCTTGCCCAACGCTGGCCATCTATGGCCGTAAGGATCAGCTCGTTGACGCCAAGGCGGCGCACCGCATCACGAAACACTTTCACGATGCCACCGTGGTTGTGCTAGCCGATTGCGGCCACGTCGCTCAGATGGAGCACCCGGACGAAGTGGCCGCCACCTGGTTGGCCACCATTGGCGCACGAATGGATGCACCCGTTCGTTGACGTGACTTCTTAGCCGCGCTGAGTTATCCACAGTGTTGCGTTACCCCTGGATCGATGTGGCACTTCCTGCCTACGGTCCGCTTACTCGCCACTTGGTGAGTGAGGCGAACGAGGGGGTTGACCGTGGGTCGTGGTCCGCAACGCGGCAGGCAGATCGACCGAGTTCAATTCGACGGGTCGGCCGATGCGCTCGGCGATCTCGCTGCAGAGGTTGAGGCGCGAGTCAGGGATTCCATTCGCAGTTCAGCCATTGATCCCATGCGCGAACCCGAGACCGTACGCGCGCTTGTGGAGGAATGCCTCGATGAGGTGATTCGGCAGCGAATCGATCGCGATGACGTTCAAGGTGCCGCGCAGATCGATCGTGCAGGTATCGGTGTGCAGGTACGTCATGCAGTTGCCGGATTCGGTGCGCTGCAGGTGTTCTTCGATGATCCAGAAGTGGAGGAGGTCTGGATCAATGATCCGGGCCGCGTGTTTATTGCCCGTGGCGGGCGCAGCGAGCTGACATCGGTGGTCCTAACTGAGGCTGACGTGCGCGATCTTGTTGAGCGCATGCTGCGTCAATCGGGTCGGCGTTTGGACCTGAGCACACCCTTCGTCGATGCCATGTTGCCGGATGGCAGCCGATTGCATGTCGTGATTCCGGATATCACGCGGCAGCACTGGGCCGTCAATGTTCGTCGCTTCGTGGTGAGGCCTACCAGCATTCACGACCTGGTCGGCCTGGGCACGTTGAGCAGCCAGGCGGCGACTTTTCTTGAGGCCGCGGTGATTTGTGGACTCAACATCTTGGTTGCTGGTGCCACGCAGGCTGGCAAGACCACTCTGCTGAACGCCCTGCTGGGGTGTGTGCCGGGGCAGGAGCGCGTGGTCTCCTGCGAGGAAGTCTTTGAGATTCGACTCCGGCATCCGGACTGGATTGCCATGCAAACGCGTGATGCCAGCCTGGAAGGTACCGGTGAGATCCCGCTACGTCGCCTCATTCGCGAAGCCCTTCGGATGCGTCCTACGCGACTGATCGTGGGTGAGGTGCGTCAGGCCGAAGCACTGGATCTTCTGGTTGCCATGAACAGCGGACTGCCGTCAATGGCAACGCTGCACGCGAACAGCGGCCGCGAGGCGATTACGAAGCTGTGCACCCTGCCGCTGCTCGCCGGGCAGAACATCCCGGGGGAATTCGTGGTGCCGACGGTCGCCGGTTGCGTCGACCTCGTGATTCACACGGCATGTAGTGCGGACGGGGTACGACGGATCCGGGAGATTCTGGCCCTGCCAGGCCGTGTGGAATCCGGCGCGATCGAAGTCGCGGAATTGTTCACGCTGGAAGGCACCGAGTTGGTTCGTGCGGGCGGCTTCCCTCCGCACGAACAGCGCTTTGCCGAACGCGGCTACGACCTCGTTGACCTTCTCGGACCGGTGCGACGCATACCCGGCCGCCAGCGCACTAGGGCGGCCTGATGGGTGCCTTGGTGGGGCTGCTGTTTGGCGTTGGAGGTGTTCTCGTCTTCCTGGCGATCACGGCAAAAAGCAATCAATCGCCAGTCCAGTCGCGTGCCGTCGGACGACTGCAACGCCTCGTTGATGCATCCGGAGTGCCCCGACTAACCGTCGGGCGGCTGCTGTTTGCATCAATGAGCGTGGGGGCTGTGCTGGCTCTGCTGGTTCTTATCGTGACCACGGTGCCGATGGCGGCGCTCTTGGCTGGATTTGTTGGCTCCGCAGTTCCGATCCTGCTGACGCGACGTCGGGCACGCCTTCGCCAGCGGGCGCTACGTACGGCGTGGCCTGATGCTGTCGATGCATTGGTGTCTGCGGTGCGAGCTGGCATGGCACTTCCTGAGGCACTTGCTGATTTGGCACGCAATGGTCCGGAGCCACTTCGTGTTGCCTTCGCGATGTTCGCCAGTGAATACCGGGCAACCGGTTCCTTCGCGCATGCTCTGGACACCTTGCAGAACTTCCTCGCAGACCCAGTAGCCGACCGAGTGGTTGCCTCGATGCGAATCGCTCGCCAGGTCGGAGGTACTGATCTGGGTACGGTGCTGCGGACCTTGAGTGCGCTGCTGCGAGAGGATGCGCGAACTCGCGGTGAGATTGAAGCGCGGCAGAGTTGGACAGTTTCCGCAGCACGCCTGTCTGTTGCAGCTCCCTGGATCACCCTGGCGCTGCTTTGCACAAGACCTGAGGCGGTGGCGGCCTATCGGTCGACTGCTGGTGCCGTGGTCATCGCGGCAGCAGCTGTGCTGTCACTTGCGGCCTACCGCGTCATGCTGGCCATTGGCAAGCTGCCAATCGAATCCCGGATGTTGCGATGAGCGGGGCAGCAGTTGGCGCCCTGCTCGGCCTAGCTGGTGCCGCCGGACTCTTGATGCTCGTTGTCCGCGTACGTGCGCAGGCAACACCGTCGCTGGCTGAACGGATCGCGCCCTATGTCACTGGACCACTGGCTGGGGCAGTGCAGCCCCAGCGCACGGACTCCGGTGTCAGCGCCTTGATCTCAGTTCTCCAGCCGACTCTTCTTACCGGGGAACGGCGCGTCGATCTGGTGGCACGCCTGGCTCGCGCAGGGCGGTCGGGGGATGTCCAGCGATTCCGGCTGGAGCAGGTCGTGGCAAGTGCTCTGGGTCTTCTTGCGGGTGCATTCATCGCGGTCCTGGTGATTGGAAATGGTGGCCCGCTATCCGGAATTCTCGCCCTCGGCCTGGTTGGTGCGGTGGTTGGACCATTACTGGTCGATCGCCGATTGAGTCAGCAGTCGCGGCGACGCTCACAACGGATGAGCGAGCAACTTCCGACTATCGCCGAACTCCTCGCTTTCAGTGTGGCAGCCGGGGAATCGCCCAGTGCGGCTCTGGAACGCATCGCTGAAACTGTCAACGGAGATCTGGCCGATGAGATTCGCACCTGTGTCGGAGACCTGCGTGATGGGCAGTCAGTACACGACGCGCTGCGAGGACTTGCTGATCGCTGCGGCATTTCCGAGGTGGAGCGTTTTGTCGATGGTCTGGTGATTTCGCTCGAACGAGGAACTCCCCTGGTGGATGTTCTTCGCGCTCAGGCGGCGGATTGTCGGGCAGTGCAGCGCCGGCGCCTCATGGAACTCGCCGGACGCAAGGACGTCCTGATGTTGATTCCGGT
>JAGWVT010000167.1 GCA_018970765.1 Actinomycetales bacterium
GGCCAGCTCCGGATCAGTCATACCCCAACGCACACCCAGCCAGTTGATGACATCGATCCCCCAGAGCACGCCCAACCCATGCGGAACGCTGTGACCGGAGATGGCTTCCAGTGCATGGCCGAATGAGTGACCGTAGTTGAGGATGCGACGCAGGTCTGTCTCGTACTCGTCCTCCTCGATGATCACCTGCTTGGCCGCCAGGCTCGACCGCGTCAACTCGAGTAGATGCGGGGTACGGATACCGCCTTCGGCGAGCGCCTCCTGGAGTCGTCCAAAGAAGTGTCGGGGTCCGGTGACTGCGAGTTTGACGATTTCGCCGTAGCCCGAGGCGATCTCCAGATCCGGCAGGGTCTGGGTGAACGCCGTGGTGATGGCGATTTGTCGCGGGGAGTGCAGGGTGCCTAACGGGTTTTTATAGGGCAGCACGTTGATGCCACTCTTGGCACCGATACAACTATCAGACTGTGAAAGCACGGTGGTGGGCAGAAAGACCCAATCGATCCCGCGGTAGTAGATGTGCGCAGTGAAGCTCACGAGGTCCTGGATACATCCGCCACCGATAGCCACGATGCGGCTGGTGCGCACGGCATTGTTTTCCAGGAGCCTGTCGATGAGTTGCCCAACCCCCGCCAGTGACTTGGTGGCCTCGGTCGCGGGCAGGATCAGAGTCGGATGATGTTCAGTCAGCGGCGCGAGTTCTGTGGCATAGGCCGAGGCAACCTGCTCGTCTACTACCACCAGGGCATGCGTACCTGCGAGATTCAACTGATCGATGGCACCGGCGATGTCGGTTGCGAAGGTAACGTCGTAGTCCCACTGGCGGGATTGGATATGCAACGGGGTCAGGTCGGCGGTTAGGTGCATGCGAAGCCTCCGTCCACGGTGATGACCTGCCCGGTGAGGTAGCTGTTGGCGTCGGCCATCAGGAACGCGACGACCTCGGCGATCTCCTGTGGGCTAGCAAGCCTGCCCACGGGCACACGCTCGAGGAGTTTGGCGATGACTTCGGGTGGGTTGTTCACCCGAGTGAGTTCGGTGTCGACGAAGCCGGGTGCGACGCAGTTCGCGATGACCCCGCGATCGGCGAGTTCCACCGCGGTCGTGCGAATGAGAGCCTCCAGACCGGACTTCGAGGCACTGTAGGCAGCTCGCCCAGCACGGGCCCTGGATGCGTAGGCCGAGGAGATGCCGACGATGCGTCCGAAGCCTCGCTCAGCCATCGTCGGCGCCAGTGCCGAGATCAACGTGAACGCACTGGTCAGGTTGACCTGCTGAATGCGCAGCCAATCGGTGGCGCAAAGGGTGCCGAGGGGCGCAGGGTTGTTGATGCCGGCATTGATGACGAGCCCGTCGATTGGTTGATCAGCGATGTCCGTGAGGTAGTCCGCCACGCTCTGCGGTTCGGCCAGGTCGAGCACATCGCGCGTTGGGGTGAGCACCTGCCAGCCCTGTTGCTGTAGTGCGCGCGCAATTGCAGCACCGATACCGCGTGCAGCACCGGTGACCAGCGCCGTGCGGTGCGTCATGGATACACCTTGGCCCAGAGTTCCTCAGGCAGATCAGGAAACATGCGGTGGATCGGGTTGGAGACCATCGAGCCGTCATCGGCAATGCGGCTGGTGACCTTCGGGTAGTAGGTCTGCTCCGGGTCCACCCGAACCAGGAACATCGCCGGGCCGGGAGCATCCAGGGCCGCGCGCACGTCTGGATCATTCAGGCCATCGGGTCCAACCTTGACGCAAGGAATGTCGTAGGTCTTGGCGAGCAGTTCCCAGTTCGGAAAGCCCAGTCCGGTGGCGGCATCGCAGCCCAGGTAGACGCCACCGAAGTAATTGCGCTGCGTGGTGCGAATCGACGCGTAGCCGTCGTTATCCAGCAGGAAGATCTTCAGATTCAGACGCTGAACCGCCACGGTGCCGAGTTCCTGAATGTTCTGCGAGAAGGATCCGTCACCCTCAATCAGGATCGTGCGCTGGCCACTGGCTAGGGCCGCTCCAATTGCGGCCGCCAGGCCGTAGCCCATCGAGGCCAAGCCCTTGTTGGTGACGATGCGTTGGCCAGCCTTGACTCGGAACACTTCCATCGGCACGAACTGCCCACTGCCGCTGCTCGCCGGGATGAGCACATCTTCCGGCTGCAGGACATCTGAGAGCTGATCGACAAGCAGGTAGGGGGAGCAGAACTGGGGATCCTGCGAGTTCTCTGGATCAAGCAATGGCACCTGTTCGCGGACGTACCTGCAGTGCGCACGCCAGGACTGCCAGGTGTTCGCATTCGTCTGAATCTGTGCATCGTTTCCTGCGTGCGCGATGAATTGCAGGACAGCATTGGCATCGGCCGCTAGTGGCAGGTCTACCCGTGGGTGCCCTTTGGCGAGTTCGGCCACATCCACGTCGACCTGCGCCACAAAGCCTG
>JAGWVT010000168.1 GCA_018970765.1 Actinomycetales bacterium
GCGAAGTATCGCGCGATGGCTGAGAAAGCGGTCTGATGCGGTTGGAGTTCCAGCCGCAGGCCGAGCGTGATCTCGAAGGCATCGGTGACTACATCGCTCAGGACAATCCGCGCCGGGCCATATCTTTCCTGCATGAACTGCGCGCGCAGTGCCGCAAGATCCTGCTGGCGCCCCAGGCTTACCGGCCAAGGCCGGAACTTGGCGAAGGCATCCGATCCTGCGCTTACGGCAACTACGTGATCTTTTTCACGGAAGATGGTCGGTTGCTGCGGATCATCCGTGTGCTGCACGGTGCCATGGACATCGAAGCGCAGTTCGCCGAAAATAATTCTGCTCCTGACGACAAAACCTAGTTGAATGTTTGATCACACAAGATAAGCTATTCATGTACTGCTGATAACTGCGCCCACCGGGGAGACCTTGGTGGGCGTTGTCGTTTCTGGGCTTGGCGTTCGCCTGTCTGCCCAGTGCTGGAGACTCCCCCATGAAAATCATCATCACCCGCCCGGTGGTCATCACCGGCGACGGTGGCACGCGCTCGTTCGCTCCGGGCCTGACCGTCGAGGTCGATGCGGCCACGGCTGAACAGATCCTGACCCAGCAGGCGGGCATCGCTGCCGAACCTGTTGCAAACACCGAAGCGCCAGCCACTCCTCGCCGCCGGAAGTCAGCCGATGCTGAAACTTGACGTTACCGCCGATGTGGCCAAGGCGACCGAGCACCTCTCGGAACTGGCACAGAAGCACGTGCCCAACGCTGCCGCCAAGGCCCTGACTCGCACGGCGTTCGACGCCCGTGATGCGGTGCGCGACAGCTTGCCCGAGCGATTCAATCTGCGCCGCCCGTGGATCAGTCGGGGCATTGGCGTGACGCCAGCCAAGCCGCGCACGCTGATGGCCGAAGTCTGGTCGCGGGATCGGTTCGTGGCATTGCAAGAGGCCGGCGGTACCAAGACCGGCAAGCTGGCGATTCCCGTCGGCCCGATGGCACAGACCGCCCAGACCCGCGTCATCCCCAAGAGCCAATGGCCGGGCCAGGTGATGGCGAAGAAGAACGTGTTCTACCGCGCCGGTGCCGTGTTCGAGCGCCGCGACGAGAAGCGCATCCTGGCGTTGTACCTGCTGCGTCGCCAGCAGAAGGTCGAAGCGCGTTTTGGCATGGCCTACACCGTGCGCAGCGTGGCGCTGCGTGAGTACCAGCGGCAGATGGAACGGGCACTGCGCGAGGAACTCACTCGTGCGACCTGACGCATCTGACACATCTGATGGGTCCTCCGGGGCCATCTAAAAAGCGGGGGCCGCGCGCAGCGCGACGCTTGCCTAGCGTCAGAGCCGAAAACAGGTTGCCAGTTGCCACCATGGTTTTCATGCACAGGGGACCCCAGCGATCCAGCCGATTTCCGATTGATTGACCCGCCCGGCCCGGAGGAATGCGATGGGACTGTCCATCCGGGCCTATGCCCAACACCGTGGCGTGAGCCACACCGCTGTGGCCAAGGCCATCAAGGCCGGGCGCATCAGCGTCGAGCCCGACGGCACCATTGACCCGGTCAAGGCCGATGCCCAGTGGGCGCGAAACACGCTGCCGTCGCAGAACCTGAACACTGGCGCCCCAAAACCTGCGCCCAAGGTGGCAACCCCACCTGTTTCCACCCCGGTTTCCACGTCACCGGTTGCCAACCGCGAGCTACAGCCGCCTCTGGAAACCGGCCGCATTGCTGCGCCCGATTGCCAGACCAGCCGCGCCATCCGCGAAGCCTACGCCGCACGCCTGGCCAAGCTCGAGTACGAGGAGCGCACGGGCAAGCTGATCAGCAGCGATGAGGTGGAGATGTGCACCTTCAACCTGGCGCGCCGACTGCGTGACCGGATGCAGACCCTGCCACGCCGACTGGCAGCCGCCTTGGCGGCCGAGCAGGACCCACGTGTGATCGAACAACGACTGGACGACGAAATCCGCCAGGCCCTCGAGGAGCTCTCTCGATAGGCCTGGTTGCGGACCGGATCAGCACACCTTTGAGAGACCCCTATGCAAGACATCGAACTGCACCATTGGCCGGTGGGCAAACTCATTCCTTACGGTCGCAACCCCCGCAAGAACGACCATGTCATCGAACAGATGGCCGGCGCCATTCAGGAATTCGGCTTTCGCATCCCGATCATCGCCAAGAGCACGGGCGAGGTGGTCGATGGCCATCTTCGTTTGAAGGCGGCACTCCACCCGGGGCTGGAGCCCGTGCCGGTGGTGCTGGCCGATGACCTGACGCCGATGCAGATCAAGGCGTTTCGCATCCTTGCCAACCGCTCGGCCACCTGGGCGGACTGGGACGAGGACCTGCTACGTCTGGAACTGGAAGAGCTGCAGTTCGATGACTTTGATCTGTCGCTCACCGGCTTTGACGACGACGAGTTGCT
>JAGWVT010000169.1 GCA_018970765.1 Actinomycetales bacterium
GGTGCGCATCCGCGCCGGCAGCGACAGTGCGGGCATTGGTGTGAGCCTGGCATCGCCCTCGTCCATCATTGCGGATGCCCGCTTTGACTTGGCGAATTCGCCCGCAACCACACCCGCATGGACGGGTACACCCGATAGCCTGATCGACATCTTCGCTGAAGGACAGGTCCAGTTTTCGGGCGCGGTTGAAGCGCGCGATGCCGGAGCCGATGTTTCGATTGTTTCCGGCTCGCTGGTGTTGATTGATTCGTTGGTGTCGGCGGCCGATCAGCTGAGCGTGCGCGGCGGCACGCACTCAAGCGGTCAGGGGATTGTGCAGACCCCAGTGGTGCGGAATGGCTCCGGTGCCGTGGTGAGCGGCGGCGTGCTCGATACGCAAACCGGCGGCAAGATCACGCTGCGTTCAGTCGACAGCATGCTGCTCCGCGGTCTCGTCGGCCAGGTGGTGAGCAGTGCTGCGCGCACGGGTATTGTGGATGCCGAGGCGTCGGCGGGTGATATCACCGTCACGGGGCTGATCGATGCGCGGGCTGGGGTGTCGCTCATTGGCCGGCAGGTCAATTTGCTGCCGGGCAGTCACGCGTTCGCAAACAACTCGGGTTCGGACACGTACCTGCGCGGTCGCGAGAGCATCCTCGTCGCCGGAGAGGGTCCGCAGCAACTCGAGGCCATGGTGAAGGGCGACCTCCTCGCCCATCTGGCTGCACCCACCATCACCATCACCGGTATCGTCGAAGCCACGGGCGCGAACGGTCGAGTTCTGCTGAATGCCGGCGAGCAGCTGCGCGTCAACGGCCGCGTGAAGGCCATGGCGACCGGCGGCAAGATCGTGATGCAGTCGGGGGTTGATCAGACCTTGAGCCGTGCCACGCTCGAGGCGCAGGGCCTGCCATCTGGCGGGGGTGCGCCGACCACCGCACTGAGCGGCGGCTTCCTGCAAATTCTGGAGCAAGGCCTGATCCTGTCCGACACCGATGTCGTGATGCGCTCGGGCGGTGACGTGATGCTGCAGGCGGATGCAGCGGTCAAGGGCGAGAAGACCATCCTGGTACCGCAGATCGCAGTGCGTAACGAGACGGTCAATGTGGTGGTGGGTTCGGTGCAGGTCGATGCCGGCACGATCCTGGTGCCGCGAATCACCTACGTCACCACCACGTCAATCGAGCAGATCGGCGAGGCGCGCGTCAAGGTGGGGTCTGAATTCGCCACCATGGACGTCACGCTGGAGCAGGTGGGTTATTACAACCCGAATGCGAAGGCCGACCGTCGGTTTGTTGAGTACCTGGTTGAGGGGATTGATTACAAGAATAGTGAAGTAGTCTGGACGAACGCGAACAACGTGGAACGCGGGACGGCCACGGCGGCCTCGGTCACGAGCGACTACAAGAACCTGACCGCGTACCGAAGCTTCGAGAACCTTGACGACAACCAGCGTCAGGCGGTGCTGAACTTCACCGGTTACATGCCGCTGTACCAGTTCAAGTGGGGCAATGCGGTCCTGAACAAGACGTATAACGGGCAGGCGACGACTACCACGCCGTACAGCCCCACGGACGCAACGTTCAATGCATCAACGCAATGGCGACCCAGCTGGTACAACGCCGCCTCGAAGGTTTATTACGTTGAGGTGGCTGGCTGGCGGGATAAGTACATCCTCATGCCCGAGGGATCGCAAAACGATGTGTACAGCGCGGTGGCTCAGGGCAATCCGCTCTACCTGGTCAATGACTCAACCCGGGACGGCACGAACCCGACTGCGGGTGCAAACTGGGTGACGTCCACGTCGACTTTCACCTACAAGGGCGAACTCGTCGGCCGCTACAAGGATCTGGCTGGTGTCACTTACACCCAGACCAAGTCGGACTACTACTTCCCGAACAACGGCTACCCCGGCGGCTACAACGAGCCGCATGCGCCGGTTGAAGATGGCGAGGCCCTTTGGGATGTCGCTTACGACCGAGACGGTCAGCGACAGTTTGATATCGCGGTACGCGACGCGGCGATGGGCACCATCATGCCGCGCGACCCCAACTGGTATTTCACCGCTGGCCCGAACTTCAACAAGTCTTATTTCCAGCTGGGCTCGTATCAGAAGAGCCGGTTTACCGATGATTTCTGGGGCCTGTCTACCTGGTACGACGCACTCACCCAGGACACCTCGGCACTTGATCAGTCGTGGATGACCACGATCCCGAACCAGCTCGCTTTCAGCTTCAAATACTGGGGGCCTTGGGAGACGGTCGTCGGATGGTGGGTTGATAACGACGACGGTAGCAGTTGGGGGCAGTACGACGATGAGGACGAGGTCCCAAGCTTTGGTGGAACCGATTTCTACAAGAGCGAATGGGGCGCTGTAGACAGCCAGAACCAGCCCTACAAGGGTTGGGCGGCCGGCC
>JAGWVT010000170.1 GCA_018970765.1 Actinomycetales bacterium
TGATCCCGCTGTCCGATGTGGTGATCTATGACCATCTTGCTGGTGAACACACGGTCGGCGTGTATCCGCTGCTGGAAGACGACAGCTGCTATTTCCTCGCGGTCGACTTCGACGAAGCGGAATGGAGAGAGGACGCACGGGCGTTCATGCAATCTTGCGAGGCGCTCGGCGTGCCGGCCGCGTTGGAGATTTCGCGCTCCGGTAAGGGAGCTCACGTCTGGGTGTTCTTTGCTGGACGCGTGTCGGCCCGTGATGCCCGGCGTCTCGGTACCGCCATCATCAGCCTTACCTGCTCGCGCACTCGGCAACTGAAGCTGGGATCCTATGACCGGCTGTTTCCGAATCAGGACACCATGCCCAAAGGCGGGTTCGGAAACCTGATTTCCCTGCCGCTGCAGAAGGGTCCGAGGGAACAGGGTTTCAGTGTGTTCGTCGATGCCGATTTTCAGCCGTATTCGGACCAATGGGCGTTTCTTGCGTCCATCCAGCCGATGGCCGCGCACGACATCGAGCCGACCATTCTCCGGGCTACAGGTGGCATCCATCCGCTGGACGTCACCTTCATCGACGACGAGGACCTGGCCACACCCTGGAAGCGCGAGAGCACATTGGCCAAGAAGCTGGCCGGTCCGATGCCGAAGTCACTGACGGTCACGCTGGCCAATCTTGTCTATTTCGAGAAGGCTCAGTTGCCCCAGGCATTGGCTAATCGCCTCATCCGGTTGGCGGCTTTCCAGAACCCCGAGTTCTACAAGGCCCAGGCGATGCGGATGTCGGTGTGGGACAAGCCGCGCGTCATTGGCTGCGCCGAGAGCTACCCCCAGCACATCGCCCTGCCGCGCGGCTGCCTCGATGCCGCAATGTCACTGCTGCGTGAAAACGGCATTGCCTGTGATCTGCGAGATGAACGTTTGGGCGGGCAACCACTGGACGTGTCTTTTGTCGGCAGTCTGCGCCTCGATCAGGAAGCCGCAGTTGTCGGACTGCTCCCCCACGATGCTGGCGTGCTGTGCGCGCCAACTGCCTTCGGCAAGACGGTCACCGCCGCCGCGATGATTGCCCGGCGGGGCGTCAACACCCTGGTGCTGGTGCATCGCACGGAGTTGCTCAAGCAATGGCAGGAGCGCCTACAAGCCTTTCTGGGGGGCGCAAAGGGCGTGGTCGGCACCATCGGCGGCGGCAATGCCAAACTGACCGGCAAGATCGATATCGCCGTGATGCAGTCCCTGTCCCGCCAGGGCGAGGTGAATCCGCTGGTCGAAGACTATGGGCAGGTGATCGTCGACGAGTGCCACCATGTCGGCGCAGTCTCCTTCGACGCGATCCTCAAACGTACCAAGGCGAAATACGTGCTGGGCCTCACGGCCACACCGATCCGCCGCGACGGACAGCAGCCAATCATCTTCATGCAGTGCGGGCCGATTCGTCACACGGCCGCGCAGCCGTCCGGGGCGCCGAACGATCTGGAGGTGGTGCCGCACTCCCGCCATGTTCGGATCGACTTGCCGCAGGGGGCTAGCATCCAGGACGTTTTCCGACGTCTCGCCAATGATGTCGCCCGAACGGCTGCAATCGCTACCGCGGTGCGTGATGCCGTCGCGCAGGGACGCAAGGTGCTGGTCCTGACGGAACGCACAGAACACCTCGATGCCATCAAGGTGGAGCTCCATAACCTGCAACCAGCACCGTTCGTCCTGCATGGGCGAATGTCACGGAAGCAGCGATCAGCCTTGGTGGCAGATCTGGATGCCTTACAACCTGATGCCCCACGTGTCCTCCTGTCCACCGGCAAGCTGGTTGGCGAGGGATTCGATCACCCGCCGCTCGACACCCTGGTCCTCGCGATGCCTGTGTCCTGGAAGGGCACGTTGCAGCAGTACGCCGGACGCCTGCACCGTGAGCACGCCAGCAAGACCGACGTGCGGATCATCGATTTCGTGGACACCGGGCACCCGGCGCTGCTGCGGATGTGGGACAAGCGCCAGCGCGGCTACCGGGCGATGGGGTACAGGATCGGGGCCGGTGGATCTCCGGAATGACGACGAATTCTCCCGTGGCCGTCGGGAGTTTCGCGTTGACCCGCAGCAGCCCGCGCCTGTGCTCATTGGCTCGGGAAGCCAGTCGGCACATGGTCAACCGTCCGCCACCAATCTCAAACCTAACTCCTCTGAGTTAGGGGTCCTTTTCCTGCAAGCCTTGCAAACCCCTGCGGAAAGGTGCGTGTTAATGCCAAAACCTGCGGACAACGGGGTTTGATCGGTTTTGGCCTATTGGGGCCCAATCCTCTGCGTTTACCCGGTTTCTCTGAAGCCCCCGGGGTGAGGGCGATTCTTTTGTCATGCCGAGCGTTGGCGCGAGGATGTTGTCCGACGAAAACTTCTCGTCCGAC
>JAGWVT010000056.1 GCA_018970765.1 Actinomycetales bacterium
ATTCGACCCCCATGATTACCGGCCAGCGTGGCTGACCGCCATCAACCTGCTGCACCTCCACGAACGGATGCTGGGTTACCAGCCACTGCGCCACCGTGGTGCGCAGATCGTCGTCTGCGTCAGCACCCCAGACCAGGGTCACAAGTTCCCCACCGACGGAAAGCAGGCCCGCCAGGACGCGCTGCGTCACTTCGACAACGGCCGTTCCGACGATGGCGATATCACCGCCAACAAGCCCCAGCACATCTCCAACCTGGCAGGGTCCGGCCATAGTCAAGGCCGTTCGACTGGCCACGGTGATGCCGGCATACCGGGTAGCACTGGCGGCGCGTGTCATCGCCACTACATCGCCCTGCCAGGAACGGTTCTCGTCATGCACAGCCACTGCGGCAAGGGTCTGCACCACGGCGCGGGTTGGAATGACTGCTACGTCGACGCCGTCGTCACGAGCGCGTTGTGCGGCTAGTTCCGCAGCACCATGCGCATCACCGTCACTGGGCAGCAGGACAACCTGACGGGCACCGGTTGCGGCAATGACGTCGAGGAGTTCCGCCGTCGACGGCAGGCCCGCACCGACCATGAGTGTGGCGATTCCGCTGTCGTGCAGGAGTTTGGTGACCCCGTCACCATGTGTGACGGCGATCAAAACCCGTGGCGCGGAGCTTGCCGGCCCATCCTGCCTGCAGGCAGTCTGAACCAGTTCGCTGACGCGCACGCGCTCGGTTTGTCCAGCGGCCAGGCCCGCCTGCAGAGCAGCCGTCGAAGCCTGAGCGTCAGGCACGTGCAGATGCACCTGCCAAAGTTCTGGCCCCCCAGCCATGACCAAACTGTCACCGAGGGCATCGAGTTCGCGGCGCAGCCTGGCGAGCCGTTCGCCGTCCGCCGTCCGCAGCGTGAACATGACTTCATAGGTCATCTGCTCACCGGTGCCACCATCGGTGGTACCTGACGGCACCGGTCGGATTGCACGCATAGGAATAGTGATCTGCGGTGTCGAGGGACCGAGGTCGAGTTCAGGCAGGTCACCGGCATCGACGGTCCGACCACCAACCGCAGCCTGCAGTGCCTGCAGTACCAGGACGAGCGCGGCGCCCCCGGCATCCAACACGCCGGCCTCGGCCAGCACTGGGAGTTGGCTCGGAGTGCGATGCAAGGCCAGCTGCGCGTGGGCCAATGCGGCATCGACGCTGGCTTGCAGGTCACCTCCGGCATCGGCGGCACCCCGGGCTGCGGCCTTGGCCACGGTGAGCATGGTCCCCTCGACCGGGTGGCTCACCGCGTCCCAGGCACGACTCGCCCCAGTAGCCAAGGCCGCGTGCAGAAGTTGATCGGCCGGTGCCTCTTCTCTGATGGCATCGGCGCAGCCCACGTACCACTGAGCCAGGATCACTCCAGAGTTGCCGCGAGCTCCCAGCGTTGCTCCACGAGCAATGGCCAAGGCCACATCCACGGCCGCAGGCGGTCCGGCGGCAAACCAACATGCCGCCGCCTCAGCGCGAGCTGACTGCAGGGTGCCCAAGACGTTGGAGCCCGTATCGCCGTCGGCGATCGGGTAGACGTTCATACGGTCAATGCGCGCACGGTTATTGGCCAGCAGGACGGTTGCATGCTCAATCCAGGCTCGCCAAGTTGCCGCAGGCAGGGATTGCATGATCGCGCCTCCAGCACTGGAGCAGCCGCCCTCAATTTGGGCCGTCTGCGGCTCTCGGCTACCCTACGGGCAGTAGTGCTTTTCCCGCCGGATGCGCCGGCCCCAGTGCTCAGCCAGAGCCCGATCGGTGCTTGACCTGAGCCAGACCCGAGGAGTGACCGTGGCCGCCACCTGCGAGATCTGCGGCAAGAAGCCCAGCTTCGGCCACAACATCTCCCATTCGCATCGCCGCACCAAGCGTCGTTGGAACCCGAACATCCAGACCGTGCGCGCATTGGTCAAGGGCACCCCAAAGCGCCTTGACGTCTGCGCCGCCTGCCTTAAGGCCGGCAAGGTCACCCGCGTGCCGAGTTCCTAAACGCTCTGATCAACTCTCGCCAAAGAGGTCGCTAACTCGACCGATAGTGCTCGTGGCCCCCGGCCTGCTGTGCTGGCTGTTCGTCGACCCAGACACCGGCACCTTGTATTGGGGGCCCAACTGAACCAATCACGGTAAACCCGGCCGGTATCGCTTCACTGAAGCAGGCGAGCAGGCCGTGATCTTCACCCCCGTGCAGCACCCATTCGCGGACCCAATCGCGGACCCAATCGCGGACGACGACCTCGGGTTGATGATGTGTCGCTGTGGGCTGTGCCGCAAGTAGTGAAGCCGCATCGCGAAGCAGCTCTGCGCCATCCGCCACATGCGCCAGCAGCGCGGACCAGGACAGGTCAATCCGAACGTTGGACGCCTGCGCGATATGCCGCGCATCGGCGACGAGTCCATCGCTGATGTCGATCATCGCGGTGGCTCTGGCAAACGCAGCCCGCACGCCCGCCTCGTATGGAGGCTGCGGCTGTCGATGGTCATCCACGAGCTCGGTAGGTCCAGTCAAGCCGCGACGCAGTAGCTCCAGTCCCGCAGCCGACCAGCCCAGTCGTCCGCAGATGGCAACGCGATCCCCAACCTGGGCGCCGCTACGCAGCACTGCACCGCGGCCCTGTAGGTCGCCAATGCCCGTTACCGCAATCAGCACGGCATCGCTTGCGGTGACGTCGCCCCCGACCACATGCGCACCGGCCCTGGCGGCCTCGGCTTCGATGCCCGCCGCGCAATCAACCGCCCATGACACGGGTAGCGATGCTGGGGCGCCGAACCCCACCACCAGCGCAACCGGCGCGGCTCCCATCGCCGCGACATCGGCAAGGGTGGCCGCCGCGGCCTTTGCTCCAACCTGCTGCGCGGATGACCAATCCCGACGAAAATGCCGCCCTTCGACAAGTACATCAACGGTTACGGCGGCACGGCCGGCACCAATGGCCAGCACTGCAGCATCGTCACCTGGGCCGACCAGGATTCGCTCATCAGTCGACTGGCCCGAACTCTCAAGGTCCGAGCCCTCAAGGTCCGAGCCACTAGTGGCTAGGCCCTTGATGATGCGATCGATCAGACCAAACTCTCCGATGTCGCCAAGATCCTGATCTGGATTCAGCGGAAACCGTCCGGGCTCACGTCAGTCGGCAGGAACAGCTCTGCAGAGATGCCGGCGGGTCCACGTCCTGACGCATTGCTGGGCACCACGAAGAAGGTGTACGTGGTGTCGTTTGCAAAGTCTGACTTCACGCAGGTGCGCTTTTCGGTCGTACAGACCTCGACTACTTCGGGACCAGCCTTGGCATAGACGGCATAGGAGGTTGGCACTGGACCCGAGGACGGCTTCTTCCAGCGCACCGTGATCTCAGTTGGTCCAGTGATCTTTGCCCGCACGTTGGCTGGTGCCCCCGGACGGTCCGCAGGCAGCGTGCCGCACTTCTTGATCGTGATGGTGCCGTCCTTGGCAACCTTGACACACTTGGCGGCCTGCGGGATCGGTCGCAGACTCTCGATCGCTGTTGCCGGCGTGGCAAGGGTCGCTGCAGTGCCACCGACCAGAATCAGTGCCGCAGTTGCGAGAGCGCTCAGGCGATGATGTCGCATACGTGGCATGCGCTGAGCCTAAATGACGCGCGGTTACCGCAGCCGAACACCTCTCCGCAGTGCATCGGCGATGAGGTGATCGACCAAAGCGGGGTAGCCCAACCCACTTGCCTGCCACATTCGCGGGAACATCGAAATTGGCGTGAAGCCCGGCATCGTGTTGAGCTCGTTGACCAGGACTGAGCCATCAGGGCGCAGGAAGAAGTCCACCCGCGCCAACCCCTCGCACCCCAGGGCCTGGAATGCCTGAACAGCCAGGTCTCGCACTCGCTGCGCGACCGATTCCGGTAGATCAGCTGGCACGTGCAGATCGGCAGCATCCTCGAGGTACTTGGCTGCGTAGTCGTAGAAACGATGTTGCTCGCGGACGACGATTTCCGAGCAAACGCTCGCCATGGGCCGGTGTGGGGCGCTGGCGTCCACGATCACACCACACTCGACCTCTCGCATCGGGGTGATGGCCGCTTCGATGACAATGCGCGGATCGTGCTGACGGGCCTGTTCGATTGCTGCGTGCAACCCCAATGTGTCTAGGCCGTCGACAAGGCTGATGCCCAGCGACGAGCCGGCTCGCGCTGGCTTCACGAAGACAGCCGCACCCAGCGCACCAGCCTGCGCGAGAAACTGGTCTGGGTCGGTCCGCCACTGCAGGTCAGTGACGAGCAGACTCGGGCCAATGGGCAGCCCGGCCTGTTCGAGCATCACCTTCATCAGGCCCTTGTCCATGCATAAGGCGGAAGCCGCTACCCCAGAGCCCACGTAGGGCAGGCCCGCGGTTTCCAGGGCTCCCTGGACGGTGCCGTCCTCACCCCATGGTCCGTGCAAAACCGGGAATGCAACGTCGACCCCGACTCGGCCGCGGCCCTCGATACGCAGGCCGGGCGCACCGAAATCGTTGACGAGTTCCACCGCAGGGCCGTCCGCTTGAACCGTCGGTAGTCGACCGTCTCGAGCTACCAGGCGATCAAGGTCCATCGGCTGGAGCACCCAGCGCCCGTCCTTGGTCACACCGACTGCCATCGGCTCATAACGAGCAGGATCGAGCGCCCGCAGAATCCCGCCGGCACTGATGCAGGAGATCTCGTGTTCGCTGCTGCGGCCCCCGAAGATCACCGCAACCGCAACCATGCCCGAACGCTACCCCCGATGCGCTAGCGTTCCGGTATGGCTCTCTACACCTGTCCTTCCTGCGACATGTCGGTTAACACCACCTGCGGCAAGTGCGGCGCCGACCTGGTCAATGACGCGATCGTCAAGGACGATGGCACCCGCGTTGGCATCTCCGCCTGCCCGGACGGCCACGGCAAGATCAAGTCGCCGATGTGCTGCGGCTCGGACATGGCCTGCTCGGTCTGACGCAGGACACCGCTGGGTTGGCCCCCAGCACCCGCGTCGTCATCGCCGGACGTCCGGCGAGAGTTCCTGACGCCCCCTTAAACCCCCCGATCGTTCCAGCGTCCTCCTTCATCGCTGGCGGCGCCTTGGAATATGCCCGCGAGGACGCACCAAGTACCCACGCCCTGGAATCTGCCATCAGCGATCTCGAGGGTGGCCGAACCCTGGTCTTCTCCTCCGGTATGGCGGCCGCTAACTCGGTGCTTGACCAGGTGCCGATCGGCGGCATCGTCGTCGCTCCGGATCCCTGCTACACCGGCGTCTCAGCCCGCCTCACCGAACTGCATGCGGCCGGTCGCCTGCAGGTTCGCCGCGTGGACATCACCGACACAACTGCGGTAGCGGCTGCCTGTCAGGGAGCCGCACTGCTGTGGTTGGAGTCACCGACCAATCCCCTCCTCGAGGTTGCCGACCTGCCAGCCTGCATCGCAGCCGGAAGCAAGGCCGGTGCCAAGACGCTCGTCGACAACACCTTTGCCACACCGCTGCTGCAACAGCCGCTGACCATGGGTGCCGACTACGTCCTGCACAGCGTGACCAAGGCTCTATCCGGCCACTCCGATCTGCTCATGGGCGCAATCGTGTGCCGAAGTGATGAGGACGCGCACACCGTGCAAACTCGCCGCGTTCTGCTGGGTGCAGCACCAAGCGCCTTCGACTGCTACCTCGCCCTGCGGGGCCTGCGCACCCTGGTGGTGCGGATGGATCGTGCCTGCGCCACCGCGGCACTGCTGGCCGAACGACTCGGCGCCCATCCGGCCATCACTCGGCTGCGCTACCCAGGATTCGGAGCCATGCTCGCCATTGAACTGGCTGACAGCACGGCGGCCGACGCCCTGTGCGCCAACACACGCATCTGGGTGCACGCCACCAGCCTGGGCGGCGTGGAATCGCTGCTTGAACGACGGCGCCGATGGCCGCTGGAAAGCGCCCGGGTTCCCGAGCAGCTCGTACGGCTTTCTGTAGGCATCGAGGACGCCGCGGACCTCTGGTCTGACCTGCGTCAAGCCCTCCCTACTTAGCCAAGCTTCTCCAGGGCAGCGCGGAGGTCACCGAACTACTCAGGTCCCTCGGCGACGGCTATGAGTTCCGCGGCACCTGCGCCCTGGCGGCCATCCGCATCGATGCGGGCTAGCACTTCGCTTACGACGTCGTCGATCTGAGAATCGGGACTAAACCCGAAGGCGCGCCAAAGAAAACTGTGCGGTCGACGACCTGCTACCCACATCGATGCCCCCAATGACGCAAACCCCACGATCGATGTCCAGTACGCGAAAGACGCATTCGTCTTGATGAGGAGGCCAACCTTGGTCACACCCAGTGGGCGTACCGGCCGGCCGGTCAACTGGGCATAAACCGCTGACGCGAGAGTTGCCACATTGCGCCGACTCAGGTCCGCGAGGTCACGGGTGAGGTCTTCCGGATCTGCTCCGCCCTGACCTTCGACAGCCAGCATGGGAAAGTCGATCAGTGCGGCGATACCGGGATGCTCGCGGGTCCACTCAATTGTCTGCCGAATCCATCCTTCGACCGCCTGACGACCATCTGCTGCGCCCAGCAGCGCCCCTGCCTGTGACGCGACGTGCTCGCCGTACGAATGCAGTGCGGCCTGCCAGATCAGGTCCTCAGTGCTCTTGAAGTAGTAGTTCATGAGACTTGGCGAGATATCGATTTCGGTGCAGATGGCCCGTAACTCCAGCGCACGTGGGCCCAAGCGGGCCAGATGCTGCGCGGTTACGGAGACGATGCGGTCCTTCGTCCCGAGGTCGGCGCTCGCCGAGCGCCGAGTGCGAGCCATGCGACTGCCTCCTCCTTGGGCTGCACGCCAAGGTCCGATCCCAATACGCGCTAGGACTGCCGTGTCATTGATGCGGGTAGCGCCCGCACGCTAGCACCCCTGGCGGCCGCAATAGAAACTGACTAAGCCAGTCGGGAATGTCCGAATTTTGGGCCAAGTGTCCGCCGCACTCAGACTTGACGATCGAGCCAAGGCACCCGCATACTGAACTCACTTCAAGATGAATTGAATTCAATTGGACGTCTGAGCAGGAGACACCATGGCCACTCCCCTGGCGCACGCACTTCCCCCCGCCCATGGGGGGCAGCCAACGCAACCTCCGCGACGCCCGAAGAAGAGGCGCCGCGGCCTGCTCGCGGCGATCATCGCCGTCGCCGCTCTCACCGCGTTGGTCGGCTCCGGCTTCGCGGCCTCGGTCACCATCAACAGTGGCAACGCCATCGAGTTCGGCCAAGGCAAGAACTCCGTGTCGGCATGTGACTCGACGGCAACAGCCGGCATCAACTCTGCATACGACTCAAGCGATTCACGGGTCGAAGTGTCCAGCGTGACAATTGAGAATCTTGGTTCCAGCTGTGATGGCAAGTACCTGAAAGTCTCGCTTCTCGACAACTCCGGCGCCGTACTCGACGCCGTCGTGTGGTACTTGAAGGCGGGGTCGCTAAGTTGCTCATCCGGCTTCAAGGCAGTTGCCAATGGCAGCACCACGGCGTCGTCGAACTCGGCATCCGGTGGAATCTGCACGGCCTACCCCAACAAGTCCGGTTCAACGATTACGGTCAGTGGTGCAAGCATTCCGTCGATCGCCAACTCAGACCTCAACGTGGCACTCACTGGCGGAAGTAGCAACGGTGAGGATGCCCAGCCGGTCAACGATCTACTGATCGAAACCAGCGACACCACTTTCACCGCAACAGACTGATCATTGGTCGCGTCCTTTTCTCAGGTCACTGAGCAGTAGGTCAGCCGTATGCAGGTCCGACTTGGTCGCCTGGACCCAGAGTTAAATGCCTGGGTTGATGCCGAACAGGTTCGCGCACCTGGATCACTGCAGATCGCCTTGCGCGGGCCAGGTTGGGAGCGAGTGTGGGTGGTTCAGACCCCGGCGGTCGACCAGATCACGTTGGCCGGGCGCAGTCGCCTCGCGACTTTCGAAGAACGGGGCCTACCTGCATTCGACGATGAGTTGGTCACTGAGCCAGCCCGGGTGTCACCGGCCTCTGACGACTCCAAGCCAGGACTGTTCGGTTCAGCGGTGTCCGCGATGGCCTGGATCATTGCGACCATCGCAACAGTGGCGGTAATCGCACTGGCCACAGGCCTACTGGATGCCCAGGTCATCCAGTCGCCCTCCATGCAGCCCACACTGGCCCCAGGCGACCTTTACGTCGGCGTAAGTACGAAACTGAAGGCCCCCCAGGTTGGCGACGTAGCAGCGTTCACGACACGCCAACTCAACGGGACGGAAGTCGCGGTGTTTGTGCATCGCATCATCGGCACCGACCCTGCCGGCTACCTCACGAAGGGCGATGCAAACCCCGAGCCGGAGGCGCTGCCTACCAAACCCGAGGACGTGCGCTCTGTTCAGTGGTTCGCCATGCCCTTCGGAGGCATCTTCATCTCACTTCGCCCTGTGATGATCGCTCTCCTCGGAGCCCTGGTGATGCTGCTCGTCATTCGACTCCGCGATGACTGGAAGCGCCCATGAATTCACGGACGCCCACTCCACTGATCCCATTCGGGTCGAAGCCAACGGCCATACCCAGACTCCCTGGCCCGCCCGGAGCGCCCATGGGCTCAGGAAGCCCGCCCGGCACGCCCAACCCGGGCAAGGACAAGCGCCCCAAACGGGATCGGTTCCTGATGATCATCATCGCCCTACTGCTGGCAACGACCATCGGCACATTGCTGGTCGCCCTGCTGAACCTCGGCAGCGAGCAGTCAACCCCCGCCCAGCAGACCGCCGGGCCAGTCGAGGTGGGCGCCTCGGCAAGTGCAGCGGTCGTCGGTGCGATTCCTGGCCAGCAGGGACCTGCTGGCCAGGATGGGGTGGCCGGAGCCGACGGGGCACCTGGACCGCAGGGACCTGCTGGCCAGAATGGTCAGGATGGCCAGGACGGTGCACGAGGGCCGGCCGGTCAAGCAGGGCAGTCCGGCCAGACCGGTGCCACCGGCAAAACAGGCAAGCCCGGTGACACCGGAAAAACCGGCGCTACCGGCCCGGCAGGATCACCGGGGCCCGCCGGTTCCCCTGGACCAGCTGGCTCCCCCGGACCGCCTGGGTCGGCAGCTCCGGTGCCTAGTTCAAGTGGCTCAGCAATCTTCGGTGTCGGTGTCACCACGATCGGCACCTGCGACAACGCTGTGACGGTCTCCTTGGCGTCGAACTACACGTTCAGTACCGACACTTTCACGCTGGCATCGGTCACCCTGGGAGACATCGGCAGCGCCTGCAATGGGCGCGCGCTGACCCTCATGCTGTACAACGCCAGCGGCACATTGCTCGCCCAGACCACCACACCGGTAGCCCTCAGCTCCGGGGGCAACACCAGCTTCAGCACAACAGTGCCCGCGAATGCCTTCAATGCAGTCGTGGAAGCCCCGGCAATTGCGCGACTAGTCATGCAGGTGACCTAGGACTCCATGAACAGCGATCCATCCTGGTTCAACGGGCGCTTGCAGCGAAAACGACCAAGGCGAGCACCAGTGATCACGGTGGCCACCAGCGGCATTCGGACCCAGACGCATGAGGAGTTGCTCCTGATTGATCTTCCTGAGGGGCCGAAACTCGTCCTGCACGCGTTGCCGGCCAACAGCGTGATTGAGATCGCCTCCTGGCGCGGTCTTGGCAATCCGGATTCCCGCACCTCGCGCATTCTCATCGGCACGGCCGTACCGGATCTTGCACCGCAAGCCAGGGCACACTTGCCGGCCGCTGAAGATTCCCCGGTCGACACCCTTCACCCGCGACGGCGAAGGCGTCTGCTGAGCAGTGTGGGTCTGGTCCTTTCTGGCCTTGTGCTCTTGATCATCACTGTGTCCCTGCTTACCCGCTCGTAAAGGCGACCACCTAGACGCAGCTAGTCCTGTTCGGCCAGCACAGTCTCGCGCTTTGGGTCACGCGACATAAACGCTGAGGCTAGCGTTCGTGGTGACTTGCCGCGATGCAAGACCTCAACCACCTGCTCGGTGATCGGCATCTCGACATCGTGGTCTTGAGCCAACTTCAGGATCGGTTGGCAACTCTTGTAGCCCTCGCAGGTCTGCTTGGTCACTGCGATCGTCTGATCCACGGTTAGGCCCCTGCCGAGGTTCTCACCGAATGAGCGATTACGGGACAGCGGCGACTGGCAGGTTGCCACGAGATCCCCGACCCCGGCCAAACCCTGGAAGGTGAGTGGATCTGCACCCAGGGCAACACCGAGTCGGGCCATTTCGGCGAGTCCACGCGTCATTAGCGACGCCTGTGAGTTCTCACCCAAGCCCATGCCTACGGCGATCCCGTTGGCGAGTGCAATGACGTTCTTGACGGCACCCCCAACCTCAGTGCCGACAACATCAACGGTGCGATACGGCCGGAAGTAGTCGGTCGTGCAGACCTCCTGCAGGGCGCAGGCAGCATCCTCATTCGTGCACGCGATAGTGGTTGCTGTCGGCTGACGTTCGGCTATTTCGGTGGCCAGATTCGGCCCCGAAAGCACAGCAATACGCGCTGGGTCAATACCACCAACGTCAGCGATCACCTCGCTCATACGTTGCGTGGTGCCAAGTTCAATGCCCTTGATCAGACTAATCACCAAAGCCGATGACGGGATCTGCGTTCCCCACCGCTGGAGGTTTTCGCGCAGAACCTGCGCGGGCACGGCCAAGACCACCAGATCGGCCTGCGCGAGGGCGTCTTCGGTTCGCGCACTCGCATGCACGTCATCGGGCAGTTGGATGTCAGGGTGGTAAGCGGTGTTGCGGCGTTGATGAGTGATCCCATCCGCCATCGCCTGGTCTCGGCACCAGATTGTGGCGCTGTTACCAGCATCGGCGAGCACCATCGCGAATGCGGTCCCCCATGCCCCACTGCCCATGACAGCGGCCTTCATGGGCGGTCCTCCTTGCGGTGGTAGCGGAAGCGCTCCGCGGGTGGGGGGGTCTGGCGAGTCTCGGCCAGTAGGTCGGTGATGGCATCAAGAAGGCGATCCGTGGCAATACGCAGCGTATTGGAATCCATCGGCTGGCCCATGAGATCGGCCAGATCCACCGGGGGGCCAAAGGCCACGTGCATGGTTTTGCGAGGCAGGATCCGGAACTCCTTGCGATACGGGCCGATGACGTCCTGAGGACCCCACATAGCCGCGGGAATCAGCGGTGCGCCGGTAGCTAGGGCAATGCGTGCTGCACCAGTCTTGCCATCCATTGGCCACAACTCGGGGTCACGCGTGATGGTGCCCTCAGGGTAGACGACCACACACTCGCCATTCTGCACCGCAGTGACGGCGTCACGGACAGCATGGATAGCCTCCGCCGTTTCTCGGTAAACCTTGATCTGCCCCGCACTAGTGATGACCGCGCCAACGAATGGCACACGGAATACGGATTCCTTGCCGAGAAATCGTGGTGGTCGATCGTTGTTCCACAACGCCAGTGCAATGGCAAGCGGATCGAACCAGGAGAGGTGGTTGGTCGCCACGATGATCCCACCCGGCGATGCTTCAAGATTCTGGGTGCCGCGCCAGTCGCGCTTGGTCAACAGCATCATCAATGGCCACAGGATGAACACCGCGAGCCGAAAACCCCAGCCAAGGGGTCGGCGCCGCCGAATGTTCAGGACCATCTAGGCAGACTAGTGCGGGGTCTTCCGTGCCACGCAGTAACGTGCGGAACATGTCCGACACAGCGAGCGCGCACATGTGGTCGGTCATCGTGCCCGTCAAATTGCTGGCCGACGCCAAGAGCCGCCTGCACGTCGAGCACGGTCGCAGCGACCTAGCCCTCGCGTTCTTCCACGACGTTCTGGCAGCCGTGCTTGGCGCGGAACCCATTTCTCACATCGTCGTTGTCGGTGATGATCCCGCGGTTCAAGCCATGGTTCACCAGGTCGCGGACCCGCGGATAGACCTGGTGTCTCAGGGACCGACACCGGGACTGAATCCGGCGATCCGGCACGCGGCAGCGCAACTACCGTCCCAATCCCGCGTAGCTGTGATCGCTTCAGACCTGCCCTGTTTGAATAGCGCGACGCTGACGATGGTGCTGGATCATGCTTCGACGCACCCGCGAGCGTTTGTGACCGATGCTCAGGGCATCGGCACCACCATGCTTTGCCAGACCGATCAAACGCCAATCGAACCGGCCTTCGGGACACGTTCCCGCGCACGACACCGTCAACTGGGTTACCGGGAACTACCGGTAGCTGCCACCGATCTCACCAATAGCTCGGTGCAAGAGCGTTGGGCACGCGCTCGCCGAGATGTTGATACCGCGGTCGATCTCTGGGACGCCGAGCGCCTCGGCGTGGGCTCGGCAACCCAAAGGATCCTGAGGGGACCAAGCACTGCACCGTTCCAACGCCTCCTGACCGCGGGCGGCGACAGTACGGACGGGGGCATCGAGGCGGTCACCGAAGATGGTTCGCGTCTGGTCATTCCACAAGGCGTCATCGAGGCATCGCCATTTCGACACCTGCGCCCTGGCCAGCGCGTACTCGCCGTTATCGATGACGGGCTGGTCACCCGCATCGGCCTCACCGGTCAGCTGATTGCCAAGCGCACCTAGCTGAACTACTCGGTCACCGGAAGATACGCCGGGCGCCGTGCCTCGAATGCCGAGATCGCATCGACGTGCTGCAGCGTGATGCCGATATCGTCCAAGCCTTCCATCAACCGCCAGCGCACGTAGTCATCCACCTCGAAAGATGCGACGAGGTCACCGGCGCGAACTTCACGGGCCTGCAGGTCAACCGTGACCGCCAGCGCTGGATCGGCCTCGACCGCTGCCCAGAGTTGCTCGATGACGTCTTGGTCGACCTGCGCGGTCAGCAGACCGCCCTTCCCGGAGTTGCCACGGAAAATGTCTGCGAAACGCGAGGAGAGCACGACCTTGAACCCGTAGTCCTGCAGAGCCCACACCGCGTGCTCGCGTGACGAGCCGGTACCGAAGTCCGGGCCGGCGACCAGGATCGTGGCGCCCTGGTAGGCGGGCTGATTCAAGACGAACTCAGGATCCTTACGCCAGGCAACGAAAAGACCGTCCTCGAAACCATGACGGGTGATGCGCTTCAGGTACTCCGCCGGAATGATTTGATCGGTATCAACATTGCTGCGACGCAGTGGCACCGCGGTGCCCGAATGCGCGATGAACGGCTCCATGACTGTCTACCCTTCCAAGTCTGCTGGCGAGGACAGCCGTCCCCGGACTGCGGTAGCGGCGGCAACTGCTGGGGACACCAGGTGGGTGCGACCACCGGGGCCCTGTCGCCCTTCGAAATTTCGGTTCGAGGTCGAAGCACTGCGTTCACCAGGCGTGAGTTTGTCGGGGTTCATGCCCAAGCACATTGAGCAACCCGCAGCGCGCCACTCAGCACCTGCTGCCGTGAACACCTGATCCAGACCCTCGGACTCGGCCTGCAGGCGAACACGAACGGATCCAGGCACCACGAGCATGCGTACCGAATCGGCCACTTTGCGGTCCTGCAGAATCTGTGCGGCTACGCGAAGGTCTTCGATACGGCCGTTGGTGCAGGATCCAAGAAACACCGTATCAACGGGAATCTCACGCATCGGCGTGCCAGCGGTCAGGCCCATGTAGGTGAGCGCACTCTCAATCGCAACCCGGTCGACCTCGTCGACGGCGTCCTGCGGTGACGGCACCTTGGCCGACAGGGGAACACCTTGACCCGGATTAGTACCCCAAGTGACGAATGGACTCAAGGTCGCAGCGTCAAGCGTCACCTCCTTATCGAACGCAGCACCTGCATCCGTATGGAGTTGCCGCCAGGCGGCCACCGCGGCATCCCACTCAGCGCCGGTGGGTGCATGCGGGCGTCCCTTGAGGTACTCGAAGGTGGTGTCATCCGGTGCGATCATGCCGGCCCGAGCGCCAGCCTCAATAGACATGTTGCAGATCGTCATGCGCCCTTCCATAGACAGGGCACGAATAGCCGAGCCTCGGTATTCCAGGACGTAGCCCTGGCCACCGCCGGTACCGATCTTGGCGATCACCGCGAGGATGATGTCTTTGGCGCTCACTCCGGCCGGCAGATCCCCGTCAACATTGATGGCCATCGTCTTGAACGGCTTCAATGGCAGTGTCTGCGTAGCCAGGACATGCTCGACCTCACTGGTACCTATGCCGAAGGCGAGCGCGCCGAAGGCGCCGTGCGTGGAGGTGTGCGAGTCGCCACAGACCACCGTCATGCCGGGCTGCGTCAGGCCCAATTGGGGTCCGACAACATGGACGATGCCCTGCTCAGCGTTACCTAGCGAGTAGATGGGCACGCCGAACTCCGCGCAGTTGGTCCGCAGCGCCTCGACCTGGGCTCGCGAGATCGGATCGGCGATCGGCTTGTCGATATCCAGGGTCGGCACGTTGTGGTCTTCCGTGGCCAAGGTCAGGTCTGGACGGCGAACCGGACGACCGGTCGCCCGCAGACCGTCGAACGCCTGTGGGCTGGTCACCTCATGAATCAGGTGCAGATCTATATAGAGGAGATCCGGCTCACCCTCGGCGTGACGCACAATGTGCGTCTCCCAGACCTTCTCGGCCAACGTCTTGCCCACAGTGGCTCCCGTCACATCGTTGAAGTGCAACGCCGATGCGATGCTCGCCACCGACCTGCACATCGTAGGACGCTGTTGATGACCGTCGAACAAGGATCAGGGGCCCTGCGCCTACGCAGGGCCCCTGTCTGAACGTAGCCCCGACGGGATTCGAACCCGCGCTACCGCCTTGAGAGGGCGGCGTGCTAGGCCGCTACACAACGGGGCC
>JAGWVT010000171.1 GCA_018970765.1 Actinomycetales bacterium
TAGGTCACGAGCTGGCCCCAGGGCACGTCGCACACGACAACTGCGATGATATCCCTGCGATTGTCCGTCGTCACCGATGAGCCGTCAGACAGCGTGGGGCAGTGTAGATAAACTTCGCGTAGGCCCGCGAGGTCGACCTGCCCGGTCGTGAAGGCGTTCGAGAACACCTGCGGCGGTGCCAGGCGTCGATTCACGTCCTGTGGGTCCGCCGGCGAGAGGACTGGGCCGGCTCGATCGTTGCCTGGGTTGAACCACTCGCTCCCTACCCACTTTGGGTCACGAAGGAGCTCCGTGCTGTAGATGCGGATCAGGTATGTTGGCGATGTAACGGTCATGACTCCTCGCGGCTGGATGTAGGCGACCGTGATGTCGTTGACGGCGGCACCGACGGCCAGCGCGGCTCCGGCACGGAGGGCCGTCTGCAGCTCGGCGGCCAGGCCGGCACCGTCGTACTGCCCCGGCTGCAGGATGGCGCAGACGTTGTCGTAGGCACCCCGCCGGGGCAGCGTGATCGTCCCGGTCCAGACTTGGTTGACCGCTTCGCCTGTGAAAAACGCGTTGAGGGATCGACTGTCCAGCGGGTTGTAGGCCAGGCCTCCCCACACGTTGCGGGCCCACGCTGGGTCGTTGATTTGATCGAGGAGCGGGATGATCAGGCGATAGCCTGGGGTCGTGATGGTCGTATCGGTCACTACCCAGTCCGCGTACACCGTGCGGAAGGCTGTATGGAGCGCTGTCCGGAACGTGGCGATCGTGTAGGTCGCTGGTGGGATCGTGAACCAGAGGTCGCGTGGCGGCACTTCCGGATCGAAGAGGTCGGTCACGCGGACGTACACGCGATCGTTGATGCCTGCTGTGATCACGCCGGTCGTGTCGTTGAGGTCCAGACCGAAGTAGAGGCGATCGCTGTAGCCGGCGATGACAGTGTTGAAGTTGTTGACGAAGGTGAGCTGCGACAGCACGATGCCCAACGTAGGGTCGGCGCGAATGGGTTCAGGGAGGCGGGCGGTGAAGTCAGCCGGGTTGCCGGCGCAGGTGCGTGAGTCGATGTAGAGTTTTCGAACGAGTGACATTGCTCCTTTATGTAAAGGGGAGATGTCATGCCGTATGAAGCACCAAGAATCATCGCGCACGATGTACATGAATACGCCACTCCGCAGCCGGCTCACCCAGTGTTGCCTCGCCTGCCACTACGCGCGATTTCGTGCGGCCCAAGTGGTTCAGGAAAGACAGTCTTTATCCAAAGCCTCATCGTCGACCTCATGCGCACCCGAGGCGGTGGCTCCTGCTTCCTTCACATCTACGTGTGGAGCCCCTCTATTAACTTGGATCCGGTGTGGGCTACCGTCCGCGAGTTTGCAAAAAAAGTTCTGAAGCAAGAAGACGATTGCTTCTTCGAGGAGTTTCACACGCAGGACCTGCAGGCTGTCATCGACAAGCAGCAGAAGCTGATCACGCAGCTGAAGGAACGAGGTACCAAGATGCTGCCGAATATCCTGGTCGTGGTAGACGACTTCGCAGACGACGCAGCGGTGGCACGGCGGGAGACGCTGCTGCATCAGCTGTTCATGCGTGGGCGGCATAGCAAAATAAGCACTCTGATTTCGACGCAAAAATATAGGGCTCTCGCACCTCAAATGCGCACGCAGGCCCTGTCATTCTTTATCTTCAAGCTGAGAAGTCAGCAGGAGCTGGACGCGCTGCTCGATGAAGTGTCGGCGCTGGGTGGTCGGAAACTCGTCGACTCGTTCTATCGAGAAGCGACGAGGAAACCGTATTCCTTCCTGTACATACGCCTGGACCAACCGGAGCCGATGTTCATGGAACGCTTCGACTTTGTCCTCACGCCTTAGTGGAGCGTGAAGAAGAAGTCACGATCGAGTCCGCCACCAACGGAGTCTGTCACCCTTATTTGGATGCTCGTGGCTGTTCGGGTCCCTGAATAGATGTTACCCCAGGAGTTGATCAGGCAGTATTGCGGCACGTAATCCGCACCGTCTGGATGCGGAGTGCCCCAGCTGACAGTGTAATCACCAAAAGCGGAACCACCAGGTGTTCTTGCTGTCGTAGCCGTCTGCTGGCCCCGAGTCCAGTAACGGACACCGTCGAGCTTAACTGCGCACGAGACGAAGGGGCGCATGCCTGCCGTGTAGCCGCCCACCTGGAGAGATGTGGGGATATTGACGTGGGTCGGCAAAATTTCCATACGAACGTCATTGGTTGTGTTACGAACCTGTCGAAATTTCCATGTCCCGCCCCATTCTACGAAGCATGTTGCTCCGCCGGGTGTGATCGCGTAAGTAGTCTCGCCCAGGCCTGTTGCATCTCCGCGTAGGATGATGGCGTGTGTTG
>JAGWVT010000172.1 GCA_018970765.1 Actinomycetales bacterium
GCGGAGGGCAATGGGCCCGTCAACGCACTGGACCAAGCCCTACGCAAGGCGCTGATCCAGTTGTTCCCCGAGCTGTCCAAGCTTTCCTTGACGGACTACAAGGTGCGCATTCTGGAAGGCGTCACGGGCACGGATGCGGTGACGCGCGTGCTCGTCGGAACCACGGACGGCAAGCAGGAGTGGACGACCGTTGGTGTCCACGAGAACGTCATCGCCGCCTCCTGGCAGGCACTTGCCGACGCCATTGCCTATGGACTCCTGCGTGGTGAGTCGACAGTTTGACCTGCGTCCTGCCCAGTCTGGGGCGCTAGGGTCGGCGCGTGCGCATCTGCCGGGTTGCTGTCGATGGCGAACCTTTCTTTGCAGTTCTCGAAGGCGTTGACGAGTGGGGTGAAGTTGCTCCCGATGCCATGGTCGCGCTGTTGCGTGGCCACCCCTTCGGCGATTTCGCGCCTGACGGCCGAGTGCTGCCCTTCAGTGACCTCAGATTGCTGGCACCGGTGATCCCAAGCAAGGTCATCGCAGTGGGACGCAACTACGCCGAACATGCTGCCGAGCTCGGCAACCAGTTACCGGCAGAACCGATGATCTTCCTCAAGCCCAGCACCTCGGTCATCGGCCCAGGCGATGCCATTCAATTGCCCTGGCAGTCCGAGCAGGTCGACCATGAAGCTGAACTTGCCGTGGTGATTTCGCGCCTATGTCGTGACGTTGCCGAAGAGGACGCCGACTCGGTGATCCTCGGCTACACCTGCGCCAACGACGTCACAGCACGGGACCTGCAGAAGCGGGATGGCCAGTGGGGGCGCGCCAAAGGCTTCGACTCGTTCTGCCCCCTGGGTCCTTGGATCAGCACCGACGTCGATCTAGACGAGGCCGCGATCAGCTGCACGGTCAACGGTGCAATTCGCCAGCAGGCTGTTCTTGGCGACATGGTGCACGGTGTTGCGGCGATCATCGCCCATATTTCCGCCGCCATGACGCTGCTACCGGGGGATGTGATCCTGACTGGAACGCCTGCCGGTGTCGGTGTCATCAGCGCAGGTGACGTGGTCGAAGTGACCATCGAGGGCATCGGAACACTTACCAATCCCGTGCTGGAGCGTGCCGATGCGAGGATGGGGTCGTGAGCGATCAAGTGCGCGTGCGATTCTGCCCGTCGCCCACTGGCAATCCGCACGTGGGCATGTTGCGTACGGCTCTGTTCAATTGGGCGTTTGCCCGTCATACGGGTGGCACCTTCGTGTTTCGCATCGAAGACACCGACTCGGCTCGTGACTCCGAGGAGTCGTATCTGGCGTTGCTCGAGGCTCTGGCATGGATGGGGCTGGATTGGGACGAGGGCCCGGTGGTTGGTGGACCATACGGTCCCTATCGACAATCCGAGCGCCTGGCGCTCTACGCCGACGTCGCCGACCGGCTGCGCAGCAGCGGACACGCCTACGAGTGCTTCTGTACTGCAGAGGAACTCGCCAGTGCGCGTGAACAGGCGATGGCCTCAGGGCAGACTCCGGGCTATCCGGGAACGTGCCGGGACCTGACTGAGCAACAGCGCGAAGAATTGCGTGCCTCAGGCCGCGAGGCTGCCTTGCGATTACGTATGCCGGGAACAGATTTCACCTGGGACGACCTAGTGCGCGGACCCATCACGTTCCAAGCCGAGAACGTGCCCGATTACGTCCTGGTGCGAGCAAATGGCGAACCGCTATACACACTCGTCAACCCGGTGGACGACGCTGCCATGCGAATTACTCACGTGCTGCGTGGTGAGGATCTGCTCTCCAGCACACCGCGGCAGATGGCGCTGTATCAGGCGATGGAAGCCATTGGATTCACGCAGGGACCGATGCCGATGTTCGGCCACCTGCCCTACGTCATGGGCGAGGGCAACAAGAAGCTCTCCAAGCGCGACCCGGAATCGTCCCTGGCCATGTATCGCAAAGAGGGGTACCTCCCCGAGGGTCTGCTGAACTACCTGGCGCTGCTGGGCTGGTCGATGGGCAATGATCAGGAGTTCTTCAGCAAGGAACAGATGGCACAGGCCTTCAGCCTGGAGCGGGTCAGCGAGAATCCGGCACGATTCGATCTGCGCAAGTGCACGGCCATCAACGGCGACTGGATTCGGGCCCTGCCTACCGAAGAGTTGATCTTGCGCCTGATTCCCTATCTGCACCAGGCCGGGCTGGTGAGCGACCCACCAACGCCACCGCAGATGGAGGTGCTTGTCGCGGCCGCGCCGTTGGTGCAGGAACGCATGGAAACCCTCGGGCAGGCTGCCGAACTCCTGGACTTCCTCCTGGTCGACTCGGCGGCCTTCACTGTTGGCAAC
>JAGWVT010000173.1 GCA_018970765.1 Actinomycetales bacterium
GCTGGAAGTCTGTGTTTTCAATGAACGGTGGTCGTTCGCGTGCGATAGAGAATTTCAATACGTTCGAAATCACTAGTCCTAGTTGTGATGACGCTAGGAGAAAGATCGCCCAGCGCCACTTGCGGGCCAATAACAGGACTAAGGCAATAAGTGGCGCAATGACAATGTTGCGTGGTCCGTCAGCAAACCAGGAAAAGAACTCTGCAAGCGCCAATGGCCAACCCTGTGTCTGCCCAAGATCCCAGAACCAGGAATTCACCGGCAGATCGCGGGCATTAGCGGCGGCCAAGTTCATCGCGATGGACAAAGCGACGCACAATCCCAGTGCAAACAGGGCGATCCCGATCAAGGCAAGACGCTTTGCCGCTGATTTGTCAGGGAGTTGGTGCATGGCCGCGTTCATGCTCCAGAGTATCCAGTGGCCGTTGCATCATGCGGCGCAGATTCTTCAGGCCTGCTCTGGTGAATTTGCTCCGTGGTGCTCTAGGCTCCCGTCATGCAGAAGCCGGGAACGCTCATCAAGCATGATGAAATCAGCACCGATATCAGTGGCGCAACTGCGTGGAAGGTGCGCTATCACTCGTCCGACGTCAACGGTCGGCCCCATGAGGTGACGGGACTTGTGATCGCACCGAGTGGGGCGGGGTCGGATCGCCCGGTCATGACCTGGGGCCATGGAACCACTGGTCTGGGTGATGCTTCGTGCCCGTCGGCGCAGCCGGATCCTGCTCGCGAAATTGTCACCTACTTTCAGGCTGAGTCGACTCAGCAGATTGACTATGGGGTCCCGGGCCTTCAGGGCTTCATCGACGCAGGCTGGGTGGTCTGCGCAACCGACTATCAGGGTCTTGGCACACCGGGTGTCCATCAGTACACGGTCGGCCGAACTCAAGCTCGTGACACGATCAATATCGTTCACGCGGCTCGTGCCATGAATGTGGGCGCTGGCACCTCAGTGGGATGCATGGGCTGGTCCGAGGGAGGGGGAACCGCGGCGGCGATCGCAGAACTGGACGCCTCAGATTACGGCGACCTCACCCTGATTGGCACCGTGCCGATGTCACCGGGTGTCTCGAAGTTCGGGATCCAGATCGGTGGGGCGCTCTTTGCCGCGATGGACAATCCGTCGATTCCACCCGACGGCCATCTCATCCAGGTCCTGATGGGAACCCAGGCCGCAAACCCTGACACGCTCGCACTCTCCGATGTGATGACCTCGCTCGGCATTGACATCGCCGAAACGGCATGGAATCACCTGCCCGTTCACCACCTCAGTGACGTTTTCGGCCGCATGTATCGACTTAAGGGTGCGATCTTGAACTATCCGCAGAAGAACTGGGATAGCTGGTTGACGGCCGTCAACGCAGGGTCCGCCGGTCAGGTTAAGCCGGTGTGTCCGGTGCTGGTGTGTATCGACCTCGTGGCCGGTGGAACGGTCGTGCCGGTCACCTGGCAGCAGGCCTACATCAAAGGCGTGCAGGACCTTGGTGGAACCATTGAGTCTCGCGAGTACCCGCACGACGACCACTTCTCGCTTCCGGCGAGTTGCGTGCACGAAGCCCGAGACTGGCTGACGCGCCACCTGCCGTAGCCTCAGAACAGCAGAGTTGAGGCACTGTCGGCATTTGGCACGATCGGGAGAAGTCGACTTTGATTTCCGGTTCAAGGAGGTTGCATGCGTAAGGGATTGCTGGGCGTGTGTCTGGGTTCGCTGGTGATAGCAGTCGCTTGGGTGCCGGTCTCGGCATCGCCGATGCCAAGGATCGGATCGGGGAATGCTACGTGCGTGCTGGCGCCCAAGGCTGATTGCACGGACGTAGTCGAGAAGTGGGGAGTTGCCTTTCACGGGAACTTGTCTGGGGCGAAGTTTGTGCGTGCCAGGCTTCAAGGCGCCGACCTGCGCGGGGTGAACCTTGACCGCGCGGATTTGCGAGGCGTGGTACTGAGGCATGCCCAACTCCAGGATGCCCAACTTCGGGATGCGAACCTGAGCCCGGCGAAGAAGCTGAATTCGCTCACGCGGTCGGCCGAATTTTCGGCTCCGAGCAGCAATGGCGCGCCATGTGGTCAGCAATGCCAAGGCGCGGATCTCAGCGGCGCGAACCTTGTGGGCGCCAACCTCACCGGTGCAAACCTCATGGGCGCAAACCTCACGGGGGCCAACTTAGCTTTGGCCAATCTGCAAGATGCCGTGTTGACGAGCGCGAATTTGACAGGCGCTACCTTGACCTCTGCTCAGCTGTCGTACACGACCCTGAGCCAGACGAACTTCACCGGAGCGATTGGATCACCCGGTGCTGCTTCCAACGCAACGTGGTTCGAGACG
>JAGWVT010000174.1 GCA_018970765.1 Actinomycetales bacterium
AGGCCCCCGGGTTCCGCCCCTGCGCCCGCTGTGCGCTGGCCATCGCCGAGTCCTGCAGTCCACGCAGCGCATCCACCACCCGCACCTCGGTACTCTCAAGTACTTCGCGACACCACGCAATCAACACGGCGGCACGTTCAATGCGCGGTCCCAGCTCGTCAATGGGCAACGACGGGTTCTCAATCGCGCGCAGGATCTCATCCAGCTCCTGCGTCGCAGCAGCGTAACTGGCCGGTGTGTTATCGGTTTTCTTTGTCATCGGGCTCCTCGGCGTCATCGCGCAACCGCTTGTCTTCCACACGGGCACTCACCGTGCCGTCCATCATTCGTATTCTCAACAACATATGCGTCTGCGCCTGAGTGGCACGCGACACCGGGGTTCCATCGGCACTTTCGATGTAGGCAAAGCCGCGCTCCAGCACACGCTGCGGGTCTGCGGACCTCACCAGCGCCGCTGCGTGCGTCAACGCCTGAGTGGCCTCGCGCACCCGATACTCTGCCGCCCTGCCCAGCCGCTCCTGAACGCTGCCAAGCTGCTGGCTCCCCTCCGCAAACCGCCGCTCACTGACTCGCCCGAGCCGCAATTTCATGGATTCCAGCGACTGCAACAACCCCTGCGTGCGCGCAGGCACCGCCTGACGCACCAGACGCTCGGTGTGCGTCAGTCCGGCTCGCTCCTGCTGCCAGCGCACCTCAACCGCGCGCGACACTCGCGCCGGGACAGCCTCAATCACACGAGCCCGTTGCGCAGCAATCAGTCGGGCCGCGAGGCTCTCCAGCGCACGCGCTGAACCCAGCAGCGCATCCCGACGCTGAGCCAGGCGCGTCAGAGCAGCCTGCTGAATGCGTTCTGCCGTGGACTCGAACCGCATGTGCCAGTCGCGCACCTGTTCCACCAGCAGTGTCGCCGCATGGGTGGGCGTCTTGCACGACTGCGCCAGCTCGTCGAGCACCGAACGGTCGCGCTCGTGCCCGATGCCTACCACCACCTTCACCGGAAGGCGGGCCACAGCACGCGCGACCTCCAGATCGTCCCACGCGCCGAGCTCCATGCGTGATCCTCCGCCCCGCACGATCAGGCAGACATCAAAATCGTCGGCATGCTCGCGCACAGTCTTCAGAGACCGCAAAACACTCGGCGCCAACTCATCGCCCTGCACCCGTACATCAAACTGCCACAACTCAAATGGATACGCCGATTCCGACAGGGTCTTGCGAACATCCTCGCACGCGTCGCTGTTCGCGCTCGTCAACAGAGCGATCCGCAGCGGAACCAGAGGGAGCGGCAGCCGGCGATTCAGGTCCAGTAACCCCTCATCGGCCAGCGCTTTCAGAATCTGCTCCCGCTTCAGGGTCAGCTCGCCGAGCGAATAGCGAACATCGATCTCGTCGATGGCGAACTGCAGCTCGGTTTTCTTCCCCAGCCCGATTCTTCCGCGCAAGCGCACGCGCAAACCATCGGTGAGTGAGAGCCCGACGGCTTCGAGTTCACGCCGAATGCGCGGCCCCATCTCGCCCCACATCACACCCTTGACCGATGCCGGGGTGGCACCCGGGGTTTCGTCGATATCAACCAGCTCGACATACTGCCAGTTGGCATTCCCCGACGGCCGATAGCCTGCCAGAATGGCCACCAGCCACACCGAGCCACCAAACTTCACATGAAGCGCTTCGGCTGCCTGTGCTCGCAGTTGCCCAACCGACAGGCCTGCGGGTTGCGCCGACCCTGGCGTGAGCACCGAGACGGCGGCGCCATCGACCGACTCAAAGGGATTCGGCCCAAGCCAGGCAAACCCGCGCTCACGGAGCTCTGATAGCGCGTTTGCCGCGGCCGAGTGCGATAAGCGCCAGACCTTATCCCCCGACCAGAACCTTGCCGTCGGAAGCGACTTGACCCACTCCTTCAGGGCCAGCTCATACGGGAACGAGACCACCACCTCGCCCCGTGCTTCGTCCCATTTCAAAGTTCGGGCCATCCACTCCGTCCGTTCCCGTAGTCACGCGAAGTGCGTCTGTTAGCCCATGGGGTTGCATTGTGGCAACCCGTGTTCATCATTCGCGCGCTTACATGCCGCTGAGGTTTTCATGACTGCTGTCACTGTGTACGTCACCAACTACTGTCCCTATTGCACCGCCGCCAAGCAGTTCCTTGACCGGCTGGGCGTGGCCTATTCGACCATCGACGTGACCAATGATCACGAGAAGCGGGACTGGCTTGTCAAGACCTCGGGCCAGCGGACAGTGCCTCAGATCTTCGTCGGAACGACCTCGGTGGGTGGCTTTACCGACATGAAGGCCATGGACGCCAGAGGTGA
>JAGWVT010000175.1 GCA_018970765.1 Actinomycetales bacterium
CCCCGCCGCACCTTCGATAAAGGGCCTTTTTCTTTTTCACCCGTTGCCAGGGACTACCCTGTTGCACGACACTCTGACCACTCGACGGACCATGCATGTCGTCGACTGATTTTCGGTCGCTCCAGGCGACCTTTGTGCCCCGAAGTGACGCGCCCGGCCACGGACGCCTGTACTTCTGGTGTATGCCCCCTCGACGCGTGGATTACGCTCGCAAGGCGTTGGGAGCGCTTGGCGTGCTGCGGCGCGGCAAGAGTCCGCCAACGGGCAAGCTGGAGCTGATGATTCCTACGCCGACCCGGAACAAGACCGAGGAGTGGGAAATCGCCGAGCTGATGGGCATCAAGTTGCCGCTGGTAGAGACGGTGCGGGGTCTGGTGCGGCTTGACCTGGAAGAGGCTCGACGGAAGCGTGTGAGCGACTCGGTGCGTGTCTGGTCGCTGGCTGCGAAGCTGGCTGTCGAGCTGGTGGCACGTGGGCACATGGTGCCGCTGCTGGACCGGGCCGACAAGGATGTGCCGTGGGCCCGCTGGGCGATCACCAACATGACCGCCGACACCCGGGATCGCATCGCCGCGCTGGAGCGCGCCATGCCGATCGCCGCTTATTCCCTGGTGCTCTCGGATGGTCAGGCGCACGAGGCCGCTCGTCGCAAGCGAAAGAATCGTCGGCGCCGCAAGCGCAAGCCGGTGACGCCCGAAACGATGATCTGGAAGCCGTCCACGCTGTTGCGTTCGTTCATGGACAGCGTGGCGGACGCGATTGCACGCGAAGCTGCGCCGTCGACGGCCAAAGACAAACCGCGCAAGGACAACCGCGATCTGGCGTCATGGGAGCTGCGGTGGCGCTACGCGCTCACCGCGGCCGACGCGGTCTTTGAGTCTGCCGGCCTGATTGAGCAGCCGCTGATTGACGAGGTCAACCGTTGGGCTTCGCCCGTGCGTCCCCGGGTGACCTCGGGTACGCCTTACAGCATTGCGTATCAGCTGGAACAGCCGGGTAGCTCCCCCGAGACGTCGATGTTCCCTGACGCCTGGTATCTGCGCTACCTGCTGCAGCCCAACGATGATCCGACGGCTGTTGTGGACGCACGCGAGCTGTGGCGGCATCCGCAGGAGCGAGTCGTTTTGGGGGAGCGCAGCTTCGATCAGCCGCACGAGACGCTGCTGGAGTCTCTGGCCGAGACCTGCCGCCTGTTCCCACCGGTGCTGCGGTCCATGACGGAGCCCAAACCGTTTGGCGTCATGCTGACGACGGGAGAAGCGTGGGAGTTCATCTCGCACATCGGCCCGATTCTGTATCAGTTTGGTGTGGGCATTCGCGTGCCTGCCGGGCTGCGCGCCGATGGGCAGCAGCGCCTTCGACTTCGGCTGCACGTGGGTGACCAGTCCCCCTGGGATGAGGTTGGTCTGGCACCATCGAAGGTCGGCATGCAGTCGCTGGCTTCGTTTCACTGGCAGGTGGCCCTGGGTGAGCACGAGCTCACACCCGAGGAGTTTCGCGAAATTGCATCGATGAAACAGCCCCTTGTGCAGTGGCGCGGTCAGTGGATGGCGGTCGATCCGGACGCCATGTCGCAGATGCGAGCGCTCTTCGAAGGGGCTGAAGCGAATGGCACGATGGATCGGGCTGCGGCGCTGGCAGCCGCATTGTCGGGCAGCATGGCCGCCGAAGGCGGAGAGATTGAGGTGGTGTCGGAGGGCGAGATTCGCCGTCTTGTGGATGCCATCCGTAACCGCGGAACAATTGAAGGTGTGCCGGTGCCGCCTTCGTTCCGGGGTACGCTGCGCCCGTACCAGCTGAACGGCCTGACCTGGCTGTCGCAGATGACGGACATGAACTTCGGTGTGTGTCTGGCTGACGATATGGGTCTGGGAAAGACCATTCAGGTGATCGCGCTCCTGCTGTCGAACTTTGGCCGCAACGTGTGTCAGCAGCGCCCCACCCTGCTCGTGTGTCCAACGTCGGTCCTCGGAAACTGGGAGCACGAGCTGCGCAAGTTCGGCCCCGACCTCACCGTGCACCGCTATCATGGCCGCAATCGCGCCGCGATTCTGCGCGATGTGGCTCGGCGCAAGACCGGCCACCACGTCATTCTCACCACCTACGTCATCGCACGTATGGACGCCGAGCTGCTGGCCGAGACCGGCTGGTCGCACATGATTCTGGATGAAGCCCAGAACATCAAGAACCCAGTGTCGCAACAGGCTCGCGCCATACGGTCTATCCCGGCCGACCGTCGGATTGCCCTGACGGGTACTCCCGTTGAGAACCGTCTGGCTGAGCTGTGGTCCATTCTGGAGTTCTGCAACC
>JAGWVT010000057.1 GCA_018970765.1 Actinomycetales bacterium
TACGGGCGGGCCCAGGATGTTGGCTTCTCAAATGCACTTCACTTAAATACGCGGGGAAACCGCCTACGCGCTGAATTTGTTGCCGCTGAGGTCAACGAACGATTGGGCTAGGTTCCTGGGCCATGGTGCGTTGCTTACTGACGCGGGTCGACTTGGATCTTGGGCCCGAGGCCAGCCTGTGGTGGTTTCCAGCCGCCGAGCACGTCACCGACTTCATCCAAGCCGACGGTGGCGGCTATGAGTGGTCGTGGATCGACCGCCCCGGCAGCAAAGGCGCTGATTGCGTGCGGGAGCCCGTAGCCGGCTCCGAGGATGCTGACCGCTGTTAGATCGGCGAACACCAGGCGCCTGGTATCGATTGGACTGGGCACTTCAGCTAATCCGATGTAGACAATGCGGCCACCGGGCTCGACGTGCTCAATGCCGCGAGAGGGCACTGACGCATCCGTTGATGCGTCAACGATTGCCGCGAACGGTTGGGAGGGAATAGAGGTCCACGTGTGAACGAACTGGAAGCCGAGTGCGCGAGGGAACTCCTGATGCGCATTGTCCTGCGCGACCAGATGCACCTCGATCCCACGTGCCTGGGCAAGCATGGCGACCAACAGTCCAATGGTGCCGGTCCCGATCACACCGAGACGGGCTCCGGCGCCAAGGCCAGTGGCGTCCACGCAGCGCACTGCATTGCCACCCGGCTCTGCCATTGCCCCTGCCGCGTAGTCAACGGCGTCCGGCAGCGCGTGTAGTGCACGAGCCGGCATCAGGTGCAACTCCGCCATGGCTCCGGGCCACCCGCTGCGTACGCCGATCTCTTGACGGTTGTCGCATACGTGCCATCGATTGCTAAGGCACCGGTGGCATTGGCCGCATCCGATCATGGTGTCGCCGCTGACCCGCTGTCCCAGCCAAGACCTATCGACGTTCGCACCGATCTCTACTACCTGGCCTGACCACTCGTGGCCGATCTGTAGGGGATGCCGGGTATGACCCTGCGCGAAGTAGGCCATCTCGCCGGTGAAGAGTTCAACGTCAGTTCCGCAAAGGCCCACCCGGTGAACCTGGATCAGAACGTCGTCTGGGCCAGGATTCGGATCGGGGAGCTGCTGAACGGACCAGGTCCTAGCTCCGGTCAGCGTGAAGGCCCGCACAGCTAGCGGGGTCCGATCACCTGCTGCCGACCGGTGCCCAGGCCGGTCATGCCGAGTTCCATCACATCCCCGGCCTGGAGATAGATCGGTGGCTTGTGGCCAAGGCCGACCCCGGGTGGGGTGCCGGTGTTGATGAGGTCGCCAGGTTCCAGCACCAGGAATTGACTGCAGTACCGAACAATTTCTAGTGGCGGGAACACCATGGTTGCCGTTGACCCCGTTTGACGGCGCACGCCGTTGACGTCAAGCCACATGTCGAGAGCCAGCAGGTTGGGGATCTCGTCCGGGGTGGCCAACCATGGTCCAGCCGGGTTGAAGGTTTCCGCAGATTTCCCCTTGACCCATTGGCCACCGCGTTCGGTCTGGAAGGCGCGTTCGCTAACGTCGTTGACGAGCACGAAGCCAGCGATGGCATCCATGGCCGCGGCGTGGTCGGGAAGGTAACTGGCCCGCTTGCCCATCACGATGCCCAGTTCCACCTCCCAGTCAGTCTTCGTCGACTCACGCGGGATACGTACGTCGTCATCGGGTCCGACCAGGGTGTTCGGTGCCTTGTTGAACAGAATTGGTTCGTTCGGAACAGGCTGACCAGTCTCAGCTGCATGGTCGGAATAGTTCAGTCCGATACACAGGATCTGATGCGGGCGAGCGATTGGCGCCCCGATTCGCCGCCCCGCAACAGGCTGCACCAGGCCGGCGGCCACACGCTCGGCAACCAGCGAGCGCAGCGCCTCAAGCCCGCCGGAGGCGAAGAACCCCTCGTTGAAGTCCTCAACGGCGTCGCCGACTTCAACGACCTGTCCATCGGTTCGGGGGTCACCATCGATGAGTACCGCCGGGCGTTCGGACCCGACCGGGCCCAGTCGCATGAGTCGCATGGAGGTTGTGTCCCTTCGACTCAGAGTTCGTTGAATTCGTCGGGATTCGGCCCGGTGCGCTTGCCCGACTCAAGTCCGGCGATCTGGGCCATGTCCTCGGCGTCCAGACTGAAGCCAAAGACGTCGATGTTCTGCCGAATCCGCTCTGGCGTGACCGACTTTGGCAGCACGACGTTGCCCAGTTGAATCTGCCAGCGCACCATCACCTGGGCCGCGGTGCAGCCGTGCTTGCTGGCGATCGACCCGATGACCGGGTCGTCGATGAGTTGCCCGGACCCCAGAGGGCTCCAGCCTTCGGTCAGGATGCCGAACTTGGCGTCAACCTCGCGAAGATGCGTCTGGGGTAGCCAGGGGTGCAACTCGATCTGGTTCAGCACAGGAATCACGCCAGTTTCATCAATGATCCGCACCAGGTGCGCCTCATGGAAATTGGAAACGCCAATAGAGCGAGCCCGCCCTGTTGCATGGATATCGATGAGTGCCTTCCACGTATCTAGGTAGAGGTCCCGCGCAGGGGTCGGCCAGTGGACGAGGTAAAGATCGACCTCGTCAATACCCAGCAGCCCAAGGCTGGTCTCGAAGGCGCGCATCGTCTGCTCGTAGCCCTGGCGGTCATTCCAGACCTTGGTTGTAATGAACAGATCGTCTCGATCCAGGCCGCTGCGGGCGATCGCCTCACCGACTCCGCGTTCGTTGCCGTAGACCGCTGCGGTGTCTACATGTCGGTAGCCGGCATCGAACGCAGTCAGGGTGGCCTCGGTCACGATGTCGTCAGGTACCTGCCAGACGCCGAAACCAATCTGGGGGATGTAGCGCCCGTCGTTCATGGGCAGCAGCGGAACAGTGCTCATAGCGAGGCTCCCGATCATCGTGACGGCAACGTGCGGACAGGTGGTTGGCCTGGTGAGAAAACTACCGCTCGCCTGGTGACGCGTCACCCCCAGGAGTGCCCCGGCAGATAGGGCACATGCCAGGATGCCGCCATGCCACTCCTTGATCAGTACGTACCCGAACCAGCGCGCTACGACGGCCGCATGCCCTACCGGCGCTGTGGGCGCAGTGGCCTAATGCTGCCTGAGGTGACGATCGGGCTCTGGCATAACTTCGGTGACGACACCCCCATTGCCACTCAGCGAGCCATTCTGCGGACTGCCTTCGACCTAGGCATCACGCACTTCGACCTGGCCAACAACTATGGGCCGCCCTATGGGACTGCGGAGATCAATGCGGGTCGCATCTTGCGCGAGGACTTCGCGAACCTGCGGGAGGAACTCGTCATTTCGACGAAAGCAGGGTGGGACATGTGGCCCGGTCCCTATGGAGACTTGGGTTCGCGCAAGTACATCCTGGGGAGTTTGGATCAGAGCCTGAAGCGCATGGGGCTGGACTACGTGGACATCTTCTACCACCATCGACCAGACCCGGAGACGCCGCTCGAAGAGAGTATGGGAGCGCTGGCCACTGCTGTGAATTCCGGCAAAGCGCGCTATGTGGGCATCTCGTCCTACTCACCGAGTCGCACGGAGCGTGCGGCGAGCATCCTCGCGGACATGGGTATCCCGCTGCTCATTCATCAGCCGTCCTACTCGATGCTCAATCGATGGATTGAAGATGGTCTCCTTGACGTGCTTGCCCGTCTCGGCGTCGGCTGCATAACGTTCAGCCCGCTCGCGCAAGGGATGCTGACCTCCCGGTACCTGGGAGGAGTCCCGAATGACTCCCGCGCAGCACAGGGGAAGTCACTGGCCCCCGAGATGATCAACGACCAGACCCTGGAGCGCATTCGCGGCCTTGCTGCCATCGCCGATCGTCGTGGGCAAACGCTCGCGCAGATGGCGGTCGCCTGGACGCTGCGAGACACCAGAGTCACGTCGACGCTCCTAGGCGCCAGTAGTCCTGAGCAGCTCATTGAGACCGCTGGAGCGGTTCGAAACACCACATTCACCCCGGAGGAGCTCGCGGAGATCGACAGCTTTGCCGTGGAATCCGATATCAACCTTTGGGCGTCGCAGTCCAAAATCCCGTAGTCCCGCTGTGAACACATCCACAAGAGTCGAGGTCCTGCAATGAAGGTCAGCATCCGGCAACGTATTCGCTACCGCGTGGACAACGCTCTGGCTCGGGGCTTGTGGGTCGTGCTCATCTGGCTGGCCGGCCTCACCGCGGTCTTCGTGAGTGTTGTGGCATTCGCGATTTGGATTAGCGGTGTTGGTCCCGGTGATAGCGGTACGTCGTTCAGCGAGGGCATTTGGCTGGCCATTACGCGGTCACTGGATCCGGGTACCTTCAGCGGTGATGAGGGCTCGCGCTTCCGATTGATCATGTTGGGCGTCACCGTCATCGGTATCTTTCTCGGCGCGACGATCATCGGCTTAATCTCGAGCAGCATCGACTCCCGCCTCGAGGAGCTGCGCCGCGGACGCTCCATGGTCGTCGAGTCTGGGCACACCCTGCTTATTGGGTACAGCGACAAGCTTCCGGTGATCATCGCCGAACTGGTGGAAGCTAATCGAAGTGAACGAGGCCGAGCTGTGGTGGTCCTCACCAGCCACGACCCCGTTGAGGTCACCCAGGAAATTCGACGTGACGTCAAGGACCTGGGTACCACTCGCTTGGTCGTCAGAGCTGGAGCGCCGACACGACTCAACGACCTTGCTCGCGTCAGCCCACGGACGGCCAAGGCTGCGATCGTGCTCAGCGAGGATGGCGCCGACTCTGCCGCTGAGGTCGTCAAGGTGGTCCTCGGCCTCGATCGTCTCATTGGACCGGACGGGGAGTGCACGATCGTCGCCGAATTGGACAACGTGGATGTCGCCGAAGGCCTTCGCCAAGTCCTTGGAAAGCGCCTCATCACAGTGACGCCCTCACAGGTGGTAGCCCGGATTACGGCGCAGGTTTCCCGAGCGTCCGGACTCGGGGCGATCTACCAGGAACTCCTGGACTTCGATGGCGACGAGCTGTACACCAGGGTGGTTCCGCCCGAGCTGCATGGCATGAACTTCGGCCAGTTAGTGCTGGCCAGTAGTGCCTCGACGATCATCGGTGTGCAGAAGGCCAACGGCCAGGTCCTCGTCAATCCGACGCCAGATTGCATGATCGAAGCTGGCGATTCGGCCATTGGTATTGCCGAGGATGACTCCGTCTTCGTTCTTGATCGTGTTCCAGCCGCATGGCAGGTCGATGATGATCGCGTATGGAAGCCCTTGCCGGCTCGAACTGAACGAGCGCTCGTCATCGGCTGGAGTCCTTTGGCGCCACTGATTGTCCGCGAACTCGAGACCCATGTGGCTCGGGGCTCGGAATTGGTGATCCTGATTGACGATTCCTCCCATGAACTTGATGACGTCATGGCAGACCTGCAGCGCCTTGATCTGTCAAATCAGGTGGTGTCAGTACGAACCGGCGATCCCATTTCGCGATCCTCAATCAGTGCGGTCCTCGAGGATGGCCCCTATGACCACGTGATGCTCCTGTGTGATCGCGAGAACTTTGGTGTGGATCAAGCCGATGCGCGGGTGTTACTGACCCTCATGCAGGTGCGGACCGCATTCCAGCAACCCCAGGGCAATGTGGTTGCTGAACTACTCGATCCGAACGATGTAGAACTTGCCACCCAGGGCGACCGGGATGACTTCATCGTGTCCCAGCGGCTGATCAGCCTGCTGCTGGCTCAACTGAGCCAGAGCCCGCATTTGGTCGCCGTCTTTGATGACCTCTTTGATTCCGATGGAACAGCGATTGCCCTGCATCCGGCGTCGCGCTACCTGCCCAATGGCAAGGCCACCTTCGATGATGTAGTGGCCGCAGCCAGGGCCTGGGGAGTGGTCGTGATCGGTTACCGAAGCGCCTCGGCCACCTCTCGCCCAGACTGCCTTCCGGGCGGGGTGCGGGTAAACCCGACCAAGGAAGAGGTCATCGACTTCGCGGATGGTGATCAGGTCGTGGTCATCACCAATACCCGCTAGCCCGTTGGCAGGCTCGCGCCCTCACCACTACGGCGTGGGCGCGGCGCCTTTCTTGCGACGTCCTCGTCGTACTAGCCACCAGACCAACGGCACCACAATGATTGCGATCACGACGGCGAAAGGCACCAGGAAGCCGGCGACCGTGATGAGCAGGTTGGTGAGACTTATGAGTGCGGACCAACCGGTCTGCAAACCTGGAATGAACCCAGGTGGAGACCATTCGGTACTTCCGGCAAGGGCCGAGATGCCCACGGTTACCGTTGACATGGCAACCTGCTCGCCGAGAGCTTTGCGTTGAGCGACAAGGGAATCAAGTTCCGCCTGCCGCGTGGTCCGCTCAGTCTCGATCGTAATGAGGTCCGTGACGTTGGTTGCCTGGGCGAGTAGTTGATCAAGGCGATCGATTGACGCATTGAGCGCGGCAACTCGGGCATCGAGGTCAACAACTTGAGTTGTGACGTCCTGACTAGAAACATTGACGGAGTCGACTGTGCCTAATGCCTTGAGTGACTCGAGATACTTTTCGAGCTCGTCAGCGGGAACCTGTGTCGTTACGTTGGCGTACAGCGAGTCGCCCTGTCCCGAGATGTCCTCGCTCACCACCAGCCCACCTTGGGCAGTGGTTGCTGCGATAACGGAATTCACGGCGCCGTTGACGTCGGATACCCGAAGGCTCAGGTAGGCGGTCCGGACAATCTGTCGGTCGACCTTGGTACTGACGGCACCGGTGGTCATGCCCATATCTGCGCCACTAACCGCGGGCTCCATCATGGGTGCAACCTCGGCCGAGGTCATACCATCGCTTGAGGATCCGCAGGCGGCCAGCACCATCATTGCCACGGCAGCTACAGCGAGTCCGCTGCTCAGCCGCACGATCGACCGCGGGCTGCCCTTCAGGTCAACCAGTCGCATGGCGCCTCCTTCACATTCACCACGGTACGTTTGCGCTTCGCGCAGGAACGACTACCGGCGCTGTGACGCACGTCGACGCGGGGTGGTTCCCCGAGTACATTCACAGTAACCTGAACAAATGGCGGGAGGCGAGGCGACAGCCTGGCGTGTGGCGGCCATTGTCGTCGGCATCGGAATTCTCATTGCCTACGTGGTGCTGTCGGGTCGCTGGGTGAGTACGGGGGACTCCTGGTACGTAAACCTTCAGAAGCCGTGGTGGCAACCACCCTCCGTGGTCTTCGGGTTGATTTGGCCGTACAACTTCGTCGTCCTTGGCATTGCTGCGGTACTGATCCCGCTGCGTGCCCCCACCCACGTGGTCGCTGTTTTCCTGGGATTCTTCGGCGCTTCGGTGGCCTGCGCCATCGCCTGGGCATACCTCTTCTACGTACCGCACAGCCTGACGGCATCGGCGATCGCACTGTCCCTGGCGGCCCTGCTCACCATCCCGATACTGGTGGCCGCGTTCAACGCCGCTCCTTGGCTCGCAGTGGCGTTGCTGCCGTATCAGGTGTGGGTGGTCATCGCAGCGTCGCTGTCCTGGGGCTACGTCGCCCTAGCATCCGGGCGTGGCTGACCTGACGACAAACCCCAGCGTGGTCCGCGAGCTCATAGTGTCGTATCAGCAAACCCTTGTCGTCGCCGCCGGAGCGCAGGGTTGGCGACCAGTGGCCGACTGGTGCCGCGTTCGCCGTCAGCCGGCTCGAGTCCTGACTGCCTGGAATCCCGGCTTTACCCGACCCACCTTGGCTGAAAACCTGACCAACAATGCAGCGTTGGCCGAACGCCTTGCGGTCGAGCTGGCCTCGCGAAGTACGCCATTCGAGATATGGCCGGCAGACGGTAGAGCCGTACCTGGATCTGGTGAGCGCCAGTTCGCCCCGTTCCATGAGTCCGGTTTTTGTATTTGGGGCGCGTCGGTCGCTGCCGTGCGCTCGATCGCAGAGGAGTTCGGTCAGTTCGCCATCTTCGCCTTCGACGCTGCGGGCCGCCGTAGCCTGGTGCCCTGTCGCGACCTTGCCGCCCTACTGGCAGGCTCGGGGATCGACCCGAACGGAGAGGAGCCAGTTGTGGACCCGCTGTACCTCATCGCAGTCATCAGGCCAAAGCCCGATGAGCGTGAACGGGCGGCCCAGGCCTTGGCGTCGTTACAGGTGGCTACCCGGGCGGAAGCGGGTTGCGAACTGTATGACCTCGTCTGTGACAGCGAGGCGAGTGACACCTGGTTGATGATCGAGAAGTGGTCCTCGCGGGAGCACTGGAACGCACACATGGCCACCGAGCATGTTGCAGCGATCGGGCGCCTGGAAAGCGAACTCATGCGCGAGCCCACGGAACTGCGGTTCTACGAGCAACGTTCCTGATTCCACAGGTGTTGGCCGATCAAACGTCAAACCCGTCCGGTCTTCCGGGAGGGGTGGATGAGCACGATTGGGTGACGACTGCGTGGACCTGCGCGCAGAGTCTGAGTCACGAGTGGGCTGCACGCGGTCTTGGCGCCCCGGTCATCCGCTCTGTGGAGCTACCCATGGAACATGCTGAAAGTGCGCCCCTGCTCGAGCGATGCTGGACGCAGCTGCAGGCTGATGAACGCGCGGTAGGTGATCAATTGCATGGCACACGCCGCGTGGAGTGGCTGCTCGGCCGAGTCGCATTGAAAGAGTCAGTGCGTGACTGGCAGGCCACCTTCGGGTATCCGATCTTGGCAGCCCATCAGCTGCCCGTGCAGGTCAGCTTCCACGGTGCGCCAAGGATTGCCGCTTGCGGATCCGTGGCGCCAGAAGTGTCGCTGGCTCACACGCGAAACGTCCAGGTCCGCGGCGAATTCGCGGGCACCGGGTTCGTCATTGCCGTAGCCAGTGCGCCAGGTGCGCCGGTGGGTATCGATGTGGAGCACGCAGAACGCCGACTGCCGGCTCTGGACCGCATCTTCGACGAGCGCGAGCAAGCGTTGATCGATAGCGAGATTGGAGCACTTGGTCTCGTGGTGGCCAAGGAGGCTGCTGCGAAGGCATCAGGTTTGGGCCTGCAGGGGAGCCTTCGGCGCTGGCCGGTACTTGGGCGTCGTGGACCCATGGTTCTCGTGGGGGAAGAAATTGCTGGGGCTGAGCTTGCTGATCAGGAGCCTCGCCAAGTGCGTGCGGTTCGCCTAGTAATGGACGGTCCTTGGATCGTGGGCATCTGCTGTTCGGCCTGGGACTGTGAGGATTCGACACTGGATGTGCTGAACTGAGCCATGCAGACTCCACAGGTGACGGGGGAATTGAGCTACGCCCAGCGACTTGCCGAAGCAGAGTCGCTCCAGCTGGGCTCATTTACGCTCGTGGATGCGGTGCGACTTGGCCAGTCGGTCACCGAGCTTGCGCTCGTGGATGAGCTGCCAATCACTATCGAGGTTCGCCACGGTGCGCGCGTCGCATATCGCGCGGCCCTGCCCGGGTCAACAGTCGACAACGACACCTGGCTCGCGCGCAAGGCTGCCGTAGTGCTGCGTTACGAATTGCCGACACTTGCGGTGCGAGTGCGCTACGAGGAACGCGGCTTGGACTTCAATGAAGCCACCGGGCTGCCCTTCAGTGAATTCGCGGCGCATGGCGGTGGCATCCCAATCATCGTGACCGGAGTCGGTTTGGTCGGCATCCTCGGGATTTCTGGTCTACCCCAGGTTGAGGATCACGAACTTGGTGTGCGATGCCTGCGTGCCCTTCGACCCAGTCCACTTTGAGCCAGGGCTTGACCATCCAGTGCCTGACGATCGAGTGAACGATGGTCGATGCGGTTGGGCCTTACCTGGGGCGCTGCTCGAGTACCACGACACCGAATGGGGTCGTCCGGTCCGTGGTGACCAGGCGCTGTTCGAGCGCATCTGCCTGGAGGCCTTCCAGGCAGGGTTGAGCTGGCGAACCGTCCTACTTCGTCGACCTGACCTGCGTGAGGTCTTCGATGGCTTCGACCCACATCAACTGGCCCAGCGCGATGAGGATTGGGTAGCCGCGGTCCTTCAGGATGCGCGAATAATCCGCAACCGTGCCAAAGTACGTGCCGCGATTGCAAATGCTCGGGCCTGCTTGGAGCTTCAGGCCGAACATGGACCTGGCGCCCTTGATGCTCTGATTTGGCGGTACGCCCAGCCCGATCATCCGCGACCATCCGGCATGGACCAGGTGCCGGCCCAGACACCGCAATCCTTCGCGCTGGCCCGGCAGCTACGAACCTCCGGCTTCGTGTTTGTCGGACCAACGACGGCCTACGCCCTTATGCAGGCCTGTGGATTGGTCAACGACCATGTCATCGGATGCCCGGTCGAGATAGGGGAGTGCTCGTGACCGACCGATCTCAGGTAGGTGCGGGCACTCGAGGATGATCTGAGTCCCGACCGGTCAGGTACTTCGCGACGCCGTACAGCGCCCCCGCAATCGGAACCGCGATAAGCGCACCCACGATCCCAAGAGCGATACCACCGGCAGCAATTGCGAAGACGATTGCTAGCGGATGAAGATTGACTGCCTTGCCCATGACCAGAGGTTGTAGGACGTCACCGTCGAATGAGCCGACGATCACCGTCAGCAAGATCACCAGCAGAGCAATCACGGGGCCGCGTTCGGCCAAGGCCACCACAGCGGCGAAGAATGTCGCAATGGGTGCGCCGACGACGGGAATGAACGCGCCCAGGAACACAACGGCCGCGAGGGCAGGTGCAAGGGGTACCTGAAGAATGAGCAACCCGATAAACACCAGGAGCGCATCGCAGAACGCCACGACGACGATCCCACGGGTGTAACCCGAAATTGACTCCCACGCGATGCGACCGGATGTGTCAACGGTCGACTGCGCACGCTTGGGTGTCCACGAGATCAACCAACCCCAAACCTTGTCCGGAGTGAGCAAGAAGAAGATCACGCCGAAAATGAATACTGAGCCAGCAATGATGAGCGTGCCAAGTGATCCGAGGACGCCCAGAGTCTCGCCGATCAAGCCTTTAGCGACAGCGCCTCCTGCATTGCGTGCTTGATCCAGCAGCGAGGCGAATTGGGCATCATCAAGTTTCAGCGGACCAGTTTTGAGCCATCCCTCCAGGATCGACAGGCCGGACTCGATGGACTGCACGAGCTTGGGGCCCTCTTTGACGGTGGATGCGATAACCGATGTGAGGATCGCGATGATGGCGACCGCGATGGCCAACAGTGCCAGGATCATCGCGATGACCTTGGGCATTATGCGGTGCAGCAGATTCATCAACGGCTGTGTCCAGGCTGTTACCAGCATGGCGAAGAACAGTGCGAAAATCACCGGGAAGATGCGTCCAGCGATCACACCGAGCACAGCGATGCCGGCAAGGACTATCAGCAGGCGCCACGTGGTTCCGGCGATGGACTGCAAGGTCGCTGGACCACCCGCCGTCCCAGCAACCGTCGGACGCTGAATGCGGGTTCGTGGTTGAGTGGATGCAGAGGACACACGCTTGGGGGCATCGGCCATAACGGCAGCCTAGGCGGTGACGGTGGGAAACTCAGTCGATTCGAACGCTGCCTGCGCTAGTGGCGAAGGTGACGGCGCAGATGCCCGGATCTCCGTCGGGATCAAACGGAGTCCACTGAACGGTGATGTCTGCGAGTGGGACTTCCACAGGTTCCCCGAGCCATGCCGCGACGGTGCCAGGGTCGCCGTTGACTTCGACGGACTGAATTGACACCGTTGCAGCTCCTGCTGCCGGGTGCTTGTCGGGATCCTGCGTCCAGTGCACGAAGTAGGGCAACTGTGGATCGTCGATCAAATCGAGAACACCGATTTGCTCCCAGGTGAGTTCCACCCCATCCGGGCGCACACGTCGGCCAGCAACGGCCTTGCGACCGAGGCGCTGCTCAATCAAGGTGAGGTCGTCCACGGCAATAACCCAGCCGAGCCACCCGCCACCCGCATCGGCCCGCTGCTGGACGGCGCGTCCGAACGGAGCCTTGTCGGCTGCGGGGTGGTCGAGAGCTGCCACGACCTCGATGTAGCAGTGGCCCTGCAACGGGAGAATGAAGTTCTGTGTCCCGAACCCGGGGTGGCGGCCGCCATCAATGAAGCTCGCTTGAAGGTCCGAACCGATGCGCTGCACCACGTCTGCCAGTTCGGACTTGTGACACGCATAGGACAGGTGGTCCAGTCGCATACCGGCATCCTGCCGAACTGCTCGCCGGACGCAACCGGTGCCCCCCGTTCGGGACCTAAGGCCCATCAGATATGGCATGGTTGCGCCGTGACGCAACCGGCGCCGAGCACCCAGGGTTTGCTGAATACCCGTCGTTCGATCATCCTCGGCATCGTTGGCCTGGCCGTCATCGTCGTCATCTTCTGGAAGGTCATTCCCCAGATCGGCAGTTACAGCCAGGCCTGGGCCTCCCTGGAGGGTATGGGCTACGGCGCCATGGCGCTGGTCGTCATCACCGTCGTCGTCTATCTGGCCGCTTACGGCCTGCCCTTCAAGGCAGCCACGCCCGGATTGCGTTACTGGCCGTCCCAGCAGGTCAATCAAGCTGCCTTTGCCATTAGTAATGGTGTGCCGGGTGGTGGGGCCCTGGGTTTGGCGGTCCAGTTCGGCATGTTGGCCACCAGGAACATCACACCCACTGCCGCGACTGCTGCCATCACCGCGGTTGGCCTATGGAGCACGTTCGTCACACTTGGACTGCCGATTTTTGGCGTGGCCGCCATCGGCCTGTCCGGTCAAGGGACTGGTTCCTACCTGGGTACGGCGGTGCTCGGCATCGTCATCCTGGTTGCGGCAGTCGTGACCTTCGTCCTCGTCATGCGTTCACCGCGGCTTGCCACCGCGATTGGCACCCTCGGAAATCGCTGCTGCCATGGCCTGGGCCGCTGGATCAAACCGCTTCGGCAGGTCGATGTTTTGGGTCCTGTTGAGCGCTTCCGCGCTGACATGGCCGATCTGCTGGCGCACCGCTGGCTGGCGATCACCGGCGCTCAGGTCGCGGTGTCCCTAACACAGTTCTTGATTCTTTATGTGACCGTGCGCGGCATCGAAGGCTGGGGCAATGACGGAACGTCGATCTTCGTCGTGTTCGCGGCTTTCGCAATCGCCCAGTTGGGCCTGATGCTGCCCATCACTCCAGGCGGGCTGGGGACTGTGGACGCGATCATGATTGCCATCATGACGCAGTTCGGGGTAGCCCCCGGAGACGCAACGGCGGCAGACCTTGTTTGGCGTGCCTGCTCTTACATCCCACAGATCATTATCGGCATTCTCGCCCTGGTCCTTTGGTACCGAACTGCGCACCGGCGCCTATCGGGTGGGCCAACACCAGCGCCCAATTGAGCGGCACACATGGTCAGCACCAACGCTTCGACAGGGAACCGCCCAGGTCGCATCGCCACCCAGGCTCGCCCGTGGCAGCGATTCGTAGCCCTCGGGGATAGTTTCACTGAAGGTTTGAACGACGACCTTGGTCCGGATGGTCGCCATCGGGGCTGGGCCGATCGGGTGGCCGAACGCCTCGCGCAGCGTGAACCTGAGTTGACTTACGCGAACCTGGCCGTGCGTGGCAGGCTCGCGGGCCAAGTCCGCGCCGAGCAGATTTCACCAGCGCTTGCGCTGCAGCCTGACCTCGTCTCGCTGGGCGTTGGCGTGAATGATGCCCTTCGACGCCATTTCGATGTCAGTGCAGTTGCGACCCAGATCGAAGACAGTGTGCGCATGCTGAGAGGCGAGGGCACTGATGTGTTGCTGTTTGCCTTCGGCGACCCAGCCCGGCGCTCAAAGGTTATGGGCGCGGTCAGGGAGCGCCTACGAGCGATGAACAGCGCGACGCGCGCGATCGCGCGACATTACGGGTGCTATCTCGTTGATTTCTGGGGCGTGGCAGTTTTCGACGAGGATGACCTCTGGTCAGCGGATCGCCTACACCTTTCCGCAAAGGGTCACAATGTTGCTGCGGCCGCGGCACTTCAGGCCTTGGGTGTCGGCGATGACACCTGGCGGACGCCACGGCACTTGACCGTTCCGAGGTTGCCCCAGCGTGCCGCTGGAAACCTGCGTTGGGCTGGTTCGTACCTCGGCCCGTGGATCGTGCGCCGGGCGCGCGGGACCTCCTCGGGCGACGGGGTTGTACCCAAGCAGCCGACTCTGGCATCCGTCCAGGCGCGCTGGCCGTTGCAGTCGGATACCCGTCGAGACTGATCCAGATCCACAAGCAGCAGTTGCTGGGCCTTGTCCACAACACCGAGCGTGGTGCTGAAGATTCTGTGAACGCTGCGCAGGCTGCGTCTCATGACATCAACTTCACCTGGGAGCTCAGCCAGCGCTATTCGCGTGCCAACCGCGCAACATCCCATCAGCCTGACCAATCC
>JAGWVT010000176.1 GCA_018970765.1 Actinomycetales bacterium
CAGACCCTGGCGAAAGCCGAGCATCTGGAGCGTTTCGCGCCACAGCATTTCGACTATGTCGTCGTCGACGAATTCCATCACGCCGCTGCCGGCTCCTACCGGCGGCTACTAACGCACTTTGCGCCCTCATTCTTGCTGGGCCTGACGGCGACGCCAGATCGCACCGACCAGTCTGACATTCTCTCGCTGTGCGACGACAACCTTGTCTATAGCTGTCACTTGTTCGCCGGCATCCAGGCCGGGCTGCTGGCACCCTTCCATTATCATGGGATCCAAGACGAGGCGGTCGACTACCGCGAAGTACCTTGGCGCAACGGTCGGTTCGACCCGGAGCAGCTGTCCAACAAGCTGGCCACGCTCGCCCGCGCGCGCCACGCCCTAGGCGAGTGGCGCAGTAAAGCCCAACAGCGCACGCTTGCGTTTTGCGTCTCGACGCGTCACGCCGACTTTATGGCCGATCAGTTCAGCCGCGCCGGCATCTCGGCCGCTGCGGTGTATTCGGGCTCCTCGCTCGGCCGCGCCCAGGCCTTGGAGAAGCTACACGCCGGCTCGCTGCAGGTAGTGTTCTCAGTCGACCTGTTCAACGAAGGTGTTGATCTGCCCAGCATCGACACGGTGATGATGCTGCGGCCCACCGAGTCGAAGATCCTTTTCCTGCAACAACTGGGCCGCGGCCTGCGTCGCAGCGAAGGCAAGCAGCAATTGGTGGTACTGGACTTCATCGGGAACCACCACAGCTTTCTGCAGAAGCCGCAAGCGTTGTTCGGCGTGGGCTCCACCTACCAGGCGCTGGCCGCATTTGCACGCACGGCAGAGCGGCAAGCACTGGACCTGCCGGCAGGTTGCTACGTCAACTACGACCTCGAGATCATCAATTTCCTGAAGTCACTGGACAGCACAGGACCGCAGAAAGACTACGAAGCCTTACGCGACGTGCTCGGCCGGCGCCCCACGCTGAGCGAATTCTATCGCTCAGGTAGTAGCGCACAGGCGATGCGACAGCAGGCCGGGCATTGGTTTGCGCTGGTAAGGACGATGGGCGATCTGACCGAGCTGGAGTCGGCGGTGGCCGATCAATTCCAGGCGCTGCTGCGCGAGGTCGAGGTCACCGCGATGACTAAGAGCTTCAAGATGGTGCTGCTTGAGGCGCTGCTCGAAGTGGAAGGCCTCCGTCGGCCCGTGGCACTTGATGCACTGGCGCAGCACTCCCGCAGCGTGCTGGATCGGCGCCGCCCTTTGCTGGCTGACCTGCCGGCAGAGGTGCGCACCATCGCCGCTGCAGACCCCGCATGGGCGCGCTATTGGCGCGACAACCCGGTTAAGGCTTGGACGGGCGGCAATCGTCCTCCTGGCACGACAGCGCCCTTCAAGCTGGATGGATCAACCTTCGCTCTGACGCAAAGCGTACCCGTGGAGATGGCACCTGCACTAGCCACGATGCTGCAGGAGTTGGTGGACTACCGCTTGGCGGCCTACGAGGTTCGCCTAGACCCCCAGCCGGCAGCCAGCAACGTGGTGCTGTTCCCTGCCAAACGCCGCGACGCCGTGGAGTTGCCATACTTCCCGAACCTGAAAATCGCCTGCGGCCACTTCAAGACGGGGCGCACAGACTCGGAAGAGCATCGCACGTTACCGGCGGCGTACGGACCGCTCGACCCGACTCGGCACTTCATCGCGCGGGCTACCGGCAACTCCATGGATGGAGGCAAGAACCCCGTGCGCGACGGTGACTACCTGTTGCTGGAACTGATGAGCCCCACTCGCGCCGGCTCGATTACCGGTAACGTGGTGGCTATCGAGCGGCAGGACGAGTCTGGCGACAACCAGTACCTGCTGCGGGTGGTGACCAAGACCCGCGACGGCCAGTATGTACTAAAGGCTAACAACCCGGCCTACGAGGACATGTGGGCCACCGACGAAATGCGCACGCTGGCACGGCTACGCGGCGTTGTCGATCCGCTGGACCTAGTCATCAGCCAGCGCTTTCAGCGAGAGGAGATTCCCGCGCTGTTCGGCGAGGCGTTCAACCCGGGCAGCTGGAACGTGGGCCACGTGACATTGAACAACAAGAAGGCGCATGTGCTGCTGGTGACCCTGAACAAGCAGGGTAAGGCTGAGCAACACAAGTACCAGGACCACTGGATCGACGAGCATCACTTCCACTGGCAGAGTCAGAACGCTACAACGCCGGAGAGCAAGCGAGGCCAAGAGATCATAGAGCATGAGCGGCGCGGCATCGCCATTCACCTCTTCGTCCGGGATAGCAAACTGTCG
>JAGWVT010000177.1 GCA_018970765.1 Actinomycetales bacterium
GCAGTTGTGGTGAAGCCGCTTGACGGGGCGCTGAAGGTTTCCTGGTTGGCATCGGCTGATGACGGTGGCTCCTACCGCGCACTCGACTACGAGGTCACGCTGTTGCCCGGTGGCGCAACGTGCACAACACAGCAATTGACGTGCACCATCTCCGGCCTCACGAACCGAACCAAGTACACCGTCAGCGTGCGGGCGCTGAGCGACGCCGGTGCCAGCGCGTCAGCCAGTCCCGCCCGCCCGGGAATTCCGGTGGCACCGGGCTTCCAGATGTGGGTGGATGACACCGTGCTCGTGCTGGGCAAATCTTCCATCGTGAATATCGCGGGTGCGAGCCCCGGAGGAATCGTGACATTGACAGGGGCGGTGAAGGCCACGTTGGTCGCAAACGAGGACGGATACGCTTCAACAACGGTCACCGCGACTCGCACGGGCGTCCTGACCTTCGCGGCAACCAACACAGCACGGGTTGGCAAGGTGAATGTGCGCAGCACAGCGTCAGCCAAGGCATACGCACCGAAGGTGCTGGGCCCATTCTGGAAAATCAAGGCAGGCAAGAGCGCGGTGTGGAAAGTCAGCACCGCATCGCCAGCCACGGCGGTCACGGTTCAGTTGAGCGATGGACGTCAGATAGATGCGGTCACCGATGCTTCAGGCAACGCGGTGTTGAGCACAACCTTTGCGAAGCCAGGGCTCATTGTCTACACGGTTCAGGTCGGTGGAGTCCAGGTCTTTGCAGGAGAACTAACCACTGTCTCGTGAATGCAGTCGCAATCTCATCTCGAGAGCAGTGGCTCGACATCGGAGGGGTAAATGAAGGGTCAACTCATGCGTTCACGCAGGCAGCGCGCCGTGGCATTGGCGACGGGCGCCGTTGCTCTGAGCCTGCTTGTCCCTGCGCACATCGTGACGGCTTCGGCGGAGCCGGCGTCGGGGCTGTTGCCCTCACCAGTGCGGGATGTCGTAGTTTCCAGCAAATCCGGGTCTGAAGTCCATTTGTCATGGCAAGCGGCCGATGGCAACGGCTCTGAGGTGTCGGACTACATCGTGGAGTTCTCGCGGGACGCTGGTTCCTGGACAGTGGTCAACGATGGCGTGTCGTCCCAGACGACCGCGAGCGTCACCGGTCTGGTTCAGCGAGATACCTACTACTTCCGAGTGTCCGCTCTGAACGCCGTCGGACGCGGACTCCCGACCGTCGCAGGCGGCACCCGCAGACTTTCGCTCGGAGATGGCGTCACTTGCACTGTTCTAAAGGATGCTCTCGGCACCTGCTGGGGCGACAACGGGTTTGGCCAAATCGGTGACGGTACGACCACCATGAGACGTTCGCCGACTTCCGTGGCGGGGGGTGTCTCGGTAGCGGAAGTGGCTGTTGGCAGCGGGTTCACCTGCGCCGTGGATACCAGCGGACGCACATGGTGCTGGGGTCGCGGCGATTCTGGGCAGTTGGGTAACGGCTTTCGAGCGCATCAGCCGGCGGCCACGCGGGTCTCGCAAATGCCGCCTGCGCAAGCAGTCGCTGCGGGAGGGGACTTCGCGTGCGCAGTGCTCGTCGACCGCACTGTGCGATGTTGGGGGGCCAACGGCCGTGGCCAGATCGGAAACGGGACTTTCGTGGACAGTCTCACACCTAGTGTGGTCACCGGGCTCAGCGATGTTGTGCAGATAGCAGCGGGGCGTAGCTTCGCCTGCGCGCGCACTGCCGATGGGCGAATCTGGTGCTGGGGCGACAACGCGTCCGGGCAGCTGGTCACCGGCGGCGCGGTTTCGGCCGAGCCAGTTCCCGTGGACTTGGCGTCAGAGGTGAAAGATGTCGCTGCGGGTCGTGATCACGTGTGTGTTCTCAACGTGGACAACACGGTCTCCTGCTGGGGCGCCAATGCCTTCGGTCAAGTCGGCTCTTCCGAATTCACCGAGTCGAATGACCCGGCGGCAGTCGTAGGCCTCGGTGCTGTCGCAAAGGTCGCTGCAGGAGGTAACACCTCGTGTGCGCTGCTCCTCGATGGAACAGTCCGTTGCTGGGGTGAGAACACCTGGGGGCAGGTGGGTGCGCTGGCGCGGACTGAGAATCGACCTCGGAACTGCGGCTGGCCCGGTTGCGCAGAGTGGGCGGAGTTGTTCGCGAGCAACACCGCTGTCCCGGTGGAAGTGAGAGGGGTCCAGGCAGCCACAGACCTCGCTGTTGGGAGGGATCACGCCTGTGCCGTCACGGTCGGCAACGAAGTCCGCTGTTGGGGTCACAATGAATCAGGCCAGATCGGTTATT
>JAGWVT010000058.1 GCA_018970765.1 Actinomycetales bacterium
AGGTCGATGTCTTCCAGCAACGAAATGTCTTGGTGACCGTGCAGATGGCCGAGGATGGCTCGGCGCGGGTGAGTCAACAGGTGACCATGACCAACGCCACGCCGGCCGATCGTCCTGAGGGTCCACCGGAGCGCATTGGCTACGAGACCAGTTGGGCGAAAAACGCCTACTTGCTCTACGTGCCCAATGCCGCGACGAACTTCAGTTCGTCATACCCGCAGGGCTTCACCGTGCGACCCTTCCGCGGACATCAGCAGTACGGCCGCGGATTCGCCGATGACGGGTTCGGGCAGCGGATCATTCGTCTGGTCGGTTGGACCAAGCCCGGCGGTCAGGCAGTGGTGTCCGTTGCCTACGAACTGCCGGCGGGGACGTTCACTGACGCGGCAACGGGCGGGCTTACCTACCAACTGCAGGCCGAGCCGCAGTCATTGTTCGTTGACAGCACGCTGACTGTGCGAGTGACCGGCCCGGCTGGCTGGGAGCCCGTGGCAGAACGCGGCATGCAGATTCAGGGACAGAACGCCGAGATCAGTGCCATTCAGAACGCCCCCGTCCAGGTGCGCATCGAGTTTCGGCGTTCCTGATGGCGACGCAACAGGACCGTCGGACCACGTTCATCGTCAGCGCGGTCGCAATCCTGGCTGTGCTGACACTGTGGCTCCTACCGCCTGTTGGTTTCGTCGCTTGCGTGATCATGCTGGGCATTGCCGCGCCCTGGGGACGCGGCCTGATTGAGCGTTGGCTGATCAGTCTGCTGCTCGTTGCGGGGATTGCGGCCATCGTGCTGCCACGGGGTGGGTCACTGCCAGTCACTGCAACAAGCGCACGCAGTGCCGTGACGATTGCGATCGTCGCGTGTCTATTCCTGTGGCTGGTTATCAAGCGAACGCCGCGACTGCCACAGATCCGGATCGTCGATGTACTGGTGTTGCTCCTAGGGGCGGGTCTTGTCTGGTGGCTGCTGGCGGCCTATGTCGGCCAGGACGCCTACCACCTGGTTAGCGGCATGTACTTCAGTGGTTGGGATAACCAGGGCCATTTCGTCCCGTTCGCGAACACCATCGACGTTGGCAGCCTGCGCTGGCCCACCATGGACGGTTCTGTCGCCTGGAATCAGTGGTACCCGGCACTGCACACCATCACCTGGTCGGTGGCCTACTTGGCCTCCGACGCGCTGGCAATGTCCGCCAGCAGCGTGGACCGCGTTGCACTGCTCTGGCCCTACCTGCAGTGGACTGCTGTCTGCTTTGCGGCGTCCATGGCCGCACTTGCCTGGGTCGCCGGAGATCTGGCTACCCGTATCGCGCGCACTGGAGCCCGCGGCTGGGCCGGCACGGCCGTGGTGGGGCCGGTTGCCGTGTTGGTCTTTGCCGGGTTCGCTTACCTGGGCTTTCCAACGTTGATGTTCAACGCCGGCTTCACCAACTTCATCATGGGTGTGGCCGTACTGACCGTGACGAGTTACCTCGCCGCCCGATCGTGGCGCAGTGCTCGGTTGCTTGGGGTAGCACTGGTGCCCTTGGGTGCGCTCGCAGTCATCGGCCTATGGACGCCATTGGTACTTGGGTTGCTGCCAGCCGGTGTCATTGTCACGGTCGCGCTGTGGCGTGGTTCGGACGCGTCAAAGCGAACTGCAGCCAGGGGCGCCATTGCGCTTGCCTGGGCGGCGGGCACGGTGCTCGTGGTCGGCGCCATCACCTGGCTGCAGGGGCGAGCGATCGTGGCCGCGGACGACGGTGGCACAGCTTCCTCACTGGCTGAGGGGCTGGGATCGGTGGGCGTGGGGATGGTGCCGTTCAACCTCGGGATGGCGATCGCCGCACCACTGGTCGCCTGCGGGGTGGCTGCACTGCTCTGGCGGGCGCGGGCTGTGCCCCTCGGAGTCGCGGTCGCAGGAGCCGGCGTGGGCTTCCTGCCTTTCATCATCGTTGCGGCATCGGCCGCGGACACCGCTGACGTCGACCGCCTCGGCAGCTATTACCTGCTGAAGTCGCTCGCGGCGCTGTTCCTGGCGACTGCGCCGACACTGGCCGCACTGTCCGGTTGCCTGGCTGCAGTCGTTGTCACCGCGGTGATCCGTGCCGTACGCAACGCTGGGCATCGTCGCCGCGGCACCGTGGACGCGGTGATCGCATTGGCCATCGGTGCGGTGCTGCTGGCTGGCGGCTTCGGCTATGTCGGGGCATTGCCTGAGTCCTTCCTACCCGGTTTCGGTGCGGCACCGGGCCTGGCAGCCGGCCAGACCCGAGTGCAGTCGGTGAACAACGCGTTGATCGGTGAATCGATCATCGAAGCGCGCAATAAGGCGATTGAAGTGCCGCAATTGACCTCGATGCTTTGGGACGGGTCAGGCACCCTGCCGAACCTGTGGGTGCGCTCGTTGACCGGGGTCATGACGCAGCAGGAGAACAAGTTCTACACCGGTCTACCGTCATTTCCGTACGACGACAAGGCCATTGAGTACCTGCAACTGTCGCTGGTGAAGAACCCGCAGATGAATCTTGCCCTGCTGTGGTTCAGGCCGGTCAGCGGGGTTCAACTCCAGCGATTTGCCGATCAGTGGCCAGACCGGGTGCAGTTGGTGCGTGTCGTCATGCGCCCATCGCCCCTATGTCCGGAGTGCCAGCCAGTCGGTTAGTGATGGGTCAGCCAGTAAGCGCGTCGATGAAAGCGCGACATGCGGCGTAGTCCGGGAGCAGACCCTGTTTGCGAGCGTCGGCTAGCAGTGGCGCCGCGGCGTCCTTGGGCGACAGCAGTGACTCAGTTCCGTTCGGCCAGGGCAACCCAAGCTCCGGGTCAAGTGGGTGCACCCCGTGCTCACGAGTCGGGGCGTAGGGCTGTGAGCACAGGTAGCCAACCGTGGCCGATTCGGACAGGGCACAGAAGGCATGCCCAAGCCCCTCGCTGATGTAGAGCGCACGGCGGTTGGTGTCGTCTAACTCCACCGCCTCCCACTGGCCGAAGGTTGGCGAACCAACGCGGATATCAACGACCACATCCAGCACGCTGCCGGCCAGGCACTGCACGTACTTGGCCTGGCCAGGAGGCACATCTGCGAAGTGCACCCCGCGTACGGTGCCGGCCTTGGAGACCGAGATGTTCATCTGACGCAGATCAAAACTGTGACCGGTCGCTTCATGGAAGGACGTTGCGGTAAACGCTTCAAGAAAAACCCCGCGATCATCGCCACGCAGGATAGGTTCGAAGCACCACACGCCAGTCAGTGAACCAGGGGTGATGCGCACGTCTGCAACCTATCGGTTCAGCAGGACAGCAAGTCCTCGGCTCGCATCATCTGCGACTCCCAATGCAGCAGTGCGTCCACGTTGACATCCGGGTAGGGCCCGGCGAGTGCAGTGAAGCGCTGCCGAATGAACGGGAACCGCTCATCAACCTCCTGCCCACGACCGGGCACTCCAACGTTCAGCAGACTGCGTTCGTCATCAATGCGACCAAGATCCAAATCCATGGCAGGCAGCGATGACGCTGTCGGTTGCAGAGTTTTCAATAACCAACCGAAGGTGCCCTGAGGATCTGCGATCAGGTTCTTGTAGCGCACCAGCAGGATCGCATCTGGTCGATCCTGCTGCAGGTTTAGCCGAATCTCCCAGGCCCAGCGCACAACGAAGGACACCAACCACGGGCTGACGAATTCCGAAAGCAGGCGGTAGCGCTGCTCGGCGGTCATGGTGGGCCAGTGGGCGGGATCAACGGGGACTGTCGGCCATGCCATGCCTGGATCCAGCAGGTACTGGTCGATGTGGTCGTGCATCGAGACCAGCACATCAAAGAGATTGCGAACCTGGACGACCACCCGAATGCCGTAACGGTCTTGCAACAGGCGGGTTTGATCGCTGGGGCGCACGTGGTGCTTGAAGACCCAATTTCCGCGGGGGTACTGCCGAAGGCGGGCTACTTCAATTTCGTCTTCGCGGACCCCGTAGCTCGGCGCCAGGCTGCCCAGACCATACCCGCCGAACGCACCGAGGCCTTCGTAGAGATAGGACGAACCGGACTTAGGTAGACAAGCGTGCAGGACGAGCGAGCTCTGACGCCGCTGGAGCCACCATTCCTGGAGAACCGGAGGCGTGACCGCCGGGAAGTGCCGGCCGAGGAGCATCTCACCTCCGAGTCATCCGCCCCCATCCACTACATGAACGTTTCGTTAACGTCGGGCATACCCTGCCAGAGTCCCCCGACCGTGTCCCCCGGGGTCCCTGAAGCGAAAGTTGACAACGAATTGCAGGTCTAGCCGCATACACATACACATGTGTAAGATGACCGAATGTCGCTCACGCATCGCCTTCAATTGCTGCTTGATGAAGCGCAGTACCAGCGGCTGTCGGCACGGGCAAAAAGTGAGGGTAGGTCCGTGGGCGCCCTCGTCCGAGAAGCCATCGATCTGGCCTGGGTGCAGCCGGAGAACGCACGTAACGCTGCTGCCGACGCAATCTTGAGTGCCGACCGGATGGACGTTCCCGACATTGATGAACTGCGGCGTGAATTGGATGACCTGCGAGCAGGACCCTTCGCATGATCCTGCTGGACACGACCGTCCTGGTCTATGCAGTTGGTGATGCACATCCCCTTGCTGCCGCGGCACGTTTGGTTGTCGACCAGGCTCGAGCGGGCCATCTCCGTGTCAACACCACGCCCGAGGTCATCCAGGAATTCGCTCATGTGCGCGCCCGACGGCGGTCCCGCCAAGATGCGCTCGAGCTTGCCCGCGCCTTCAGCACCCTGCTTGCCCCACTGCAACTTGTGGGGCCAGGTCACCTCGAGTCTGGCTTGGCCCTGTGGAGCACGGCAGCGTCACTGGGCCCCTTCGACGCCGTTCTGGCTGCTGTGGCCCTGTCACTGGAGGCCGAACTGATCAGCGCCGACCGGGCTTTTGCCGACGTGCCGGGCCTTCGGTGGCGCTCGTTAGCGGATTTTGGCTGAACCGCGGTTCGCCGAACCTGAACTCGGAGCGTGAACTCGGAGCGTGAACTCAGGGCCTGCACTCAGGGCGCCGTACGCTGGCGCGGTGCCGGTCGTGCTCATGGACGTCAGCGACCTGGTGGAATTCCTGCAGCGGCGAGAGTCCGTTTCCGGCGTGCAGCGGGTGATTGCTGAGACCGTTCCCCTGCTGTCCAGCGATAGCTCGATCACTTGGGCACCCGTGGTCCTGGATCGGGCCCGCGGCTGTTTCGTCCCACTCACCGACCAGGAGTCCCAGGCCCTGCTGGCAGCGGGGGCGCGCAGCGGTGTTGCTGCCCTCAGCCGGGAGGAGTTAGCCACCGCAGCCAGCGCCTGCTTAGCGCGGGCTCATACGGCTGAGGCCTGCGTCATTGACGCGCAGACCACGATGCTCTTCCTGGGCGCGGTGTGGATTAGCGATGTGCTGATGAAGGCCGCTTGGACGGCCCATGCTGCCGGGGCCCGGTGCGTCTACCTGCTCTACGACCTGACCCCCGTCCTAGAAACGGGCCACACAGCGGCCGTCAACCGCCTCTTCCATCGCTACCTGCAACTGATCCTGCGCACCGGCAGCGCGATTCCGGCTATCTCCCAATCGAGTCGCAAGGATCTGGCTACGTACGCCGCCGAGCAGGATCTGCCGCTGCCGCCCGGGGCTGTTACGCGATTGCCCTGTGGCATCACGCCGACAGCCTTCCCGCAGGTGCTGCAGGCGTCGTCCGCCCCCTGGCCACGGGCCTACGCACTGTTCGTCGGCACGGTGGAATCCCGCAAGCAGCACATCATCGCCCTGCAGGCTTGGCAGCAGTTGATTGACGAGCTCGGTGCCGACGCGGTCCCCGATCTGGTCTGCATCGGTCGACTCGGCTGGCATAGCGATGCGTTCCTAGACGCCTATGTGCGCACAAACGGACTTAGCGGCAAGGTGGCCTTGCTCTCGTCGAGCGTGCCCGACGCCGAGTTGGCCGCCTTCTACGCCCACGCTCAATTCACCGTCTACCCGAGTCGTTATGAGGGTTGGGGGCTTCCGGTCTCGGAAAGCCTGGCCTTCGGCAAGGCTGCCGTCATCACCGCGACCTCGTCACTGCCTGAAGCCGGCGGTGATCTTGCGGTCTACGTGGCTGAGGCGAGCGCACAAGCGCTAGCTGAGACGGTGCGCACCGAAATGTTGGACAGCACTAGGCGGGAAGGGTGGGAAGCGCGCATTCGCCAGGCGCAGGGCACTGACGAACGATTGACCATCACCTGGTCCGATGTGGCCGCGACAATCCGCGATGCTGTCGTCGCGACAATGACTTCGGCCTCGACGACGCACGCGGCAGACTCAGCGCAGAGCGGAGGCGCAGGCATGAACGGTGACAACGCAGGTCCTCAGGGCATCTACCCGACGGTGGAACTGGGCCGTGAATATGTGTTGGCCGGCCTGTCTCCGACACCGGACTCTGGATACAGCGATCAGGTGATGCGTCACCTCCAGGATGAAGGCCTAACGCCGCTGCTGCGTCAGCCCCGCAACCCTGCCGACTACCAAGTTGTCGACCCGGCGGTCGTGGGCCACCTGGGATCACCTCAGACTTGGGGCGTCGAGGTGCGCCCCGGTGCACATGCACTCATTCGATTCAGCCGTCCGGTCGACGGACCGCTGGTCATTGTGCTTGCGACACGCTCCATGCCAGGCGTGGTGCGTATCGAGGCAACTGGACCTGGTGGGCCGGTCTTCGATCAGGTCTACCTCGGTGCGGCGCTGACCCTGCCAGTGGGTGACGGGCCGGCTGGTGGAGGAGCTCAGGTCCGGTTGACGGTGACCGACGCCAGTGACTCCATCGAAGGATTCCTGGGTCTGCGCTCCTTCGTCATCCTGCGTGCAGACGACCTGCAGGCCCGGCTTGTCGCGGAACAGTCGGCGGCACGGGCGTTGCGCCAGGAGTTGGACTTCATCACCGGAACGCGCTCCTGGAAGATCACCGCACCGCTACGTCGTCTCAAGGGAAGGGCAGCGGGTTCGTAGCGCAGACTGCCCACGCAGCGTCGCTACACTCGCCAACAGGTCCACCATGGTGCTCACTGATCTGATTCGCCGGCGGGCTTTGATCGCTGCCTTCGCCAATCGCGACTTCGCCACCCGCTATCGCTCCAGCGTGCTGGGCTGGGGATGGTCGCTCCTGCAGCCCCTGGCCACGCTCGCGGTTTTTGCCGCGGTGTTCAGCATCGTCTTCCGCGTCAAAGCACCGCCAATGGGTAATGGCGCCGAGGCGAACTTCGCGGTGTTCCTGTTCACCGGCATGGTCACCTGGAATCTGTTCTCCAGCCTGCTGACCCTCTCGATGACGCAGTTGAAGTCCAACGGCGAGCTACTGAAGAAGGTGAACTTCCCGGCCTGGGCGCCGATCCTCGGCGCATCCATCGTGCAATTGATTCAAATCCTGCTGGAACTTGCGGTGCTGATCGTGATGTACCTGTGGCTGCGCAACGTCGGCTGGACCTGGGTCCTGGCAATCCCGATCCTCATCGGGGTGGCGCTATTCGCGCAGGGCATCGGTTTGATGCTCGCCATCATCAACGCTCGCTATGGCGACGTCATGTACATCGTGTCGGTGGTGCTCGGCGCGCTGTACTTCCTCACTCCGATTCTCTACCCGCTGTCGCTGGTGCAGGAGCAGGCCGAATGGCTTGCCACCGTGGTGCAGATCAATCCGATGTCGTGGTACGTGGAGTCGATGCATCAGGTGATGTACGAGTTAGTGGCCCCGCCGGCCTGGCAAGTCGCCGGTCTGCTTGTGCTCGGTTTCGTGGTGTTCTGGATCGGGTTGCTGGTGTTCGATCGCAGCAGCGAGGACATCGGGGAGCTGCTATGACGCAGATACCACTGGCGGTGGAAGCGATCGGGGTCGGCAAGCGATTCCAACGCCACCTGGATCGCCGCAACACGCTTAAGGAACGCATCGTGCGCGGCCGATCCAGGCGCACTGAAGATTTCTGGGCCGTGCGCGATGTGACACTGGAAGTTCCGCAGGGCAGCGTCTACGGCCTGATCGGACACAACGGGTCAGGCAAATCCACCCTGTTGAAAATGGTGGGGGGCATCTACCGACCAACGACTGGATCCATCCGGACCCAGGGCCGAGTTGCCTCACTGATTGAACTCGGTGCCGGATTCCACCCCGACATGACCGGCCGGGAGAACATCAGCCTGAATGGCGCAATCCTTGGCCTATCGCGCAAGGAAATCTCCGCCGTCACCGACGAGATCATCGAGTTCAGTGGGTTAAGCGAGTTCATCAACGAACCGGTGAAGCACTACTCCAGCGGTATGTATGTGCGATTAGGTTTCTCTGTCGCCGTTCACATGCGACCGGATGTGTTACTCGTCGACGAGGTACTCAGTGTCGGCGACGAGGAATTTCAGCGCCGCTGCTTCGACCACCTCTCCGGCCTGCGTCGCGCCGGCAAGACCATCGTGGTGGTCAGTCACGGCCTCGGACAGTTGGAAGCCATCTGCGATGACGTGACCTGGCTGGATCACGGAACTGTGCAGCGCAGTGGCAGTGCACCCGACATCATCGCCGCCTACCTGCAGCGGGTGAACGCCGAAGAGGCCGCACGCAACCCCATGCTGTTGGCGCACCGCGAAGGTCTGGACGACAGTCGTGGTGGTGACGGTGACATTAGGGCTCGCAGTGCCAGCATCGTCACCTTGAACGGTGAACCACTCAATCACGCCGAAACCGGCACCACGTTCGCCGTGCGGGTGGCATTCACCGCCTATGAGGCCATCCTCGGTCCAAATGTGCGCATTGCGCTGCAGCACGAGACTGGACCGCTGGTCACAATGCTCAGCAATCATCGGATTGGCTATGACCTCGGTGTCGTTGAGGGTGATGCGCAGATCGACCTGCAACTACTCAACAATCCACTACTGCCGGGCCGCTACCGCGTCCACATCGACATCTTCGATCACACGGGCATTCGACTGCTGGATTCGTGGAACGAGGCCTTGGATTTCGCGGTACGCAGTCAGCGTGGCGAGATCAATCAGGGATTCGTGGAACTGCCGGTCAGTGTGACGTTCATGCCGAAGCCGGACGCCTCGTGAGCGAGTCAGCTCACCAAGAGACGCCAGAGTTCGACCCCTACTCCATCGATCGTCACCCGCCGCTGCTGCGACCGGTGATCCGCGTCAAGCGTCGTGCCGGACGCGTCAAGCGCTGGGTCAAGCGGAAACTCTACGAGCGCACAATCGGCCGGGAATACCAAGCGTTCATCACCGCGACAACAGACTTAACGGTTAACCCCCCCGGCAGTGTCTATAACGCGGTGGCAGTTGCCGTCATCGTGCCGGTGTTCAACCCCCCGGTGGACTACCTGCGGCAGTGCCTGACCTCAGTGGTGCAGCAAACGGCCATGAACTGGCAACTCGTGGTCAGTGACGACGGCTCCAGCGACCCAGCCGTGCTGGCCTACCTGCAGGAGTTCGAAGCGGAGCACACTGACGATCCACGCATCACCGTGGTGCACCAACCAAATGGCGGTATCTCCTCGGCCATGAACGCCGGGCTCGCCGCGGTCACTTGCGAGTACTTCGGCTGGCTCGACCATGACGATGCGCTCAACCCGACCTGCATGGCCGAGGTAAGTGCCGCCCTTGCAGCCGACACAACCATCGACCTGCTGTACACCGACGAGGACAAGATCAGTCCACGCGGTGAGCACTACGAACTGAACTGCAAACCGGATTTCTCCCCAGAATTGTTGCTCAGCCAGATGTACCTCTGCCACTTCACGGTGTTTCGCACCGAGCTGGTCCGCAATGTGCAGGGATTTCGCTCCACTATGGACGGCGCGCAGGACTACGACCTCGTGCTTCGCATTCTGCCGAACGTGCGCGGCGTGCACCACATTCCGCGACCCCTCTACCACTGGCGGGCCTGGAGCGGCAGCACCGCTTTGAGTATCGAAGCCAAGCCCTGGGCTCAGGACGTGACCGCCCGCGTTCAACGCGAGCACCTGCAGCGCACCTTCGGCGGTGGCGAGGTAATGCCGAGCCCCACGCAGGGGTTGAACGATGTGCACCCAACGGTTGAGAACACCCACCGAGTCAGCGTCATCATCCCCACCATCGGTACCCCCGATCCGCGTACCGGTCGACCACTTGTGGAAGCTGCCATCGCGAGCCTTCGTGCACGCGAGCACCAGCAGACCTTGCAGGTTGTGGTCGTCACCACCGGTGAACTGCCACCGATCCCTGGCGCTGACCGTCAGGTGGTCTATAGAACCGACTCATTCAACTTTGCCGAAGCCATCAACCTCGGGCGACAGCACGCCGATGGTGACTACCTACTCCTGCTCAATGACGACACCTCCGCTGCCTGCGACAACCCCGTCACCCGCATGATGGAACTCGGGCAGATTGACGGCGTCGCAGCGGTAGGCGCCAAACTCACCTATCCGGATGGTCGCCTGCAACACGTTGGCATGGTGCTGCTACCCAGCGGCCCCACGCACTGCTGGATCGCCAAGCCCGGCAAGCATCCCGGCTACTTCGGCTCCACGCTCACCGCGCGCAACTACTCCGCCGTCACCGCCGCGGCCATGTTGGTACGCACGGATGCATTTGATGCGGTGGATGGCTTCGATACCAAGTTCGCGCGCGACTTCAATGACGTGGATTTCTGCCTGCGCCTGCGTCATTTGGGCTGGCGCATGGCCTGGACGCCGTACGCTCATTTCGTCCATCACGAAGGGGCCACCATGGCGCGCAAGCGATCCGACAGCGGTGAAGCACAGTTGTTCAACCAGCGGTGGGCCGAACTCGTCACCGGGTCAACGGATCCCTACTACTCCCCAGCCCTGCACGCCGACCTGCGACGCATCTACGAACCGCGGTAATCGTGAGCGCCTCGGAGCATTTCAGGACCCCCAAAGGACGTCGACTTCGGGTTATCGGCGACCCGGCCCTGCTCACCATGGATCGCCTCGAGGTCCTCGGTCGACGGGCGGATGAAGACCCACGAATCGCCAGCTTGAGCATCGTGGCCGACCCCACCACCTCGGGGACCTGGCTCCGGGCGACTGCACCGGCCGGCTGCCTGGTCGCCATCGCGGAGGACGTCGCCGCGCTCACTGCAGGTCTGCCCGAAGAATCTGCCGCGTTGGGTGACTGGGCACGCCGTGCAAGTGACCACGGACTCTGGCACGACTGGTGGTGCACCCGTAACGCTGACGTCGATCGCGCCGGCGTGCTGCTGCCCGTCGCGAGCATGGACCTCTTAGAGGCCACCGACCCCAGCAGCGCGCGGTACGACAGCGCAGCAGTCCAAGGACAGCCGACAAAGCCCGCGAAGCCATCGCAGCCCGGCCTGCGGATCGCCGTCGACGCCACCTGGCTCGGGCCATATCAAACCGGTGCCCAAGTCCTCACGACCGCGGCCGTCACCGCACTCGCCCAGCACCCGGCCGTGTCGAGCATCCGACTAGCTGGGCTAACCGAACTCCCGGACTACGCGAAACACCTGTTGGATCTTCCCAACCTGCAGTTAGCAACCGATGAGGATCAGGAGCAGGCCGACATCATCTGGTTCCCGAATCAGATCGATGCGCGCAGCAACATCGGCCAGGCACGTGAACTCGGCCGACGCGTTGTCACCACCTACCTCGACCTCATCGCCTACGACATCCCGCGCTACCACGCCTCCCCCGAGGCCTGGGGGGTCTATCGCGCGCTGCAGCGTCGTATCGCACTGAGTGTGGACGGCATCACGACCATCAGCGCCGACGTCGCCACCCGACTACTCGAGGAAGTCCCGCGTCTTGATCCCGAGCGAGTGCGTCCCATCCCGCTCGGCCTAGACCACATCACCGCGCAATCTGCCAGCCCGACACCACCGCCGGCAATCACCGACCTGGCTGCACAACTGCGAAGCCGGCGGTTCCTACTGGTGCTGGGTAATGACTTCGCCCACAAGAACCGCGACTTTGCCATCGCTGTGTGGCAGGAGGTGCTGCGACGTGAGGTGAGTTGTGACCTTGTGCTCGCTGGCCTGCACGTGCGCAGCAGCAGCTCTGCCGCACAGGAATCCGAGCTGCTGCGTACGCACGTCGATTTACGCGGCCGCGTCCACACTCTCGGTCACGTTGACGAGGCGACTCGGGCCTGGCTCCTCGCCAACAGCTCGGCCGTGCTCTACCCAAGTAGCGCTGAAGGCTTCGGACTGGTGCCCTACGAAGCCGCGATCCTTGGTACGCCAACGACGTTTACCAGCTTCGGTCCACTGCGTGAGATCGCTCAACCCGAACCCGGAAGCACGTCGACTCACCTGCCAACACATTGGACAGTTGACGAATTTGCTGCCGACGTGGTGGCACTCCTAAACGATGCGACTACCGAGCATGCCCGCCTGGAACTCCTGCAGCAGGCAATCAGTCGGCATACCTGGGCGAACTTCGCTGCAGAACTGGTCGAGATGTTCACCCTGACACTGCAGCGCCCGCCAGTGCTGACCAGCGCGGTGGTCTCCGGCGCAGCTGAAGCCGCCGCCCTTGCGTCCATCATGAACAGCCGCACCTGGCGCGCCACCGAGCCACTGCGCCGTGCAGCCAAGAAACTGCGCCGCGACGCATGATCACCGGTTGGAGCCTGGAGCAACCCGTCTCAGAAGAGCAGTTCCTGCGCCGGGAACTGGGCGTGGACTGGCAGGTCGATTCCGCCCCTTCATTGGCGAAGAAGTGTCGAGCCGCCTCACCGCAGCGGCCACTGTTGCTCATCTGTTCTGAGCCGGATGGCTATCGCGAGTTACTGGACCAGGCGCCGACGAACAGCATCGTGCTCATCATGCTCAGCGACGAGGCCTACACACCTGAACGCCTTGACCTGGTTCGCAATGCACCAGCCCTGCGTGCCATCTACCGCCACTACACGCTTACCCTGGCCAACCCGCTGACTATCGTCTGGCAGGCCCTGCTGCTGGTGATGCAGTCGATCGGTACGTCGGTGCGACCAACGGCAGTCCTGGCACTGCTGCGCATCGGGCGGGCCACCAGATCACGCATGCGGGCCTGGCAACAGGTCACCACTCCAGTGCATGTGATGCCCCTGGGTTACACGAACCGTTTTGCCGAGGGATTCGTGAGTCTGCCGACGCAACGTGCAGTGCAACAGCCTCGACAATGGCAGGTTGTCTTCCGTGGTGCCGGTGGTCAACCGCAGCGGCAGGTGATGCTGGATCGGGCTCGACGCCGCCGCGGTGCCCTGATCCAGGTCCTGGGTGAGAGCTGGTCTGGATTCGATGACGCTCCTGGCGGTGATCCGTACGTCGAACAATTACTTGACACCGAACAGGCGCTGTGCCCACCCGGGTTCATCAACATCGAAACATTCCGCGCCTACGAGGCGCTGCTCTGCGGTGCGACTCCGATCGAACCGCGCGTCGCGCTCACCCATGGTGGCAAGGGCGTGTGTACCCGCACACCGCAAGGGGTCCGGCAGGCCCTGGACGATGTGCGAGTGGCACTCATACGTGATACGCACGCCTGAAGCCGCACCGATGTAGTGGCCCCGTGACGCAACTACGATGCCAACATGGCCCTGCCGGCGCGCGCCCATCAGCTGGCCCACCGATTCGGGGTTGATCTCCTCAACCTGCGCTACGCGGACTCCGATGCCTTTGCCCGCAATCAACTGCTGAAGAGCCTGGGGCCATCCCTGGTGGTCGATGTTGGTGCGAACACGGGGCAGTACGCCAGCGAACTTCGCATGGCCGGCTACACCGGCCCGATCCTGTCCATTGAACCGTTAGACGACGCCTACCAGGCGCTTGTGCAGCGTGCTTCGGGTGACGACACCTGGCAGTGCGTGCAGGCCGCTCTGGGTGCAGCGAGCACGCAGTCAGTCATTCATGTGTCGGCGAACTCAATGAGTTCGAGCCTGGCCACGATGTCCAGCGAGCATCTGCAGGCGGCGCCCGACTCGGCCACCATTCGTGAGCAGACCGTCAGTGTGCACCGCTTCGATCAACTCACTGAAGTCGCCAGTAGTGCGCGAATCTTCCTGAAGATTGACACGCAAGGCTTTGAGGAGCAGGTACTCGCAGGTATAGGGAGTCGTTGGGCCGATCTTGTTGGGATTCAACTCGAAACCTCGCACCTGCCCCTATATGAGGGTGCCTGGTTGCATCCGCAAGTGATGGCCTACTTCGCTGATCGTGGATGGGAACC
>JAGWVT010000178.1 GCA_018970765.1 Actinomycetales bacterium
GAACTGCGCATGCCCCAGGCAGCCAGGGTGTCCTGAAACTCCTGGCTGCAGTACTGGGCGGATTCAACCGGTCGTCGCAACACCGGGTTGATTAGCGGATTCTAGATACGCATTCAGGGCTTCTGCCGGTGTCTTCCAGCCCAACGTTTTACGCGGCCTGTTGTTGAGGGTCAGTGCCACGGCTTGAATCTCGTGGTCGCTCCACCGCGATAGGTCGGTACCCTTGGGGAAGTATTGGCGCAGCAGTCCATTTGTGTTCTCGTTCGTGCCGCGTTGCCATGGGCTTTGAGGATCAGCAAAGAATACCTTTACCCCGGACTCGATGGTGAATCGAGCATGGTCCGACAGCTCTTTGCCACGGTCCCAAGTCAACGATTGCCATAGCTGGGTAGGCAACTTGATGACGGCTTGCTTGAGGGCATTGGCCATTGTTACGGCTCCGTATCCGGCCAGCGGAGGACCGTTCTTCGTCCGAGGACTCTGTCCGTAGCCTGCCTCACGCGGAAGGTGCACGAGCATTGTGAAGCGGCTCGTCCGTTCAACCAGCGTCCCAATGGCCGATCTATCCAGACCGATGATCAAGTCGCCCTCCCAGTGCCCGGGTACAGCACGATCCTCTATCTCAGCTGGGCGGCTGGAGATCATTACCTCTTCACTGACGTGCGCCCAGGCCTTGGCCTGGGCCCTGGCCCGAGGAGTGCGTAACGCACGGCCGGTACGCAAGTAGCTCACCAGCTCGCGCTTGAGAGCCCCTCGGCCCTGGATGTACAGAGCCTGGTAGATGGCTTCGTGGGATATGCGCATTGAGGAATCATCAGGGAAGTCCAGCGGCAAACGATTGGCGATCTGCTCTGGCGACCATCCGTTGACCCACTTGCGGTCACCGCGATGAGGTTTGTTACGACCGATGAACGGAGCCTGCTGGGGGCCTGATATCTCACATCCCAGAGCGTCGCGTATCGAGCCCTCAAGGCGTTCTTGGACGTATTCACGCAGCCGTGGATTCGTCACCAGCTTGGCAGGCTTGGGACGTCTGGCCAGAAGCTCCGACTTCCACTGCGCAACCGACGCACGATACTCAAGCTTGCCCCCGCGGGTTGCAGCGTTGCGAGTCAGTTCCCGCGACACGGTCGAGGGGCTGCGACCAATGCGACGGGCGATCTCCCGCACACTAAGATTTTCAGCTCGCAGGATTCCGATCTCCTCTCGCTCCGCGAACGACAGGTACCGGTCAGATACAGGTTTCGACATGAACAAAGGCATACCCCCACGGTGCCGGAACCAACGCGTACCCACCGCCTGAGATACGCCAACGGCTTCGGCGGCCTTCTCACTTGTGATGCCGGTTGCAATCTGAACCCAGAACTGGCGCTCGACTTCTCGTCGAAGCGATGGTGCCCCAGGAGATCGCATCGCGGCTCTGCCGGTTAACTGCTTCATCCATCCAGCGGGTCGCCCCATAAACACCTCCTGGTTGTAGGTGTTGCGACGACCAGTTGAATCCGCCCTGACTGCCGCGATCGGTGTGCATGATCAGGCCGGGGCCGGGTTTGGACCGCCAGTACGCGGATTTCAAGGCGTCGCAGACCACAGCCGCCTGGATCCGCTCGTTCATCGACCAGCCGACGATCTTGCGCGTCGCCAGATCCATGACCACGGCCAAGTACAGCCAGCCCTCATCGGTATCCACGTAGGTGATATCGGCCACCCATGCCTGATTTACCGTCCAGTCGTCAAAGCGACGATCCAGCAGGTTCGGTGCAATCGGCTTGTCGTGATCCGAATCCGTGGTGAGGCGATAGGGCCTGCGGTAGACGGGTCGCAGTCCCTGACGGTGCAGACTCTTACGGATGCGCTCCCGCCCCACGGGCGGCCCCGATTCGCGCAGTTGCCGATGAATGCGCTCGCGTCCATAGGAGCGCCGACTTGCCCCATGAATGGCTGCCACCTGCGCATCAAGCCTCTCGTTTGCCATCGAGCGTCGACTCGGTGCTCTCGTGCGCCACTGGCAGAAGCCCGTGCGTGAGACCTCGAGTTGCCGACACATCCGGCTGACGCTGAAGTGGTCGCGATGTGCTTCTATCCAGGCGTACCTCACCGCGATTCCTTCGCGAAATACGGCGCCGCTTTTTTTACGATTTCGAGATCAAGCTTCGTGCTGGCCAATTCGCGTCTCAACCGGCTCACCTCGGCCTCCAACTCGCTCACCGGACGCTTCACCGACACACCG
>JAGWVT010000179.1 GCA_018970765.1 Actinomycetales bacterium
GGATGGGGGAGGGTTCCATGGTGCGGCGTTTCTTCCTGGTGGTCGGCGGCCTGGTGCTGGTGTTCGGGGGTGGTGCGGTCGCATCGGCTGAGACGGTGTCGGTCGGCCCTGCGTCGGCGAGCAGTGTCGGAGCGTGGGTGAAGCCGACTGGGTGCAGCCAGTTCCCGGTGGACTATGCCGGGCTGCCTGAGGGTGCGTATGCGCGGATCTACGTGCTTGATGCGGTGACCAGGGCGGATGTGGGGTCCGAGCTACTGCTGGGGTCGGAGCCTCGTTCGGGCCGGGTCAACATCCAGGTGTGTCGGCATCAAGTCGAGTCGACGTCCAGTGTGCTGATCTCGCTGGACGTGCACGGCCAGGGTGTTGCGGACTCTGCTGCCTTCGCGTGGGCCGCCCGCCCTGGCACGGTCAGGTGTGTGAACAAGAAGTCGTTGGCGATCCAGGACTTTGCGGGGAAGAAGTGTCCGGTGGGCTGGGTCAAGCGCTGAGCCTTGCCCGTATCGGAGGTGGTGACCGATGCAGCACTCGTGAAGCGGCGCTATTAGGACTGCTCGTCGGACTGGCCAGCGTTTCGTCTTTGGATCGCGTCAAGCATGCGGTTGGCGGCGTCCGGATCCATGACCCTGCGTTGCGGGCTGACGATCCGTTCGATTCTGCTATCAGGGGCCAGGTCCGCTGCCTTTGCCAGCCCGATGCCGAACTTCTCGGCCTCTAGGGCGAGAGGTCCCTTCTTTGTGCTGTTTCCGATGAGGTCGCCTGCTTGCAAGGCTTGTGACTTGTGGAACCCGGTGAGGTGTGGTTGATCCACGGAGGGTATCCATGCAATGAGCCAGGAGAATGTGCATCGTTGGAGTGATGCCTGGGCGATGGCTTCGAAGAGCGAGGATCGACTCAGAGACCAGTAGGCCTTGACCTCGATGGCGTGCACTTCGTACCAGGACCCCAGGCTGGAGTACTGCATCTGTGCGATCGCGGTGAGGTCTGGCCTGGTGTACTGCCCGCTGCCGCCTGGGAGGGCGGATGTCCGGTGGACGTTGACTCCATCCTCGTCTTGGGTTGCGGTGAGGGGGTCGTTGCGCTGTTGGTGCCAGTCGACGAGGAACTCATCCACTGGGGCGAGAAGCAGTGGGTACATGGCGTGCTCGCGATCGGGCCATGGCTGGAGACCGTCGGCGATTGCCTGGTCCAGGGTCAGGGCTCCCCGGGCGACCGCTCGCCCGTCGCGTGCTCCCTGCCACGCGAGGACCTCGAGTCCGACCAGGGTACTGACGGCGCGCTTGACTCGATTGCGGTGGCCCCAGTCGAGCCGCTTCTGCAGTTCTGCGTAGCCGATCCGATCGGGTGCCTCGGGCACCACCTCGTACAGTTCCCTGTGCGACTTCATCCAGTCGGCGGACATTGGAATCCCCTCGTCGTGTCGGTTTCTGGGTGTCCTTGTGTTGGTACTCGCTCTGCTTTGCCTTGGTCATCGAGAAGTGAATCGAGTATCGGTAGAAGTCGACATCCGGCACCATGGCTAACGCCATTCTTATCCGCGGGTCGTCTTCGAGGACGATGATGGCGCCACGAACGCGCTGATTCTCCTCGGCAAGATCCTTGGTCACGCAGCCCATGTAGCGCAGGACTTGGCCGACCACGCGATCGCTCGCTCGTCCTCGCTTGAGTTCTACTACGAGCAGCTCGGCTCCGTCGTGGCTGACGGCGAGGATGTCGATGGGACCGGAGCTGGTTCTGAACTGCTGTCCTACGACGGCTCCGTCGACTTCCATCAGTTTGTGAGTGGCTCCGAACGGGGTGCTGGCCCAGTTCGTGACCAGGAAGTCCTCAAGGTGCCTCTCGATCACGTGAAGGGCCTCGCCTTCCGGCTCGTATTCGCTTCTGACCGGGGGCAAGGACACGAGTTCGGCTGAGTAGGCGTTCAGGTCAAGAACAGGACCGCCAAACTTCAGGGCGGTGCGCAGTTCGTCGCTGAGTTGCTGCTTGTCGATGCGTTGCGGGCTCCATGACACTGGACGCCGATGAGGCAGAAACTGCCCGGATGCGTACTGGTACGGAGCCGTGACGTGCCCGATCAGGTAGGTGCTGGAACCCGGGCCGTCCGGTGACAGCACGATGTCGCCTTCTGCCAGCCCTTGGACGATCAGCCAGGTCGCAGTGCGGGCCAGGCCTAGGCCCACCTTCGAAGCACCGGGATGACAGTCTCTGTAGAGGGCATCGAATGC
>JAGWVT010000180.1 GCA_018970765.1 Actinomycetales bacterium
GCCTCGCAGGAGCAGTCCCTGGTCTGGGTGGATCCGGCAACCGGGGCGCAGACCCGGCGCATGGATGGTGTCGGTTCGAGCTTCAGCGACCTGAAGGTCGATTCGTCGACCGGGCTCGTCTACGGGCGCGACGAGCAAGGCACGGTCGTCGTGGATCTGGCCGCAGGACGGGTACTCGGCATGATCATGGAGCCCCTGGATGCTGTCTCCGGTGGTCGCGGTTACCACGCGACTGCTACCGGCATCGACATCATCGACCTGGGCTCCGGACTCGTCCCCACTCGACCGCCGACGGTGACCGCGAAGGTCAGGCGCGCGGTCAACAGCACGGTGAATGCGGCGATCAGTTGGCAGCAGCCCGCTTCGGCAGGATCCTCACCGATCACCGGCTACCGAGTCCAGGCATCGGCGTATCGCAACGCCAAGGACAAGAAACCAATGGTGGTGAACTACACGGTGCCTGCGGGGACGACCTCGAGCCGCTTGACGCTCAAGCAGGTGAGGACGATAAACGCAAAAGCGCCGGCGTTCTATGCGTTTACGGTGACACCTATCAACGCGTTCGGGGACGGAGCTGACGGCTCGACGACGGTTTTTGCTACGCGCAAATGATGGTGTCAGGCAGATGCTGCCCAAGGACCCCGATCAAGTGTCCTGGGACGCCTGATGGGTGCAATTGCGAGGCTCTATGGTGCACCCCATGACCACGGCACCTGCATCAACAACGACCGCTGGAGCTAGTGCTCTGAAGATCGAGGTCAACGGCATCAACGTGATCCCGGAGAACGAGCGCCATGGGACGCCACGCTCGTTGTTCTGGCCCTGGGCAACCGCGAGTATTTCGCTGTTCAACATTTCGATTGCTGGCTTACTGGTGACCTTCGGGATGGGTTTCCTGCCCTCGATGTTGGCAGCACTGACTGGCATCATCGTGTCATTCGCACTGGTGGGTTTGATTGGAGTAGCCGGAAAGCGCGCCTCCGCACCCACCATGGTCATTTCGCGCGCTGCATTCGGTGTTCGCGGCAATGCACTTCCCACCTTTATCTCATACCTGACGCTGGTGGGATGGGAGATCGTGACGGTGGTCACCACGGTGCTGGCGGCGACAACCGTCTTTGATCGCTTGGGCTGGGCGCACGGGATCGTGGTCGAAGTTCTGGTATTCATCTTGGTCGTCACGGTCGTGATTGTGGCAGGAGTTTTCGGCTTTCGGCTGGTGACGCGGTACCAGGCGGTTGTCACCGTCGCCTGCGTCATGCTCACAGCAGTGTTTATTGCCCTGACGATCAAGGACGTGAAATGGGCAGCGCTGGGCGGTGGTGACTTTGAACTCGCAGGTTTCATTGGTGCCGCCACCGTTGCCGCTGCTGCCTTCGGCCTTGGCTGGACCAATAGCGGAGCGGATTACTCGCGATATCTGCCGCGCACTGCCTCAAGCGGCGCCATTGTTGGCTGGACGACTTTCGCCGGAAGTCTTGTACCCATTGTCCTGGTGGTCTATGGCTTGATGCTGGTAACTTCTAATCCGAGTCTGACAAGCCAGCTCAGCGACAATCCGATCGGTGCCCTTGTCTCACTGCTGCCCACCTCGGCTCTGCTTCTGCTGCCATTCCTGTTGGTACTGGCTATGGGTACCACCGGTTCAGGCGCCATGGATCTGTACTCCTCGGGGTTCAGCCTGCTCACCCTCGGACTTAAAGCACCTCGCGCGGTGGCCGCAGGAATCGATGGAGTCTTGATGATCCTGGGGAGCCTCTACCTCGTGTGGTTTGCGAGTTCCTTCTTCGGTCCATTCGAAAGTTTCCTGATTTTCCTGGGTGTGCCATTGGCGGCGTGGGCGGGAGCCTTCATCGCCGATGGATTCCTGCGTAAGCAGGACTACGTGGGAAGCGCGTTGTTCGATGCGCAGGATCGTTACGGCGCATTTGGCTGGCCCGCCTTGGGCAGCATGGTCGCCGGCGCCATCGTTGGGTGGGGATTAGTCACCCCGGACAGCACCACCTCGATCCTGGCCTGGCAGGGGTTCGTCTTTGACCTTTTGGGGGTGGCGCAGCAGTCCACCTGGCGGGGAGCCGATCTAGGCGTCATCGTCGCGTTGATCATCGGGTTCTGTGCGACCTGGCTCTTCGGTCGCCGACGGGTGCAACACCAAGAGGCCTAGCCTCCAGCGACAGAGCCCGCTACAAGGACCAGGGCGCCTGCGGGCAGGGGTGTTGC
>JAGWVT010000059.1 GCA_018970765.1 Actinomycetales bacterium
TAACTCAGGCTCACGGTTGCATTCTGAATGAGACTGGAGTCAAACTCTTCGACCCAGGAGATCGTTCCATTGCCACTGCGAGGAATGGCAGAAGTACGATTTGGGTTGTTAGAAGAAGGCCCGAACGTCACCACCGAACTCGTACCATCGGTGTAATTGCACGTCACCTTGATCGCGATGCGCGGATTCACAATCTTGCGATTGCGAACGGTGAATCCCACGAACTGCTGCGGAAGGTAGCAGACCGTGTCCGTTGGATTGAAACAGTTCCCAGCGCCGGTTGTCGTCGGCGCGTCAACGGCGCCGTAGCGCCCGTCGGGCACCGGAACACGCGCTGCCTGAGGAACCACGGCGCCTAATGGTGGAGCCAGCGTGACTACGGCAACGGCGAGCACCGCGCCCGTGAGGGTATTCCGAAGGCCACTACGCATGGCCATGAGGATATCGCGGCAAGCGCAGTTGTATCACCACGTTGCTTGACAAAGGCGCAGGGTTTCTAGTGCGCGGCCACACCGTCCTGCTGAGGCGTCAATCTTTGGTGCAGGCGAGCCATCAGTACGGCTGCCGCAAGGCATCCGGCGATGACTAACCCAAGCCACAGCACGGACAGTTGGGCCCCCAGCATTACCGCGGCCAGTGCTGGTCCAACGGTCCCAGACACACTCCAGACCCAGCCACTCACGGCGTTGTATCGGCCCCGCAACTCCTCGGGGGCCAGTTCATTGACGATCGCCGGTCCTATGGGTGACCAGATGGTCTCCCCTAGGCCAAAGAGTGCAATGCCAATGCACACCAGGGTGATGCACAGCCAGACGGGAAAGGCGACGGAGACGCCGATCAGGAGCCAGGACGCCGCCCAGGTCAGACCGACCACGGCGCCGAGGCGACTACGGCTACGCCCACGAATTCTTCGCAGCACAAATATCTGGGCTACCACGATGACTGCGGTGTTCACCGCATAGGCAATGGCAACCATGGCAGCCGGTAATCCGCCATCAAGGGTCAAATATGTGGGTAGGCCCACTTCGAGTGCGCCATAGCCGCAGGTGAGCATCACCACGGCCGCAATCGAAAGGTGCACCATCGCTCGATCGCGAAGGACGCGGCCATAACCGCGCGGTGCAGTTGAGTGTGCCGCGCCTTCCTTGATTTCCTGCGCAGGAACCGGCCCAACCCCTACCCCGCGCATCGGCAGAATGATCACGAGATAGATCAGAAAGGCGACCGCGTCCAAGGCATAGAGCAGCGTGAATGATCCTGGGTGCGCTACGTCCACAATGGTGGCCGAAATCAGTCCTCCGAGACCCAGACCGAGATTCAGCACGAGGAACTGCAGTCCGAACAAGTCTTGCCGACGATTCGGGTCGGTAACGCGAGCCAGCAGCGCGGCCTGGGGTGGCCACAGCAGGGACTGGCCAGCGCTGAGCACAGTCGCGGCGAGGATCGCCATGGGCAAGTCCTGCACGAACACCAGGAGCAGACTTCCTAGCGCGGCCACGACCAGGCCGCACATGAGAATCGGGCGGGGACCGAGTCGGTCCACGAGGGTTCCCACAGCAGGGGTGAGCAAGAGTCCAAGAATGGCGATGTAGGCCACGATGAGTCCGGCAGCGGTGGTGCCAAGGCCGCGTGCCTGGCCCAGGTAGATCACGAGGAAGGAGAACGTGAGACCCGATCCCAGGCTGGAGATGGCATTGCCGATCAGGATCCGACGGTTGATCTGGTTCAGAGCACTCAAGATTGAGGCAGGCGCTTGCGCCGCGCTTTCGGGCTCTGGGATGTACTGACTGCTCACTGGGTGGCTTCAGCCATCGCTTTCAGGCGTACCAGCGACTTGGCAATGGCTCGTCGCATCCCTTCTGGATTGCGCGCAACTGGCGAGAGCCTGCCGCGCCAGCCAGCGACCTTGAGGTCATTAGTTTCGCGCACCAGTGTCTGGGTAGCGCTCAGTGCAGTCAGGTCATACGACCAGCGGTTACCGAGCAGATGAGCCCAGGCAATGCGCTTATCAGGAACGAACTCCAGCACAGTGTTCGTTATTCTGTACCGAACGCCAAGGCGCATACCCATGGTGAATTTCGAACCCAACGTCAGGCGTTCCGGCCCGCGGATCAACGACTGAACGCTCGACTGTCCATCGATCTCGCAATGACGGCGGGGCTGGACCAAGATGTCGAAGATGACTTTCGCCGGTGCGTCGATGACGATCTGTGCCGCCAGGACGCGCTCATCGCCAAGGTCCAGGATTTCTGCACGAACACCCGGCCCATCAGTGTTTGTCATCGCACCTCCCATTGACTAGAGGACCATACCTAAGCGGCCTGAAAGGATGCGTCGGTGAGAGGTTCGGGTCAGGATTCCATCCCGTTCGACCTCATCGAGTCCTGGATCGCCGAGGTCAGGTCCCGCCCCAACGGCATGTGTGGGATCTTCTTAGATGCCAACGACGGCCAGCCCAGTGGGCCACGGGCCCGCCCGTGGGATGAGCCGGACTTGCTCGTGAGTGCAGCCGTGGATGTATCGACGCTCCGCTTGCGGTTCGACAGGTACGGCGCGATGTTCGACGTTGAGATCGCTGACATCACTGGAGTCAAACCAACTCAGCACTCCTGGGGTGCGGGCCTGCTGGTCTGCGGAGCGATCGGTGGCGCAGCCACAAACATCTGGTTGGTCTAAGGCGACTCAGCCTCAGGCACCGTCGGTGATGAAGAAGCGATTACCGAAAGGGTCGCTGAATCGCGCACCCAACCCACCCCAGGGCATCGGCTCTGGGGGACCATCGAACACCACCCCTTCTCCGGACCAGCGCTCATAGTCGGCAGCAAGGTCGTCGGTGACGAGATAGATGTCCGTGTCCTGCGGGTTAGCAGCACCCGGAGCGCCGCGGCCGTGAATATGCGCCGGCCCCAGCACGACCCCGGTGCTATGCCCTGGCGGCACCACGACAAGGAATCGATAATCCTCGGTCATCTGGTTGTCTTCACGCTTTGCCCAACCCAGTACGCGCGTATAGAAGTCGAGCGCAATCTCTTGGTCACCAACCACAACCACGACAGAGTGCAGATGAGGGGCCATCCGCACACCTTAGAAGATCTGGGGTGGGCACCGGCATTGTTCAGGACAAAGCGCAGGAGCCTTCGTCGCTGCTAGCGTCCGAGGACACCGTCTATGCGGGTGGTCTCGCGCGACTTCCGAGTCTGGTCGGATTCCGTGTGCGGTCGGAAGAGGAAGGGACACCATGCCAGGAGAAACCGTCACGCCACCGCTATTTGACGACAAGGGTAAATCCGTGATGGCTCGGATCACGCCTGACGATGTTGGGCGCTACGTCATCTTGTCGGTACATGATCCGCTGGGTTATGAGCAGGATGTCGCCGAAGTCATTGCTGGATACATGGACGAGGCACGCCTGATTGCCGATACCCACATGTTCGTGACGTACACCGGCACGTATCACGGAGTGCCTATTACCGTCTGCTCTACGGGCAGCGGGGCTCCGGAGACCGAGATCGCCATGGTCGAGTTTTTCCGCTTCTCCAATGCCGACACCTTCATCCGAGCTGGCACGTCTGGCACGTACCTTGAGGATATTGACGTAGGGGACCTCGTGATCGCAGCCGGAGCCGTCCGTGACGAGGGAACATCCGCAGCGTACGTGGTTCCTACGTACCCAGCCATTGCCAACCACGAGGTGATGTTGGCGATGGCGGAGGCAGCGCATGCGCTGCAAATCCCGTACCACGTGGGTATCACGCGATCGACCGATTCATGCCAAGCAGGTCAGGGGCGGCCGGTCCTGGACTACCTGCAGGAGGACAGCGCCCGTATCCCTGAGTACTGGAAGAAGGTTGGCATCAAGAACTTCGAACGCGAGACGTCCATCATCTACGTACTCTGCAGCCTGTTCGGATTTCGTGGAGGCGCAGTAAACGCCGTCGTCAACAGCACACCCAAGGGAAACCTTGAGGTTGGCGCAGGTTCCGATTCGGTCTTTCGCACGGTACTGGAGGGCATTCGCATCCTTGCGGAATGGGATGCCATCAAGGAGCGCACCGGCGTCGACTTCCTACTCCCCTCCATGATCGCGAAAAGACCATGAGCGATCAACTAAGCAACGTGGCTTCGACAACAGATTTCGACCTGTCGGGAAAAGTCGCCATCGTTACCGGTGCAGGTACTGGCATTGGTCAGGCAATCGCGCTGGGACTGGCGCGAGCCGGCGCTGCCGTGGCCGTGACCTATCGCACTGATGCAACGCAGACACTTACTGCACTACAGACCGTTGGGTGCCGGACTGCTGCCTATCACTGTGACATGGAGGTCCTTGATCAAGGCTCCGCAGAGCATCTGATTGGCCAGGTGCGAAACGACTTCGATCGCATTGACATTCTGGTCAATAATGCTGGTCGCATCACCGTGGCACCAGCGGTCGAACTCTCCGAACAGCAGTGGCATCGCGAAATCCACGTCAACCTGACCGCAACGTTCATGTTGAGCCAAGCAGCGGTCGGCGCGCTTGCCGAGCACGGCGGGTCGATCATCAATGTCGGTTCGCTGCTGTCGCTACAGGGGTCCAGCATGGTGGCGGCCTACACCGCAGCGAAGACGGGTTTAGCAGGCCTTACCCGCGCCCTCGCCTTGGAGTGGGCTCCACTGGGGGTTCGAGTCAATGCTGTAGCCCCCGGTTACGTGCGCACCGCCATGGCGGGTCGCCTCCTGGAAGACGCTGAACTGCGAGCACCCATTGATGCCCGAATTCCGCTTGGCCGATGGGCAGACGCCGATGACATCGCCGGACCAGTGACATTCCTCGCGAGTAATGCCGCCCGGTATGTCACCGGTGTGGTCTTACCCGTAGATGGAGGCTGGCTTGCCGGCTAATGAAGCATTGGCGTCCGGGCGACCACTGACCCACGGCCAGAAGCCGGTTGGTGTCGGCATCGTCGGCTTGGGAAATATCAGCGGAACGTACCTGCGAAACCTCAGCCATGACTTCGACGCGGTGGTTCGCCTAATCGGCTGCACCGACCTTGATCGTGATCGAAGCGCCCAGGTGGCCAGAGAGCATGACGTCACGGACTTCACTGATGTCTCGTCACTGCTGGCCGATGATCGCGTCGAACTCGTCTTGAACCTGACGACTCCGGGGTCGCATATCGCGATCTCGAGCGCGGCCCTGACCGCTGGCAAACACGTGTACTCCGAGAAACCAATCGGAATCGAGTTTGCCGGAGCTCAGGCGCTACTCCAGCAGGCAGCAGACGCGCGGCTCCTCGTCGGCTGCGCGCCCGACACCTTTCTGGGCGCGGGGCTGCAAACCTGCCGGCGGGTGATTGATGAGGGAGTCATCGGTGAACCTGTCGCCGCGACTGTCGCCATGGTCTGTCATGGTCACGAGAACTGGCATCCCTCCCCCGCCTTCTTCTACGAGCGCGGCGCCGGCCCGCTGCTGGACATGGGGCCCTACTACCTCACCGCACTGGTGAATCTCATGGGACCTATCCAGCGCGTGGTCGGCATGGAACAAACCACATTTCACACCCGCACAATTACCAGTGAACCCCTTGCCGGGACAGTCATTGATGTCCAGGTTCCCACGCACATCACCGCACTGTTGAAGTTCGAGCGCGGCGCAACCGCCACCCTGGTGATGACGTTTGACGTTTGGGCCGCCCAGTTGCCCCACCTGGAGATCTACGGCACAAAGGGAACATTGCATGGCCCGGATCCGAACACCTTCGCTGGCTCAGTACTCATTCGACGAGAAAGATCGTCTTCCTGGGACGAAGTACCCGTCGTTGACGACTGGCAGCATGACAGCAGAGGGCTTGGCCTTGCCGACTTAGCCTGCGCTATCAGACTAGGCGGCGCACCTCGCGCATCAGGTGCTCTGGCAGCGCACGTCCTCGAAGCGATGCATGGCATTCATGCGTCCGCGCAGACCGGTGCGACGTATGACATGGCAACGACCTGTGTCATCCCCGATCCGCTGATCGCTTAGGTCACCCCACGCTCTGCTGGGCGGCTAGTTGCGCACCCAAGGTGCGACAACTGCGTTGCTGGATCGCGGTGAGAGCACTGAAGTCGCGGGGGCGCGAGCAGTCGACGACGACAAGGTTCGGACCAGTCAGCGCACGAACCTGCATCTGCACCACTTTGCGGGGATCGTTCCTAAGGCTCGTGTACTTGAGCGCACCCCCATTCGGAAGCTTCTCACTTCGACAGATCGTCCCCGGGAGTGCGGGTTCGCAGGGTGAGTCAACGAATTGTCCAACACTGGATCCACCCGCCATCGGAACTGAGCGCAGCCAAATCCCCAGACTCGGCTGACCGGTCGGCACATACTGCGCGACGGTCGTCGTAGCATCCGCCATAGACGCAAGCAGATCGGCGCCAGGACTTTCCGCCGCCCAGGCACTTGGCCCGACCACTGTCGCGGTGAGCACAACATTGAGCCTCGGTGGCTGTGCGAGGGCCAGTGGCGGTGGTGTCGCGACTGGACGCCTCGCGATATCGCTGATCATGGCTAAGAGATTCAATGTCGAACAGGTGGCACTACGGCGGCTGGCTCCCCACAGCGCGCAGACACCGCGGACGACACTTGGTTCCGCGTCGGCGGTTACAACATAGGCGTAGCGCAGCCGAGTGCCGTCTGGGGCGATCGTGTCACCGAGCCAGCGACCGTCGAACTCGCTCCCGGGAGCTTTGCTCAGGCGAATCCCCTGCGAGCTCGCGTCAGCTGCGACTGCATTCCGCGCCTTTGCGACGGTGGTGAACGCCACAAGGTTGATTGACAGGGCAATGCCGCCCGAAACGCTCTGCCGTGGTGGCACGTCAGACCAGAAGGCGCTGATCTTGCTACGGTACCCGGCTGCGTCCGCGAATGCGCCCCCTCCGATGATCCGGTCGTCACGAAACTCCATCCCAGTGAAGATCGGATCGACCAGCAGACCCTGAGTACATACTGGGTCACTGCAACGCAGTTGCTCCACGGTCGGCAAACGGGTTGCCTGCAACGACACGGCTGCCGCCAACTCGTCAGCGATCGCCGCCGCGGAGAGTAACGACGCAGCGCTCAGCGCGGTTACCACCGCAGCGGTCAAGCTGCAGGCAAGGGTAGCTCGACGAGACATCACAGAAGCTTCATCCGTTGGCCTGAGGAAGACTCGAGAAGACTTCGACCTTACGATCTGCCAATCGCGCCCGTTCGCTTTGCGGCGTTCCGGAGGACCGCACGAGCATCCGGGTACGGTCAGCTCGGAAGAGATCTCGCGAGTACTCGAATACCGCTCCATGGGGATCGGTCGTTGTGCGGGTGATAGTCAGCACCGGCTGCCCAGCGGCAATCTCCAGGATCGCCGCCTCCTGAGGCCCGGCGGCCGCAACTTCGATGCGCTCGATGGCCTCCCCAGGGCGAATCCCATATTCACGGTCGAGAAGCTCGTACAGCGAACCGCTGAGGTCCTTTGCGGGAAGGTCCGGCACCCGATCCGCGGGAAGCATGGCCTGCTCAAGGGAGATAGGTGCCTGGTCAGCGAAGCGAATGCGGACCAGGTCTACAACGAGTGCTCCCGGATCAATCTGCAGTGATTCGGCGGCTTGAGTGCCAGCTGGCCGCACCCCAACACTGACTACGCGCGTGCCCGCTGCGAATCCCTGATCTCGCAGCAGCATAGGTACACCGACGATCCGCGACAGGTCACGTTCCACCTTGGAACCCGTGACAAAGATGCCCCCGCTTCGACCCGGCACCCGACGAACGAGCCCTGCGTCCTCGAGCCACCCCAATGCCTGACGCAGTGACGCCCGGCTGACGCCAAGCTGTTCAGCCAACGTACGTTCTGCACCAAGTCGTTGACCCGGTCGCAGCGCACCGCGTTGAACGAGGTCGAGGAGCTTCAGTCGAACCTGATCACTCGTTGGACCCAGGCCAGACTCAGTCCCCGGGTCCTGGGTCATGACTCCATGGCATCGAGTGCGGCCAATGATTCAGGCAAAATTTGCCCACCATCGACCACCAGCGCTTGCCCTGTGATGTACGCGGCCTCGTCAGAGGCGAAGAAGAGGGCAGCATTGCCGATGTCATCGACCTCACCGAGTCGTCGCTGTGGGATAGACATTTCCATCGAGGCGCGATATTCGGGGCCAAGGTCAGCGAGGCCTTCCGTGGCGATGTTGCCAGGAAGTACCGCGTTGACGGTGATCCCCATTGGCGCAAGTTCAATGGCTGCTGTCCGCATAAAGCCCAGCTGTGCCGACTTACTAGCTCCGTAATGGGACCAGCCCGGAAAGCCAGTGATCGGCCCGGTGATTGATGACGTCAAGATCACGCGACCATGGCCCGAAGCCTTGAGGTACGGCAGGCAGGCCTGCACGCTGAGCATGGTGCCCTTTACGTTGGTTCCGAAAACCAGGTCCATCTCGGCTTCCGACATCGCCGCAAGCGTTGATGCTGGAAAGATGCCCGCATTCGCACACAGAATGTCGATTCCACCGTAGGTATTGACTGCGTCGGCCGCCATACGGGCGCAGGTTTCCTGAGAGCTGACATCACCCAGGAAGTAACCTGCTCGACCGCCCAGTCCGTTCAGTTCGGCCACGGTGGCCTTAGCGTCGTCCTCGTTTCGACCTGTGATGAGCACATTTGCACCCGCTTTGGCCATGACTCGGGCAATGCCCTTGCCGATCCCCTTGGTACCCCCGGTCACAATGGCTGTGCGGCCCTTGATCGGTGTCAGCATCTTCGCTCCTAACCTCGAATCTTCGTGATACCCGTGAACCTTTCAACGCGCTAGTTGAAACTGCGCGCCAGATACTCCTCGGCCAATCGACAGCTGTCTTTGGTGTACTGCTCACCCATGCTCTGCGCCAGGTCAGTGCTGGCATGCGAACCAATCCAGGCTACGAGGAGGAGACGACGAAACATGATGAACGTCGGTAACTCGACCTCCTCCTCGCGAGACAGCGGGGCAACAGTCCGGTAGCCCGTCACCCAAGAATCCACCAAGGCGGGCACATAGGGCTCATGCTCAATGAAGGACAGTGAGGACCCGAGGTCGTACATAAACCAACTGAAGCCACAGTCGTCAAAGTCGATGACGGTCACCTGCGGCCCGTTCACCAAGAGGTTTGCCAGGCGCATATCAGCATGCACCAGGCCAAAGCGATCTGGTGCCTTGCCATACGAGGCCAGCCGCTCTCCCATGCGCGCTGCACAGCGGCCCAAAATCGCTTCCTCTTCGGCGCCTACAGCCATGCCATCACGCCAGGACCCCCAGTGCCCCTGCGGCCCTAGGGCGGTTTCGAAGTCCCAGGTGAATCGGGTGAACCCAGCCTTCGGTCGCCACGACTTACCATGAATGTGCAGACGAGCGGTGATTGCTCCTAACTGCATGAAGTCCTCAACCAGGCGATCCTCAGTCGGCTCGACGCCTTCTACGAAGGCGAAGCGTGCAACATGTCTCATTTCACCATTGGGCAAAGTGACGGTGCCAACCATGGCCCCCGCCTGCGTCGGCAGAAACGGCGGGGTCTCGACAACACCCTCTTCGCGCAGCGCGGTGATCCACGCAAGTTCACTTTCAATTGCCCGAAGGGTGTGGTAGTCGGTGCGGTGCACACGCAGCACACTGCGGCCACCGTCAGCTTCGTCAACGCGGAAAGTCGCGTTTTCCGAAACGTTGAGCAGCGTCAGTGGCGTGGATGAGTCAAGCCCGTAGAGCGGCAGTGCCGCCCTGGCGAAATCCTCGAATATGCCGCCCGAATCCTTTGGATCGGCCATGACTCCTCCTGCAGGTGATCCTCAAGGATCGCTGATCGTCTGCTACTGCTCGCGTCCCTGGACGGTGGCAAGCGCCCGGCCGATTGCAGCTCGAGCACGCTCAACTTCCTCGGTCGTGCCCCCAATGTAGACGCGTCCTGCCGCTCCGATCATCTGCACGTCTACAAGAGTCAACTCCGGTGCGGCCTTCTCGGCTTCGTTCGCGGCAACCGCGGCGAACAGCGCAGGAGTCATCTCGAACACCAGCAGACTCTGGCCCGGCAGGAGCATCGACGCCTGCCTATTGCGGTTGATGATCACCGCGTGTGCATCGGTGACATCCTCGATCACATCGTGAAAGAGGATCCTGGGTCGCAGCTGGTCCTGCGCCCGGGCCCCAATACCCGTAAGGATGGCTTCGCCGGCTGCCTCAACCTGCGTCAAGTCGTCACCATGAATCTCTAGCACCCCGAACTGGCGTTCCACGAACAGGATTCCCGGCTCAATCCCGGGGACCGAGCGCAGGGCGAGGTCGGTCACTCGTTCAATTGCCAGGCCTGGAGCCACCTCCACGATGAGCGCATGCTGACCCGCGTAGGGCGGATAGCCGCGCGCTCGCGTCGGTGTGCCTAAGTACGCGGCGAACTGAGGCTGCAGGTCCACCAGCGGCAGGTAGACCCGCAACTCCGGATTTGGCGTTGCCGGCAGAGCGGTCACGCCTATGCCGACACCTTGAAGTGCTTACTCAGCTCAGCATGGGGCCGCGGAATCACGTGGACACTCACCAGTTCGCCGACCTGCCCAGCCGCCTCTGACCCTGCCTCAGTCGCAGCCTTGACGGCGCCCACGTCACCGACAATGGTGACGGCCACGAGGCCATCGCCGACCTCTTCGCGCGCCACGATGACGACATTGGCGGCCTTGACCATGGCATCGGCTGCGGCCAGTGCCGCAACGTACCCCTTGGTCTCGATCATTCCGATCGCGTTATTCGACATTGCCGTTCCTCTCTATTCCGACTATCTCGGTTTGTCTTCACGTGCAAAACCCCTAGGTCGTCACCGGCACGTTTTCATCAATGGAGCCGATGATCAACGCATCAATGGGCGGTGCCGTACCAGGGAACCAAGCAGCGGCTACCGAGCCGGTTGCCACCAGCACCGCCTCACCAATCCCCGATCCCAGTACGTCAAAGGCAACAACTCGACCGGAACCGCCCTCAACTTCAACTTCCAGAAATGCCCCATTGGGGATTTCCGCAAGCCGTCGGGTTGCCCACACGTTGCCAACCACTCGTCCTCGCAGCATGTCGACCTACCTCTCCCTACGGATCTCTACGCCAGTTGCCCGGGCACGTTCCTTGGCCAGCGGAGTAATAACCACACGCTCACCGATGACAATGATCCGGCCGTCCTTTGCCGCGGCGATCACGTGACGTTCGGTGACGGCACCACGCATAATTCGTTCGGTTTCGACGCCCTTTGGGCTCTGTGGACTCTGTGCACTCTGTGGGCTCACAGCGCTGGGCCTAGCCGACGCTTCGCCAAGCAGGAACCGCGTCCGCCCCGTCTCGATGGCGCGGCGCCGGGTCGGATGCGCGGCGTCGGCGAGCACCCTGGCAATGGCACGGTCCAGATCGGCCTGCGAAGTGATGACCACAGTTTCATTGCGATCAGACCCACTGCGATCAGCCCCACTCCGGCCACCAGCGACTGAAGCCACCTCACTGACGACCACATCCTGAAGTACTTCACGGATAACCGATCTCAGTAGATCGGTGGGTAGCGATGCGCCCTGTCCCTGGCTTTGATTCATCGCACTTGCTCCAGGGCAGCTTCGGCGGCTGCAGCCGCGGCGCGCACCTCAGACTCAGTGCCGGTGAGGTAGACGCGACCCGTGGCTCCGATCATGCGGTAATCGACAACCTTGATGCGCGCAGCTTTCTCGGCTTCGTTCGTCGCCAAAATTGCGTAGCTTGCAGGTTGCATCTCAAGCACGAACATGGATTCGCCAGGTAGCGCCATGGACCCAACCTTGTTTCGGTTGATCAGGAAGGCGTGCTGACGGTCGATACGCGGCACGATTCGGGAAGCAAGAATTTGCGGCTTGGTCGCCGAACTCGCCGAAGCACCCAAGGACTCAAGAACGGCGTCCGCAGCGCTGCGCACGGCACTGGTGTTTCCATGCAACTCCAGGTAACCAAACTGTCGCTCGACGATCAGGATCCCAGCCGAGACATCGGCAAACTTCAACGCGACATCAGTGAGTGGCTCGATGTCCAGTCCCGGAGCAACCTCAATGATCTGTGCTGCAACGTCTGCCCGCGGGAGGGCACCGCGAATCCACGTGCCCAGGTAACACATGGTCTGCGGCTGAAGCCGGTCCAGGAAAATGAATGATCGAAGCTCAGCCATGTCAGCCCTTCAGAATCTCTCGAAGTTCTTCGATCACTAGACGTCGAATCTCCTCACGCAATTCGGCGTCTGGCAGGACGCCGCCCTGGGGGTTCATGCCGGCAGGCCGGCTCCTGGATGCGCCTTGGGCAAGGTTCGACGCGAAGGGGTAAGCCGGCACGGGCCCACTTGGCTCATGCCAGGCGTTCAGGCTTTCAAAGGTCGGCATGGCCACACTGTCATCGGCATTCACCGCAATGCGCGTCGCCTGGACTAGGTGCTTAGGATGCAAATTTTCACCGACGGACGATCGCCCGAAGAAGCCGGTCCCGATCGTCATCGTCGGTGCCAGATTGGTCTGTATGCCCGCGCTACCAAGCGAATTACCGACGTTTACTGCGACCCTCAACACCCGGACCGCAGATGCGAAGGCCATGATCATCTGCGCGTCTTCGCTGTGTATGGCCGCACTATGTCCCGCACCGCTGATTCGCAGGACAGCCTGAGCAACCTGAATACCGCGCTGCGCCGTTGGTACGGTCACTAACCCCAAGACCGGGCAGAGCTTTTCATGAGCCAGCGGCTCCTCCGGGACGACAAGGTCAAAGGGCGCAACCAGGATTCGAGTCTTGCTCGGCACCTTGATACCTGCGGCCTCGGCGATGACAACCGCCGACTTCCCAACCCACGCTGTGTCGAACGGTCTTGGATCGAACGGTGACTCCGGATTGCGCAAGGGAAAGAGCAGGTCGCGTACTCGTTCGGTCTCGTCAGGGGCCAGAATGACTGCCTGTTCGCGTTGCAGGGCCTTGGCGAGGTGATCGCGAACCGAATCTTCAACGATGAGCACGCTCTCGTTGGTGCAGAGTATGGAGTTGTCGAAGGCCTTACTCGCCACGATACGAGCAGCGGCGGCAGGAATGTCCGCAGTGCGATCGACGAGAACCGGGACATTCCCGGGACCGACGCCGATCGCCGGATTGCCGCTGCGATAAGCGGAGCGCACCATCGGCGAGCCACCCGTGGCAAGAATGACATCTACTCGGTCGTCCTGCATCAGTGCGGAAATGAGTGGAATGGATGGCTCATCCACCACTTGGACGCACCCATCGGGGGCACCAGCGCCAACCGCCGCCTCAGCCATGACTCGGGCAGCCCGAGCACTTACTTCGCGAGCAAACGGATGTGGCGAAACGATGATGGCATTACGAGTGAGCAGGCAGAGCATGATCTTGAAGTAGATCGTGGCTACCGGGTTGGTTGAGGGGGTCAGCGCAAAGACCACACCGGCCGGGCGCGGGATTTCAACGATCTTCGCTGCGGCATCCACCTTCGGGGTGACGTAGTCGTCGGCTCCGTAGGCATCCCAGATGCCGATACTGCAGGCCTGATTCTTGATCACTTTGTCGTCGACGACGCCAAAGCCGGTTTCTTCGACCGCCATTGCGGCGAACTCGCTGGCATGGCGCAGACCGGCCTCGGCGGCAGCGCGCGCAATACGGCGAACCGTCTGGATGTCGTACGTCGCGAAGGCGCGCGCAGCCCACTCCGCACGCTCAACCATTGCGCGGCCACGGGGTACTCCAGCCGGCTCCACTGGAAT
>JAGWVT010000181.1 GCA_018970765.1 Actinomycetales bacterium
ACTGCCCGGCTCCACCCTGCGGGGCACCGGGGGGAAGTTGCGGGGGCATACCGGCCTGGCGGCGCATCTCCTCGAACTGGGCCTTGGCGCTCATCTGCTGGGCGAACAGGGCCGCCTGGATACCGTGGAAAAGGCCCTCAAGCCAGCCGACCAGCTGGGCCTGCGCGACGCGGAGCTCAGCCTCGCTTGGGGCAGCGTCTGCGGCGAAGGGCAGGGAGAGGCGGTCGAGTTCCGCGACCAGTTCGGGGGCCAGGCCCTCCTCGAGTTCCTTGATGGACTGCCGGTGGATCTCGCCGAGCCTGGCCCGAGCCGCGTCATCCAATGGTGCCGACTTCACCTCATCCAAGAGTTGCTTGATCATCGAGCCGATGCGCATCACCTTGGCTGGCTGCTGGACGAGGTCGGTCACGGCCCTGGTCTGGCGATCGGCCTGGTCCAACTGGCCCTCGGGGGTGGGTGAAACGGACCCGAGTGGGGCACCCTCCGGACCCACGATCACCACCTGGTGGGGGCCGACTGCGGTGGGATCGTCCTGGGGCGATTGGGTCATGTGCCCATGTTCTCACCCCGTCCGTCAACAGTCCTTTTACCTCGTGCGCCACATGTGGCACACTTACCCGGCTTTCCTGAAGTAGCGCCGTGGCCCAGGGTGGGCCGGGTCGTTCAGGATGAGGGAGGTTGGATGGACTTCAACTGGCTCACCGGTAAGGCCGAAGCCCGCCCCGCAGGGGACAAGGGTTGGGGGTCCTTCGCAACAGAGCCCATTCCAGCCGGAGAGACGGTTGCTGCGTTCGGGGGCTGGGTAGTTTCCCGAGCAGTCCTATCCACCATGAGTCATGACCGGCAAGGCCGGTCTATCCAGATCGACGAGGACCTGTACCTGGTTTCCTCCGATACGCCTGAGCCTGGCGACATGCTCAATCACTCCTGCGAGCCCAACTGCGGACTAGCTGGCTCATCACTGCTGGTCGCGATGCGCGACATCGAGCCGGGTGAGGAACTCTGCTTCGACTACGCAATGTGCGATGCGTCGGACTATGACGAGTTCGCGTGTCTGTGCGGGCAGCCGACCTGCCGCGGGGTCGTCACGGGTGCGGATTGGCGCGATCCGGTGATTCAGGCAAAGTACCTCGGCTTTTTCTCGCCGTACCTGAACCGACGAATCGCTGCCTTACCGACTGCCTGACGGGTATTGGTTTTGATTACCCGGGAAGCGCCCGAAGGGTCGCCAGTACCGGCGGCAGGCCCAGAAACCACGTCCATCCGGGCACGACGAAACCTTGGTACCAGACAAGGACGACTGGCACGAGCACAGCTGGAATGCGCCAGGTGCGCCAAAGGCCCTTGAGCATCTGCGGCTGGTAGTGGTCTGAGGCGGCTAATGCCCACAGCAGCATCGGTGCCAGGAGCGCTAGCCCGAGGACGCGTGATTGGTCAAGCGTAATCAGGGGAATGACGACGGTCGCCGTGATTGCTACGCCCAGCATTACCCGACCATCGCGTCGGCAACGAACCCTTGAGTCCGTCAAGACCAGCCAGCCCACACCGAGTGCTGAGAAAGCAATCACCGGCGCGGCCATGAGAGCCAGGTGGACGTAGGTCTCGAAACCAACCCGGGTGAAGAAATCGAGTCGAGAGGTCTCAGCTCCCCAAGTGCGCATGAGCTGAGTGTTTGCAGCGAAGCCGACAAGGACGCTCACCGTTGCCAGCGCGGGAACACGCAATCGTGACCATGCTTGAGTCCCGGGCGAGGCTAGGAGCATGAGTGGGATACACAGGAGGAGTGCAGCAAGACCAAGTGCAGCGTGGTTGAACGCCAAAATGAACCAGCCCAGGCAGCGCAGGAAAGTCGACCGGGACAGGGCTGCTAGAACGATGGCGATTGCGCAGATTGCGTCGTAACTGCCCAACCAACTGAATAGCACTGCGCCGATTGGACCAGCCGCCATGACGACGAAGACGAGTTGAGCTCGCCGCGGGTGACGACGCACAGATGGGAGAGCGAATGGCAGCAGGAGCGCTACAACCGCGAGCCCAGCGTGGAAGAGCAGGAACCATCGCGGCTCGGTCAGTCCAAGTACCCCAGCGCTCCACGCCGAAACCGGGCTACTCACCCAGAAGTCCTCGCGCCATGTGGGGCTCACCGGATCTCGCCAATTGACGGCAAGATCCACCATCCGGTCAAGATTGGGAT
>JAGWVT010000060.1 GCA_018970765.1 Actinomycetales bacterium
ACGCCGCATTCGTGACCGCAGTGGAGGCAACATTCGTGGCCGTCTTCGTGTAGGTGAACGTCGTGGTACCCGCTGCAGCCACCGTGTAGACACCATTGAACGTGTTGTCCACACCGGCGACTAGGACCGAGTCACCCGCGATAAACCCGTGCGCGGCCGAGGTCGTGATGGTCGCAACGTTGCTCGTCAATTCCTTGTTTGTGATGGTGCGGATCGGCTTCGAGGAATCACAGTTACTCGGCGGATTCGTCGACGGATCCACACAACCGAAATACGGGCCAGCGAAGTAGTAGACCTTGCCACCGATGACCGAGATATCCGACACCCAGTTACCAGCTATGCCGTCGCCGTGATTGGCGATCGGGAAACCATCCACGGTGAAGTTCGAGCACCGCGCTCCAGTCGTCATATCCAGGCAGTACAAGCGATCCATCTCTGCGTCGACAACGTAGAACTTGGTGGCGTTGTATGCCGCACCCTCGAAGGCTGACGCACCCATGTCGTAGGTATCCGTGAGCAATCCCGTCGCACCCATGGCAATAAAGGGCGTGCTGCATGCAGCACCCGTAGCCCCGGAGTAGTCCCGACACAGGAAGCCAAGCGTGCTGTCTGCGTCACGCCGAACGGCTGTATAGAACTTCTTCGTTGCATTGTTATATGCACCGAGGCTGTTGTTCGTGTTGGAGTACCCAACAATCGCTTGAGTCAGTTCAGAGTTTGCAGTTCCACACCCCAGACCGGTGAAACGGTCGTGGCACTCGATGGTAATAGTGCCCGCCTGGTGGTGCCAGACGTTTAGAGCCTTGTTAGGAGTGAAGGTGAGGCTATAACCATCACCGCCTGGTGTCTTAGGGAAGCTCACTGGTGCCGCAAGCTGTCCCGATGATTGGTTGGCTGACACCTGGTAGCCGGATGCATCAAGTCCAAAGGAGCTGACGTCACCCGCAGCCCGGATTCCTTGCACCGAGCCGAGGTTTGCCGGGGCAGTACTGGTCCATGTTGAACCGTTTGTCGTGTACTGCAGGGTCCATCCCTCGGGGTAGATGATGGAGCTGTCCACGGCAGTTGCATCAGCCAGGACCCATGAAGTCGTAATGGTCGAATCCGTTTGACCCACCATCGAAATTGGCGCCGTGTTCTTCACGTCAAAAATCGTGGCCTGCGAACCACCAGCAAGGTTGCTGCCAGAGTTTGTGACGGTCAACGTCGGGTCTGTCCCTGCGGCAGTTGACTGGACTGCTGTCCAAGTCAGGGTTCCAACGACGACGGCGAGAGCGGTACCGATGGCGGTGCCGGCCAGATTTCGACGAAGCACGCTTCGACTCCTTCACAGGTGACTTCGGGTGTCATGCGCAATGCGGACATAACGCTGAGTGAAGGATAAGAGCGCGGTCTGCTTTCAATCGACAAGATTTCGGCAAATACCGTCCTAGACAAGAGAGTTTTAAGTGTTCTTACAGTTTCAAACCAAGTTCGAACATGGCTGAGGGGGCCCCTTGTATTGGGGCCCCCTCAGTGCTGCTGTTCTTGTGCTGCTGGTTGTCTGCAGCGTGGTGGCTGCTAGGCCTTCTTTTTGTTGGCTAGGGAGACGACCACGCAGCGGTTATCGGCCTTATCGCAGATCTGCTTGATCTGCCGCTTCCCCGCCACGATCGTGATCCGCGCGGTCGGCTCCAACGCACGGATCTGCGCCGCCACAGCCTTCGCCCGATTCAGCGACAACGAATAGTCATTGCTCAGCTGATCATCCGGCTGCACAAACCCGACCACCACATACGAACACCCCGGACGCGTCACCTTCTTAATCCGCGACCGATCCGCCTGCGACACCGCGTACTTATACACATCAAACGTCACCGCGACCTGCTTAGCACCCGGCAGAGAACACTTCGGCATCGCCTGCGAACGAATCTTCATCGTCACCGTGCTCATCGCCGACTGCCCCTTGGAATCAGTCAACCGGTACCAAATCGTGGTATCCCCCACATAGCCAGGCATCGGCACGAACTGCACCTCATCCCCAACCACCGTCCAGGTCCCCACATTCGGATCCGTGAACGTCTTCACCCACGACGCACCCGTCCAAATCACCAACGACCCAGGCTGAACCTTCCCGCCCTTCGAGGCAATCGACTGCGGAATCGGCGTCACCACACCACCCGTCGGCCCAATCACCCGCTCCTGCGGCTTCACCCGCATGTTGTCCAGATCCGCCGGCAACGGTGCAGGCACCGGCATATCACCCGTACCCTTCGACCCTTCCGAAGAATCCGTCACACGCTCGGGCCCAGGGGGCGCAGCGACCGGCGCCGGAGTGCCAGCAGGTCCGGGATCCTCCGCCGGAGCACCGCCACCACCACACTCATTTTGGGCGCCATTACCGAAACAGCCGTTATTGGACTGCGGACGATACGGCGTATCCGACCGGCCCACCCCACCAGCAGGCACCACCGCAGAACGACGCGACGTGGCAGGCAACCACCGCTGCATCCACTGACCATTCGGGCCCTTGGTTTCCGCGATCCCGAACTCCACGTCGTACGTCCCAGCAATCACGGTCGGGAACGAGTAATTCCCATTCGCATCCGTCACCGTCTCCGCAATCACCGCACCCGTCCTCGGATGCAACAACCGCACCGGCGCATTCGGCTGAATAGTCCCATGGACAGGGGTATCCCAATCACGCGTCGACGAACCCACCAAACTCCCCGTGGCACACGACGCCGACAACATCGACCCACCCGAACCCACCGCCGTCTTCGTCTGCGACGACGACGCAGCACCCGCAGCAACAAACGCCGTAGACACCGTGAAGTCCATCAGCGGGTAACGCACGCCACCAACAAGACCCACATCACAGGCGATGGGCTTGAGCTTCAAGCACACCTGCGGCGGATCGGAGGCGTACTTGATCTCTGAGGTCAGGCCTGCGAGATCGGAGGCAATCTTGCCCAGACCAATTACGCGGAACGTCGGTTTCGTCCCTGACGCCGATACGGCCAGTGACGTTAGGTCTAGGGTCGCCGTTCTCCCCGCACCAGCAACCACGGGTACCTGCACCCAACCGGGAACATTCAAACCGGTGTCGGTGTTCTTGACGGTCACTCGAATGTCCGACGCGGACAAGGTGCCCGCGGTCCAGGTGATGTTCATGACCTGCCAGAGCCGCACGCGACCCGCCTCATTGCACGACATGCGAGGCACGGTCTCGTTGTACTTGAACAACACCGAGGAATCCGGGTAGCAGGTCACTAGGTTCGACCCGAACTGGCCGATGCCATCACTATCCGACACCGTCCAAATACACGGCTCATCCGGATCCGCGACAAACGCATACAGCGTTCCGGGAGTACTCACGTTGTATTCGGCACCGTTCGTGCCACCCGGGCAGAACGTATTCGCCGCGAAATCCCAACAGATCGCATCGTCGGCCCAGAATCCGCCCTTGTCGTTATCGGGGTCGGCTGGCATGTAGAACTTCTGGTCGAGAATCGTCCACTCGCCTACAGAGGCTGTGGTGTAGGCAGTCGGCATGTTCGCCGTTGTCACCCGCATGGAGTTCAGCCAGGTCCCGAAGGTCGACGGGAACGTTGCGGAGGCACCGGCTGAGGTCATGCACTCCCGACCGGTGACGCTACACACCATTTGGAGTACTCCGGAGGTGTTGTAGATCGGGATGGGCGGGAACTGGTAGTTCGATGCCAGTGCGATGGTCGGGTTCTTGGAAACGGACGCCGCATTCGTGACCGCAGTGGAGGCAACATTCGTGGCCGTCTTCGTGTAGGTGAACGTCGTGGTACCCGCTGCAGCCACCGTGTAGACACCATTGAACGTGTTGTCTACACCAGCAACCAGGACCGAGTCACCTGCGATGAACCCGTGTGCGGCCGAGGTCGTGATGGTCGCAACGTTGCTCGTCAATTCCTTGTTTGTGATGGTGCGGATCGGCTTCGAGGAATCACAGTTGCTCGGCGGATTCGTCGAGGGATCCACGCATCCGAAGTAATTCCCGGCGAAGTAGTAGACCTTCCCACCGATGACCGAGATATCCGACACCCAGTTACCCTCGATGCCGTCGCCGTGATTGGCGATCGGGAAGCCGTTCACGGTGAAGTTGGCGCAGCGAACTCCGGTGGTCATATCCAGGCAGTGCAGGCGATCATTCTCTGCGTCCACCAGGTAGAACTTCGTCGCGTTGTAGGCGGTGCCCTCAAAGGCCGTGGCGCCCAGGTCATTCCTGGTCGTACCCATGCCCGTGCCGGACATCTGGATGTATGAGGTGGCGCAGTTCGCGGGTGCAGCCCCGGTGTAGTCCACGCACAGGAAGCCCACAGAGTCGTTCGTAGCGTTGTGCACACCCGTGTAGAACTTTCCAGTGGCGTTGTTGTACGCACCCAGGCTGTTGTTGGTATTGCCGTAGCCGGAAATCTGGTACTTCAACTGCGAGTTCGCGGTGCCGCAACCCAGACCGGTGAAACGGTCATGACACTCGATCGTGATCGTGCCATTTTGATGGTGCCAGACGTTCAATGCGCGCGTCGGGGTAAAGGTCAGGCTGTAGCCGTCACCGCCGGGTGTCGGCGGGAAGGACACCGGAGCCGCCAACTGCCCTGCGGATTGGTTGGCTGACACCTGGTACCCGGAGGCGTCCAAACCGTAGGAACTGACGTCGCCGGCTGCGCGAATGCCGCGCACGGTGGAGAGTGCACCGGGTGCACTGTTGGACCACGTCGATCCATTCGTCGTGTACTGCAGTGACCACCCTTCCGGGTAGACGATGTCACTGGTGCTGTTCAAGGCGGCCTCAGTGGGCAGCCAGGTCGTGGTCACGGTGGAGTCGGTCTGGCCAATCATTGAGATCGGCGCAGTGTTCGTCGTGTCGAACAACGTCGCCTGTTCCGCACCCACGGTGGTGCCGCTATCTGCAACGGTCAACGTCGGGTCGGTCGCCACCGCATCCGATGAGGATGAGGTATTCCAGATAATCAGACCCGCACCCAACGCCGTTGCCACCACCGCAGCGATAATCGGGCTGCGCAACTGAGCTGACTTCACCACGACGAATCGACCTCCACCAACGGGTAGACGTCCTCAAACGAGGGACCCCTACGTTCATCAATCGTGGAAGCGTATCAGGCTTTTTTCAGCAAATTGCAGGCTTATGGGTGCGCTGGCGTCAGGACTCTGTAAGCCTCGCGCTGTGGACTATTCCTACTGACTTAGTAGAGTTTGCCCATGGCTGCACTCCTGCTCATCGCACTGGCCGGTTTCGGAGCCCAACTCGTGGACGGATCCCTAGGCATGGGCTACGGATTGACGTCCTCGACGCTACTCATGGCGATCGGCCTGACCCCCGCACTTGCGTCAGCATCGGTCCACCTGGCCGAGATCGGGACGACCGCTGCGAGCGGCCTGGCCCACGGCAAATTGGGCAATGTCGACAAGCGCGTGCTGTGGCGGATTTCCATCCCGGGTGGTGTCGGTGCCTTCATGGGAGCCACCATCCTGGCCGGCCTTTCCACGCAGGCAGCCCGACCTTGGGCCAGTGCGATCCTGCTGGCACTCGGTATCTACGTGCTCATGCGGTTCCTGCGCACTGCACGCCCGCTGGTGCGTCGCGGGCGCCCCGGGACGCGCCTGTTGGTTCCGCTGGGCTTGGTAGGCGGCTTTGTGGATGCCACCGGCGGCGGCGGATGGGGGCCGGTCACTACGCCAGCTCTATTGGCCAACGGCCGCATGGCACCGAATCGGGTAGTTGGGACCATGAACGCTGCCGAGTTCGTTGTTGCGGTCAGCGCCAGTGCTGGCTTCATCGTCGGACTCGGAGCAAGCGCCATTCAGTGGAATGTCCTGCTGCCACTGCTCATAGGCGGCTTGATTGCAGCACCCATCGCCGCATGGATCACCCACCGCCTACCCATGCGAATCATGGGCGTCGGCGTTGGCGGCATGATCATCGTGACGAACTCCGTGACGATCTTGCGCTCCCTGCAGGTACCCACCGAGTTGCTCCTGGCAGTCCTCGCTGTCGAGCTGCTGCTCTGGGCGGGCCTCCTACTGAAGGTCAGCCGCCCGGTGCCGGTCCGGGACGCTGAAACGTGGCCGTCGAAGGATCGAAGCCATGCGCAGTCAATAGCGCAGTGACATCGGTCTGTCGATAGCGCCGGTGCCCTCCAGGCGTCTTCACGCTCGGCAACTTCCCCGAAATAGCCCAGCGTGTCACCGTCTTGGGATCCACGCGAAACAGCGCGGCAACCTCACCAGGAGTTAACAGTGCCTCTCCCTGCAAGGCACCAAACCCCGTTGGACCGGACTCCATCGCCCCACCTCCCCAGTCCTGCTCCCCTACTGTTGCACCCCCAGGGAGAACATGTAAGTCATTGTTGCAAGTGCGGAGGTTTTCAGCATGACGACAGACGGAAAAGCTCCCTCTGCTAACCCCTGGACAGGTTTTCAGGGGCACGAGCGTGTCGTGGTTTCTGAGGACCAGTCAACGGGCCTGCGCGCCGTTGTCGCGGTGCACTCAACGGCCCTGGGCCCAGCCCTCGGTGGCACCCGATTCCTCAGCTACCAGCACACGTCCGACCCTGGGGCGGCGGCGTACGCGGATGCGCTGCGGCTTTCCCAGGCCATGTCGCTGAAGAACGCTTTGGCCGGGCTGCCCCACGGAGGCGGCAAGGGCGTGATCCTTGCTTCGAGTCCACAGCCGACCGAAGCGCTCCTAGAGGCCTACGGTCGAGCAGTAGCTGTATTGCAAGGCCAGTACGTCACCGCTGGTGACGTGGGCGTGAGCGTCGCCGATCTGGACGTCATCGCACGAACCTGCCCTTGGACAACCGGGCGTTCACCAGACAAGGGTGGTCTGGGCGACACGGGAATATTGACGGCGATCGGTGTCTGGCAGGGCATGCGTGGCTGTGCCGAGTTCACTTGGGGAAGTCCTGATCTGACGGGGCGTCGTATCGGCATCCTGGGCGTCGGCAAAGTCGGTGGCCGCCTCGCCGAGCACTGTGTTCAAGACGGAGCGGAAGTGATCGTTGCCGACGTCAATGCGGCCGCCATAGATCGACTCAGGGATGCGTTGCCAGAAGTCACGGTGGTCCCATCACCGCAGGCACTGCTGGAAGCTGAGTTGGACATTTGCTCACTCAATGCCACCGGCGGCATGTTGACCGCCGAGGTTGCCAGTCAGCTTCGCGCAGCTGTGATCTGCGGCGCCGCGAACAACCAACTCGCCGAGCCCGAGGTGGCCCAACTCCTAGCCGAGCGGGGCGTGCTCTACGCACCTGACTTCATGGTGAACTGCGGTGGAGTCATTCAGGCTGCGGCCGAATATGCCAAGACCGACTTTGCCTCGGCCGAGCAGCAGGCTCGGCGCGTCTTCGAGACCACCCTGACCGTTCTGGAGCGAGCCAGCCGTGCTGGAGCAACGCCTTCGGCCGCCGCCCAGGCCGAAGCGGAGGATCGAATCGATACGGCGCGCAGAGCTGGCGGGTGAACCGGTAGGCTAGGCGCGAGCGCCCTGCCGCGCTGAAGGCGGGCGAATGTCCGTCCACGACTTGCAGGGCATAGTCCCTGGGCAAGGGGGTCGAGCCATGGGGCGCGGCCGTGCAAAGGCCAAGCAGACCAAGGTTGCACGTGCCCTGAAGTACGGCGGCCCGCAGACCGACCTGCAGCGATTGCAGGCCGAGTTGTCGGGCAGTCAGGGCCAAGACACTGGTCGAGCCGATGATGATGTCGTCGAGGATCCCTACTCAGGCGATCCTTACGAGGACGATCCGTACGCCGACGATCCGTACGCGAAGTACTACGAGGACGACTCTGATGAAGAGGACTCTGATGCGGACGGGCCAGCCGAGGGTGCAGCTGAGCGTCCATAGGCGGGCGTCGTTGGCCTCACCTGGTCGCGTAATTCCCGGTGAGTTGGGCTGCGCCGCCCTGGCCGCCTTTGGGTGCTCCATCGGAGTGATCACCGGGCTCACGCTCGCGAACTTCCCCGCAGATCCAGGCTTGCAGGCCGCGGGCGCCCAGCAGATCTAGTGCCGCAGCGCCCTGGGAGCTTGGCACCACGGCCACCATCCCGATGCCCATATTGAACGTGCGCTCAAGTTCTGCGTCGGTGACGGCACCACACTCGCCCAGGTAGCGAACCAATGGCGGCATCGCCCAGCTCGCACGATCAACCACGGCGGTGCAGTGCTCGGGCAGCACGCGCGCGATGTTTGCTGCCAGCCCTCCACCGGTGATGTGGCTGAAGGCATGCACGCCGCCGGTGGCGGCTAGTGACAAGCAATCCTTCGCATATATACGTGTCGGCTCCAGAAGCAACTCGCCGAGTGTGGCCGGGAGTCCATCGGGCTGCGCACTAAGTCCGGGGCCGTTGGTGCCCAACAGGATCGCGCGCGCCAGCGAGTAGCCGTTGGCGTGCAGGCCGCTGGCCGCCATGGCGATCAGCCGGTCACCAATCTGGACCCGCTCTGGTCCCAGGAGGTCGTCCGCTTCAACGACACCCGTTCCTGCGCCAGCCAAGTCGAACTCATCGGGGGCCATCAAGCCAGGGTGTTCTGCGGTCTCACCGCCCAGTAGCGCGCAGCCAGCCTGCCGGCAGCCCTCCGCGATGCCGCTCACAATCGCGGCAATGCGCTCGGGCACCACGGATCCCGTGGCGATGTAGTCGGTAAGGAACAGCGGTTCAGCACCGCACACCACCAGGTCGTCAACAATCATCGCGACCAAATCGATCCCGATGGTGTCGTAGCGCTGGAGCGCCTGCGCGATGGCCACTTTGGTTCCGACGCCGTCGGTAGAGGTGGCAAGCAGCGGCTTGCGGTACCGGGCAAGGGCTGAGGCATCAAACAGTCCGGCAAACCCACCAAAATTGCCAACCGATTCGGGTCGCTGGGTTGACTGCACCGCAGCACGCATCAAGGCGACTGCGCGCTCTCCAGCTTCGACATCAACGCCGGCGGCAGCGTAGGAGTTCACCGCATTGACGGATGGATTACTCATGGTTTCTTCGACCGCTCGCCAGCTGATCCATCACGGCGAGACTCGAATGACGCGATCTTCGATTGCAGCCATCACTTGCCGATGCGGTAGATCTGCCATGCCCACCGGCACCGGGTACTCACCGTCGAAGCAGGCACGACACAGCTTGTCCTTCGGGATGGTCGTGGCTGCAACCAAGGCATCCAAGGAGACGTAGCCGAGGGAGTCGGCGCCAATCGAGGAGCGCACGGCTTCGGTGTCCAAACCGTTAGCAATCAGTTCGGCTCGAGTGGCGAAGTCAATTCCATAGAAGCATGGCCAACGCACCGGTGGAGAAGAGATCCGTACGTGCACCTCAAGGGCACCCGCCTCGCGCAGCATGCGCACCAGAGCTCGCTGAGTGTTTCCACGCACAATCGAGTCATCCACGACGACTAGGCGCTTGCCCGCAATGACCTCGCGAAGTGGGTTGAGTTTCAGCCTGATACCAAGTTGACGGATCGACTGGGAAGGCTGGATAAAGGTGCGCCCCACGTAGGCGTTCTTCACCAGACCCTCGCCGAACGGCAGGCCTGATTCCTGCGCATAGCCGATAGCCGCGTAGCGACCAGATTCCGGCACCGGGATTACGAGGTCTGCGTCTGCCGGATATTCCCGGGCAAGTGCGCGGCCGATTTCGGTGCGCGCACTTTGAATGCTGCGACCGGCAATGGTTGTGTCCGGTCGCGCTAGATAGACGTACTCGAACAGGCATCCTTTGGGATCAGCTTCGGCGAATCGCCTGGTCCGCAGCCCATCCTCGTCGATGGCGACGAGCTCACCCGGTTCGACCTCCCGAACAAAAGATGCGCCGACGATGTCCAATGCAGCGGTTTCACTCGCCAGGACCCAGCCCCGCTCCAACCGGCCGAGCACGAGCGGACGAATGCCCTGCGGGTCCCTGGCTCCATAGAGCGTTTCGTCGTCCATGAACACTAGAGAGAAGGCTCCGCGAACATGCCGTAGCTCTTCCGCCGCCGAATCCTCGATGCGCATACCTGGTCGTGCGGCGATCAGCGCAGTCAGGACTTCGGTATCACTTGTGGACGGCAGCCCGATCGTGAACGGCAGCTCCCCGGAGGTCTGCGCAGCAACCTCGAGGCGACCGCGCAGGTCCGGCACGTTGGTGAGGTTGCCGTTGTGAGCCAGTGCCAGATGCCCAGTTGCCGTGGACCGAAACGTCGGTTGGGCGTTTTCCCAAACGCTCGCCCCGGTTGTCGAGTAGCGGGTGTGTCCGATGGCTAGATGCCCTCGCAGGGACGCCAGGCTCGCCTCATTGAATACCTGGGACACCAGGCCCATGTCCTTGTAGACAACGATCTGACTGCCATCACTAACCGCCATACCTGCGGACTCTTGGCCGCGATGCTGCAGGGCGTACAGCCCGTAGTAGGTCAGCTTCGCGACATCATCCCCGGGTGCCCAGACCCCAAACACTCCGCAGGCGTCCTGCGGACCGCGTTCGCCGGGAAACGTGTCATGGGTGAGGCGGCCATCACCACGGGGCACTGGCAAAGCCTATGGCGCCTGAGTCGGCTTGCTAGAGCAGGCCACCGCCGCGTTCGTTCTCGTTGCCAGACAACCGCTGGGCGGCATAGACCGGTAGCAGGCTGACGATGACCAGGGCTGCTGCAACGACGTTGACGATCGGCGCCTGGTTGGGTCGGAAGAGGTTTTGGTAGATCCAAATCGGCAGGGTGGTGATCCCGGGCCCTGCGGTAAAAGTCGTGACGATGATCTCGTCGAAGGACAGGCCGAAAGCCAGGATCGCACCAGCGATGAGCGCTGATCGCATGAGCGGAAAGGTGACAAGCCGGAAGGTGGTCCAACCCTTGGCACCGAGGTCCGCTGAGGCTTCTTCCATGCTGCCGCCCATGCGTCGCAGCCGCGCCAGTGCGTTGTTGTAGACGACAACGATGCAGAACGTCGAGTGACCAACCACAAGGGTCATAAACGTCAGGCCACCCAGAAAACTTGTGAACACGTTGTTCAACGCGATACCCGTGACGATGCCGGGAAGTGCAATGGGCAAGATGATGAGCAGCGAGACACTGTCTTGGCCGAAGAACTTAAATCGCGAGAATGCCAGGGCTGCCAGCGTGCCGAGCACGAGTGCGATGGCAGTCGCAGCCAGTCCAAGAATGACGCTTGTCAGTAGTGCTTCGCGAACCCCTTCATTCTCAAAGGCCTTGGCCCACCACTGGGTGGTGTACCCGGACGGCGGCCAGGACAGTGACTTGCTGGTGTTGAACGAGTTGATCATGATGACCAGCAGAGGTATGTAGATGAAGGCGAAGGCCACCGTGGCCAGGGCGCTTAAGACAATTTTGGTGCCGCGCGATGTCGTCATGGCTACAGGTTCTCCAGGGCGCCGGTCCTGCGTACCGCGGCGAGGTACCCAAGCACGACGATCACCGGCAAGGTCGCCACGGCGGCGGCGAAGGGCAGATTCGTCACGTAATTCTGCTGCACGACGTTGCCGAGCATGACCACCTTGCCGCCAACGATCTGCGCGGTGATGTAGTCACCGAGGCTGAGCGAAAAAGTGAATATCGAACCGGCAATGATTGACGGCGCGACCAAGGGCAGCACCACGCTGCGGAATGTCCGCAGGCTCTTGGCACCGAGGTCGGCCGACGCATCCAGCATCGATACGGGAAGGCGCACGAGTGCGGCGTAGATGGGCAGGATCATGTACGGCAGCCAGAGGTAGGACAGCGTGATGATGATGCCGAACAGCCCATAACCCGGGCTGCCCAGTCCAAGCGGATCAAGTGCCGAGTTCAACACACCCGTCTCGGGAGCGAGCATTGCTCGCCAGGCGTAGACCTTCACCAGGTACGACGCCCACAGCGGGGTTAGCACCATCGCGATCAGGAGGGGTCGAAATCTCGGTGCGGCAATCCGCGCCATGAAGAAAGCCAGCGGGAGCGCGATAAGGAAACAGATCACGGTAACTGCTACCGCAATGAGCACAGTGCGACCCATGGTCTGCAGGTAGGCCGGCGTGGTGAAGGCGTCGATGAAATTCTCAAAGGTAAAGGTGTGAACGATCGCGCCAGTGAAGCCGTCCACCGTCCAGAAAGCGGTGATGAAAAGTGCGGCGAGGGAACCTAGGTAGACCACGACCAGCCAGGCCATCGGTGCACCGAGGAGCGCGCCTAAGCGCGCCCGCGGATGCCGGTACCAGAAGCCCCGGGAATCCGGGGTTCGTGGTGCCGTTGAGATGGTCGCTGCGGTCATGACTACTAGGTTCCCTCGCCTTCTTGCACTGTTCAGGTGAGCCAGCATCGCCACGCGGTGGCTAGCCGGCGTGGACTAGGAGCGGAGTTCACTCCAGGCCTTGGTCCACTCCGAGTACGGCACGCACTTGACGTCGGTGCGTCCGTCGAGGCAGGCCTCGGTCGGGGTGTTCCAGTAGTAGACGTCCTTCCAGTACTCGGTATCACCTGCGTGGTACGCATCGCAGAAGCCCTCTGATGTCAAGGCACAGGCCTTCTGATTGGCAGGCGCTTCACCGAACCACTCAGCAACGGCAGCGTTTGCTTCCGGGCTGATGATGTGATCCAGCCACTTGTAGGCGCAGTTGATATTCGGCGTATCGGCGGCCACCATCCAGGTGTCCGACCAGCCTGTCGCGCCCTCCTTGGCCTTCGTGGCGCTGACTGGTGCATCCGTACCAATGGAATTCACGATGACCTGCCATGTTGTCGCCGCCGTGGTGGTCCCCGACTTCACGGAATCCATCTGCTTGAGATAGTCACTCCAGTACTCGCTGACTAGGCCCTTTTGTGACTTGAGCAGGTCAATAGCCGCATTGAACTGATCTTGATCGAGGGCGTATGGGTAGGTGATGCCCAGATCCGGCTGCGTTGCCATGAGGTACACCGCCGCGTCCGCGATATAGATGGGTGAATCGTATGGCGACACACCACCCTTGGCAGGGCTGTTCTCATCGAACATCACCGACCACGAATCGGTAGCAGGAACTTTGTCGGTGCGAACCATGACCAAGTTCGCGCCACGGCCGTGTGGGACCCCATACATCTGTCCATTGACCGAGTTGAAGGGTTGATCCTTGAGGTCAGAGAAGACGTCTACATAATTCGGGACGAGATCCGTGTTGACCGGCTGCACATTGCCGCCGTAGATCAGACGCAGGGACGCGTCACCAGAGGCGGATACGACATCCCAGCCCCCTTCTTGCATGAGCTTCACGGCCTCGTCCGATGTTCCGAACGTCTTGATGTTCGCTTTGCATCCGGTTTCAGTTTCCCAGGCGGAAACCCAGTCGACACTCGGATCCGTTGAACCGTTCTCGGCGTAGCCAGGCCAAGCAAGGATGTTGACCTGTCCCTCACCGTCTCCGACCGGCCCCTCGTACTGCGCTATATCCGGTACCCCTCCCGAAGCACCGCTACTGCCGCCACACCCTGTGACGACCAGAGCGGCGGTTGCGCCGACGGCAACCGCCACCAGCAGACGCGTTCCGCGCATCAACATCCCTCCTTTGACGTTGACCGAGCAGTGGTGCCCGGCACGATCCCCAAACCGGTTAGTCCAGGGAATACTCGTGTTCAGTGCGCCAAACCAGATCGACTGGCTGACCGCGCAGAGCGGCAACCTCCCCCGATGCCGTAGCCGCGTTCTGCTGCACGGCCATGAGCGTGCTCCCAGCATCGATATCCACGACGAAACGTGTTGTCAT
>JAGWVT010000182.1 GCA_018970765.1 Actinomycetales bacterium
ATCCGTTGTCACCACAAATGGTGACAACGGATCGACGCCCTGAACCGGTAACCTGAGTGCAGGCCAAGCAGGGTGCCGCACCAATCCTTCAGTCGATTAACGGGACGTTCGTAAGTTCAGGTTTGATGTTGCGCGAGATCGCACATCCATAAGTCCAGTGATTGCCATTCGCGAGAGAAAGGTCGTGAACATGCAGGCAGCGCTTCGACGGTCTGGAGCTGGGTTGATCCTGGCGGGAGCCATGGCTGCATCCATGGTGCTTGGAGGTCCGGCGTACGCGCAGGAGCCAGCTCCGTCGCAACCTGAGCCGGTGCAACTGCAGGCAAGGGCCTTCACGCTCGACACCGTCTCCGATGCATGGTCGGCCTGGGGGGAGATTGCTACCTGCGTCAACAACGCCCAAGAGGCCGGTGGATGGTGGGGCTGCCTCACAGCTGGATTGTCCGGCCCGGGGATCTCGGACGTCCTCAATCGTCTCGACGAGATGGATCGCCAGATAGCAGCCAACCAAGCAGAGCTCATCAACCGATTCGGCAGCCTGGAGCGGGCTATCTCTGAAACGAATCTGCAGGGGCAGATCCGCGACACGATGATCGCCGCTGACGTGAATAGCCAGGATGCCTACGAGGCTTGGAAGGCGATGATGCGCTGCCTGCAGCGAAGCTCCCAGGGCGCGATCACCTGCCGCGGATACCGAGGCAGCCTCGGTGGTGAGGAGCCGATCCTGTCTGCGCTGGATGGCACCCGTCAGTACTTCCAGCAGGTGACGGACATCCTCAGGTCCCGCACTGATCTGCGTACCTTGGTCGCCAACTATGCGGGCGCAGGGCGGGGAACGGGACTGCTCTTGACGGCCTGGACCCATTACAAGGGGATTCAGGACAACGACTCCGGAGTGCCGTCGAACAGCCCATGGCGAAACTCCCAGAACGTCCCCATCATCACTCCGGTCCTGGCGGCGAATATGAACGCGGTCGTGGACTACTACACGGCTGTGATCGGTCGATATCACTACGTCATGTCCGTGGCAGAAGGGATGCGCAGCCCAGTTGAGTTGCGCTGTGGCAGCCAGGCAGAGTCCGCCTGCCGCGCAAATGCCGTCCGTAGCTGGATCGACCTCGGCAACCGCTGGATCAGAAACGCGAGCCAGGCTGAAAGCGTCGCATTCGCGAATGCGAGATTCCGAATGCCGACGCTCGCGCAGAACTCGGTGATGGTCATCATGGGTGGCCAGCCCACCGTGGTCTTCAACGGGTCTGGCGGGACGAACACCCTCACACGGACGGGTGTCCGCGACCTTGCTATGACGATCAATGGCTACGGCAGGGTCTCGAACATGCAGGCGAGGTTCCCGGCCGCCGTACCGGGGCGGTACGTGGCAAAGAATCCCATTCGTCGGGGTGTCTTCACCCTGTATTCGTGCACCTTCTGGGCAACATGCCCACCGCCGCAGATTTCCTACAATGTCACGATCAACCAGCCTCGTGACCCAGCTCCGGGCGCACAGACCTGCTCGGCCGTGGTGTCCATGTACGACGCGCCGAGGGAATGGCCGCGGCGGTTCAATGAGTGGCTCAACGCGCGGCCCGAGGACGCCGGTGCACGCGAGATCGTGGCCGCATCCAGTGCGCCGAACTACAACAGTGGATGGTGGCTCTCCTTCCGAGAGCCCTGGAATCGCGTATACGCGAACTATCCGATCAGCAGCCCATTCGTGGAGATGAACGTGAACGCGTCACGAGCAGGAGAGTTCATGGTTGGCTGGGGTGGCGATATCCGCTGCGTAACAGATGCACCCTCGACCAAGACGCCGAATGCACCAGGTGCGCCATCGGTCCTCAGGGCGAATCCGTAGTCGATTGAAGGAAGCGATCGCCGCCGAGCGCCAGTGAAGTCGTGAAGAGCGAAGGGAGTCGCTCTCTTAGACGCAGCCACGTGCTCCGGCAACACCGTTGCCTGTGAGCCCTCCGTCTCCTGTAGGGAGGCGAGTCGATCAGCACCCTTGTGGATAGGGGTCGCTGAGCGCATCATCGGCTTCGTCACTGGCCTGTTTGGCACGTGCGAGGGCTTCGGGGTTCCAGGTGAGCCCCGTTCCCCAGCATGTCCGCCACGGGATGACCTCGTCGTAGATCTGCGCCAGTAACCGGCGCAGATCTACAAATGAAGGGGCTGGAAGAGCGGATTTGCGCAT
>JAGWVT010000061.1 GCA_018970765.1 Actinomycetales bacterium
GCCCGGCTGGACGCCGCTATAGCCGCCGAGGTCGCCGCGCGCGCGGCTGCCGCGCCGGCGCAGGAGGCACCCGCTCACGCTGAAGCGGCTTCGGCCATCGAAGGAGCCGCATTCGATGCTGGCTCAGCACACGCTGCACCTTCCTCGAGCGCCGCAGAGACCGCTGCCGGGTCTGAGCCCCTAGCCGCCGCCGCTTCCGCCGCTACACCGCCCGCCCGCGTTGCCGCCGGCGCACGCTTCCCGCGGTCCAAGACCCTGTTCGCCACGGCCGCGAGCATCGCGGCGCTGGCCCTGCTCATCGGCCGGCCCTGGGTCCACGACACCGGCAGCGTGGTGGCCACCGGCCCGACAACCAGCGCCTCGGACACCGCCGCACAGCGCGGCGGCGCGACCTTGGCCACGCCGCGGGAGACGATGGTGCAGGTCTCGCGCCACTCGTATCAGCGCTCTTCTTTGGCCAAAGACGCGGCGGCGTTCCTCTCGGGGCAGGGCAACGGCTCCGCGATCCGCGCCTCTGCGGCGCCGAAGCAGTGGCAGGCCGTCACGGTCTGCGTCAACCAAACCCTCTCGGTGCTCGGCGCGGCAGTGACCTCCAAGGTCGACCTCGGCTGGCTCGATGGCAAGCCCAGCGCCATCGTGGTGACGTCGAACTCCAAGACCACCGCAGACCCGGCCACGCAGGTCATGGTGCTGCAGTCGGTCGACGGCCGGTGCACCATCGCGGCACGTACCACGTTGACCAGGTAGGTCCGGCCTTTCCGCAGCGACGGCCGCGTCCACGCGTTGCCCTTCACCGGCGCTGTGACAGGCTTGCGCCGTGACCGAATCCCCCGCATCGCCCGCCGCCCCGAGCACTTCTGACGTCCACGATGTGGTCGTCATCGGCAGCGGCCCAGCCGGCTACACCGCAGCCGTCTACCTCGCCCGCGCGCAACTCAAGCCCATCGTCTTCGAGGGCGCGGTGACCGCCGGCGGCGCGCTGATGAACACCACCGAGGTGGAGAACTTCCCCGGGTTCGTCGACGGCATCATGGGCCCGGAGCTCATGCAGAACATGCGCGCGCAGGCCGAGCGCTTTGGCACGATGTTCGTCACCGACGACGTCATCGCGCTGGACCTCGACGGGGATGTCCGCACCATCACGACCGGCTCCTCCGGCACCTTCCGCGCCCGCGCGATCGTGCTGGCGATGGGCTCGGGCTACCGCGAACTCGGCCTGCCGAATGAGAAGGCCCTCTCTGGCCGCGGGGTCTCCTGGTGCGCGACCTGCGACGGCTTCTTCTTCCGCGGCAAGACCATCGCCGTGGTCGGCGGCGGCGACTCCGCGATGGAGGAGGCCACCTTCCTCACGCGATTCGCCGAGAAGGTCTACGTCATCCACCGCCGCGACCACCTGCGCGCCAGCCGCATCATGATCGAGCGCGCGGAGAACGACCAGAAGATCGAGTTTCTGTGGAACTGCGCTGTGACGCAGCTGCACGGGGCGGCTTCCTTGGAGTCAGTCGAACTGACCGACACCGTCACCGGCGCCACCCGCACGCTGGCACTGGACGGGCTGTTCATCGCCATCGGCCACGACCCGCGCAGCGAACTCGTGCGGACCACGATCGACTGCGACGACGCCGGCTACGTTGTGACCAAGCACGGCACGCTCACCAGCGTCGACGGCGTCTTCGCCTGCGGTGACCTCGTGGACCACACTTACCGGCAGGCCATCACCGCCGCCGGCTCCGGCTGCGCCGCGGCGCTCGACGCCGAGCGGTGGCTAGCCGCGCAGGGTTGAGCAGGGCGGGGCCAGGCGCCGGCACGCGCGTCAGATTGAGCCCGTCAACTCCTGGGCCGTGGTTGATGCGGACTCCATCTGCGAGGGACTGGGCCGTCGACATGGGGATTTGGCCCCAAACGTGTAGGTGGGCTGTCCGAGCCGATGATGGCGACATCTGCGGTGAGGCGTGGAGGCCAAGCGGAGCCAATCTCACGCCCTTGCCGCGTCAGTGAGCCGTGCGCTCCGTAGGGTTAGCGCTGCAGACCTAGACCCACCAAGGAGGACGCCATGGGCGCCAACACCAAGACCGTTACCGACGCAACTTTCGCCGCTGATGTCCTCGAGGCGAGCAAGTCCGGCCCGGTGCTTGTGGATTTCTGGGCAGAGTGGTGTGGCCCGTGCCGTCAGGTTGCTCCCATCCTCGATGAGATCGCCGACGAATATGCAGGCAAGCTCACCATCACCAAGATGAACACTGACGAGAACATGGCTACGCCCAGCTCATTCGGCATCCGCTCCATCCCCACGATGATCGTGTTCAGCAACGGCGAGGCCGTGAAGCAGATCGTCGGGGCGAAGCCCAAGCCCGCCCTGTTGGCTGACCTCGCCGATTTCCTCGCCTGACCAGCCCAGCCTGACGCCGCGCTCCCGCCAACCCACGACGTCCGTAATGTCTGCCTCGCCCGACCCATTGCTGAAGCCGGGTGAGAGGCATCCCGCGGTGCACGCCATCAGGGAACTGCTTCAGCGGGCCGGGGTGCTCGACAGCCACTCGGCCACAGCCCAACACCCCGACGCACCCGAACCCGACTCGGAACTGTTCGACCGCAGCCTTGAGATTGCCGTCCGCCACTTCCAGCAGGCACGCGGCCTGAAAGCCGACGGCATCGTCGGCCCCCTCACCTGGCGCCGCGCCCGCGAGGCCCGCTGGCGGCTCGGCGACCGGCCGCTTCACCACGATGCGACCAGCCCGCTCATCGGCGACGACGTCGCAGCCCTGCAACGCAAACTCAACGACCTCGGCTTCGACGCAGGCCGAGTCGATGGCATCTTCGGCCCCCGAACGGGTGCCGCGGTCACGGAGTTCCAACTCAACCTCAGCCTCGACCCAACAGGCGTGTGCGACGAGACCACGCTAGAGGCCTTTGCGAACCTCGCCCGCGCCATCACCGGCGGGCGGCCGGAAGCACTGCGCGAGTCACACGAATGGCGCAACGGACGCACCGGCTTATTGGGCAAAGTTGTCGTGCTCGACCCAGGGCACGGCGATGAAGACCTCGGCTGCCAGGGCAACGGGGTCGTAGAGGCAGACGTCGTTGTCGACGTAGCCGAGCGGGTGGAACGACACCTGGCGCAACTCGGTGTGGTCGTGCTCCTCACCCGTGGCCGCTCCTTCCACCACGACCGGGTGCTCGATGACGCCGCGCGTGCGGCATTCGCCAACTCCGTCGCCGCGGATGCGGTCATCTCCCTGCACATCGACCAAGACGCCTCCAGCCATGCCTCCGGGGCGTCCGCCTACTTCTACGGCTCAAGCGCGGGGTCGGGCAGCGAAGCCGGCCGGCACCTCGCAGCCTCCCTGCTGGACCACATCTGCGCAGGGACAGGGCTACCGGAATTGGGTTGCTACCCCCGCAGTTGGGACTTGCTTCGCCTGACCCGGATGCCGTCTGTGCGCGTCTACCTCGGCTACAGCAGCAACCCGGACGATGCCGCGCTGCTGCTTTCGGGTGACTTCCGCGAGCAGTTGGCTGCGGGCATCGCTGCCGCAGTGGCTGCGGTCTTTACGCCAGCCAGCCTGCACGCATGAACGGCGACGGCGAGCCCTCGCCCGAGCGAAGCGAGGAGCCGGGGGAGTTCTACCCGGCCGTCGGAATCGGCCCCCGTCCGCAGCCGTGGCCGGAGGGCGAGCAGTGGGACCCTGATTTGCTCGCCAACGGCGATCGGCGCAACGTGGTCGACCGCTACCGCTACTGGACAATCGACGCCATCAAGGCCGACTTGGACAAGACCCGCTCCGGGCTGCATGTGGCCGTCGAAAACTGGCAGCACGACCTCAACATCGGGTCCATCGTGCGGACTGCCAACGCGTTCAACGTCGCTGCCGTGCACATCGTCGGCCGACGGGCGTGGAACCGCCGCGGCGCCATGGTGACGGACAAATACATGCATGTCCTGCATCATCCATCAGTTACCGATTTCCACGCTTGGGCTGATGAACGTGGCACACCGATTGTGGGAGTCGAGCAAGTTCCGGGCAGCGTGCCCCTAGGCGAGTTCAAATTCCCCCGCGAGTGCGCAATCCTCTTGGGCAATGAGGGCATAGGCCTGACCCCAGAGGCTTTGACCATCTGTGCATCCCTGGTCGAAATCCCCCAGTTCGGCTCCACCCGCTCCATCAACGCTGCCGCCGCCGGCGCGATTGCGATGTGGGCCTATCACGTGAGATCGGACGCCTAGTGACACGCGCCGCCACTACATGCGCTCCACGTTCTGGAAGCCCGATCAGCCTGTACACCCATCTCGTTGCCGCAAGGTCGGCATAGGGCGCTACTGCGCTGCGGCGCGCCTCCGATAGTGCTCGACGACTGCGGGAATCTCCTCGCCAAAGCAGCGTCGCCGGGAGTAGCCCAGGGACTGAAGTTTCGAGTCGTCATTGCAGTACCGAGCATCATTGACCGGACGCCCCGGTACATGCTCAACCACGGACCAATCCGCGTTGAGGCAGCGCAGAATGTGGCTAGTCACATCCAAGTTCGACAACTCTTCGCCAGCAATATTGAATACGCCACGTGCCTCGCCATTGCCTATAAGTGTTGACACTGCCGCCACGGTGTCTTCTACATGCACCCAACAGCGCCGCTGTTCCCCAGAACCATAGATCGGCACTCGTTCACCTCGCACGATCTTTGTGACAAAGCGTGGAATCAAGTTGTCTGCGACCTGCCACGGGCCGTAGTTGTTTGAGGGGCGAACAACCACAACACGCATGCCACTCAATCCCTCAGACTCCATAATGACGGCTTCGGCTTGAGCCTTGGAACGCGCATACGGATTAGTTGGATTCGCGTCCCGAGTCTCTTGCGCGCTTCCTTGCGCAATTGGCCCGTAAACCTCGTCGGTACTGAAGTGAATGAATGTGTCGACGCCAGCGGTTTCGGCAGCCGAAAGCACCGCATGGGTGCCGGCCACATTAGTCTTGATAAAATCGTCCACACGGACAAACGACGCATCAACACTGGTTTCCGCGGCGCAGTGGATAACCACATCCGCATCCGCAACCGCCTCGGCAACGGCGCGACTGTCGAGGATGCTCGAGGCAATCAACGACAGCGAATCATGCTCCTGCACTTGTCCAAGCGCACTCCACGAGCCCGTCCGAATCAGCGAGTCAAGTCCGACGACCTGAATGCCGGCAGGATGCGCCGAAGCGCCATCTGGGCGCAAGAAGTGGCGCACAAGCGCAGAGCCGATGAACCCGGCGGCCCCAGTCACAACTACACGCATAAGAATTCCCTCTATCGTTGTCTGACGCCGGGAACGCCCACCAGAGCCGCACACGGACACCCATGGGGGCGGGAGACTTCCTGCCCCAGGCCGCCGTGTTCGCGACGAGTAAAGCCTCGACCAGCAACCCCTTGCATCTAACATCGGCCGAACTTAGGCAAATCTACGCGCTTGCGGTCAACCAGGCATTCAGCCTCTGCGCCACAACGCGGAGAGACCGGGTCGGCAAGGCTACGCGGTAGACTCCTCGTTACCGACGCGGTGAAGAAATGGGGCCCGATTCATGACTGAGATTCCACTCCAATCAGAGCGGTTCATGCGTCGCAGGTACCTAGTTACCGGCGGCGCGGGGTTTATAGGGAGTCACTTATGCGAACGGCTTCTCGAGCAGGGGCATGAAGTCCTCTGTGTTGATAATTACTACTCTTCCAGCCGCGCCAATATCGAGCATCTGTTGCCGAACGCTCGATTTGAGGTCCTGCGGCATGACGTGACGTTCCCTTTGTACGTGGAAGTCGATGCAATCTTCCATTTGGCCTGCCCCGCGTCTCCTGTCCACTACCAGCGCGACCCTGTCCAGACGACAAAGACTTCCGTGCTCGGTTCGATCAACATGCTCGGGTTAGCCAAACGACTGAAAGTCCCAATTCTTCTCGCATCAACATCAGAGGTTTACGGCGATCCGATAGTCCACCCGCAAACAGAGGACTACTGGGGAAATGTCAATCCAATCGGTATCCGCTCCTGCTATGACGAGGGCAAACGCTGCGCGGAGACACTCTTTTTCGACTACTGGCGGCAACATGACTTGCCCATTAAAGTCGTGCGGATCTTCAACACCTACGGCCCGCGAATGCAACCCAACGACGGTCGGGTAGTCAGTAATTTCATAATGCAGGCGTTGAACGGGCGGTCACTGACAGTCTACGGGCAGGGCCGACAGACCAGATCGTTCTGCTACGTCGATGATCTCGTCGATGGGCTTCTGCGAATGATGCGTACATCCCAAGATGTCGTCGGGCCGATCAATCTTGGGAACCCTGATGAGTTCACGATCCTCGAACTGGCGCAACAAGTGCAGGCGCTCATGGGCATTCGCCGCGAAATAGAGTTTCTGCCACTACCCTCGGATGACCCGATGCAACGAAAGCCGGTCATCTCTCGTGCCCAGGAGATTCTCGGGTGGACCCCGACTGTGCCATTGGAATTGGGTCTTCCGAAAACGGTGGACTGGTTCACCCGGTCTATGGCGAACACGCCCGGATGAGCAACGACCAAGCCCGCAAACGCGCGAAGGTCCCAAGTCTCGCTCTAAGAGACTGTGTGTGCATTGTTGCTGCGGTCGCGGTGGGTCTGACTACACAACTCGGGGCCCGAGCTGCCCTCGTGGAAGACAAACGACGACTGTTCCTTGCGCTCGCAATTGTCATCATCTGGCCAGCGGCTCTATGGCTGAAACAGAGTCACGAGACCACCACCCTGGGATTTGGCGGGGAGGAGTACAGACGGGTCCTCAACGCCACCTTCACCACATTTGCGCTGGTTTGCGGTGCCGCCTATCTCGCAAGTATCACGCGGGCACGGGCATTTGTTCTCTTTTCAGCGATTGTCGGGCTGGTACTCGTGCTCGCTAATCGGGTGGTTTCCCGAAGTCTGCTCTTACGGCGATTACAGTCTAGTCATCCTTTGCACACCGTTCTTCTGGTCGGCAACACGAACTGGTTGAGAGAAGCGGAAATCGCATTCAATGCATCCCAGGGCCGCTACCACGTGAGTGGCAGATACTTGATCGAGGCCGACGCCTTGCCAACGCCGTACGCACTTGCCACCGAAGCCAAACATCTGGGAGTTGATGCAATCGCCATCTCTCCCACGTCAGCAATGGGTAGCACTTGGGTGACCGAGCTCGCCTGGGTTCTTGAACGTTCATCCATCACCATCCTCGCTGCCGCGTCGGTCGTTGGCTTCCAGGATCGCCAGATGTCCATGGTTCGCGTTGAGTCCATGAACCTCCTAGCTCTAGACCCACCCGCGCACGACCATCCAGCGCTTCCTATCAAGCGCCTGATTGACGTGCTTGGTTCGTCTCTCGGATTGATTTTTCTAGGTCCTTTGCTCTTGCTCCTCGCTGCCGTTATCCGGTTTGACTCAAAGGGCCCGGCATTGTTCAAGCAGCAGCGCATGGGACAGCACAATCGGACCTTTACTTGCTGGAAATTCCGTACTATGAGGGTAGGTGCGGACGCTGAGCGAGCATTGCTGCGCAGCCACAGCGATCAAGCCGGTGCAACGTTCAAGATGCACGACGATCCTCGTGTCACGAAAGTGGGGAAGACGCTGCGGAAGTACTCCCTAGACGAACTTCCGCAACTTGTCAACGTGCTCCGGGGCGAAATGAGTCTGGTCGGGCCCCGACCACACCCTCTGGACGATGTGGCCAAGTACTCCGCCCGCGACAGTCGTCGTTTGCTGGCAAAGCCAGGTATGACCGGATTGTGGCAAGTTTCTGGTCGCTCTGATCTGGCCTGGGAAGACGCGGTTGGATTGGACCTTGAGTATGTCGAGTCATGGTCATTGAGCCTTGACTTCTTGCTCTTACTCAGAACTGTTGCGGTGGTTTTGAAGGGCAGCGGGGCATACTGACCCTGCGAGGGTTCCTTCACGCCATGGTTCCGAACTGTGCCGAGCAGCTCCCACGATTAAACAAGTGAGCGTGGAAACCTATGTACACTGTGTGCCAAGGTCGTCAGTGAGAGCACGGATGTTTTTCTACCGGACTGCTACCGGGCACGCTGATGATGCGCAGTTGTTCTGACGATGCTCAAGGAGTTCACTCGCCAATGAGTCAAGAAACCTTGAGCAGGTTGGAACGGACGTCTGAACAGCCCGATGGGCGGGCCTTAGCTGTCTTGCCATTCGTAGCCATATTTGCAACTGCTCTAGCGGGCTTGGTGGCAGCGAACATAGTCTCGGTCAGACAGTTCATTGGGTTTGGGATGCTGCCATTGCTCGCAACACTGTGGCAAGCGGGCAAGACACGCCGAGCGTTAATCGAAAATCGCAATCCATCTGCCCTGATGCTGGCATTAGCCGGAGCTCTCATCACTTTGACGTACGGCATAAGAAGTTACACCGGGTCGAGCGCGCGACTTCTGTTGCTTGCCATTGCACTTCTTATGCTAGCCAAAAGGATCTCAGCCGCGCGCGTAGCACACCTGCTCCCTGTTCCGGGAGTTCTCGTTGTTGTGGGAGAGACCGTCGCGGGAGCACCCACGTCTGCTGAGATCATCGTTGGAGTGACGACTTTTTGCCTATGGTTACTCATTCTCAAGCCTCTGGCAGCCACACAAATCCTTGAGACTCTTCGCAACTCCCTGTTGCTTGCCGTGTCTATAATCTTGGTCGCATTTGCTGCAGGTGTGAGCCGACCGTACACACGTTGGTATCGCTTTGATGCGAATACTGTCGAAAGCCGCGGAGGATTGACCTCCTTTCGTTGGTATCTTCCCCTTAGTGGGAGTTGGGAACCGCCGGCCGTCCTCGCAGTGGTTCTTGGACTCGTCTCAATCACCCTGCTGCTTTCATCGGGTCAGCGACAGAGGTATCTGTCGATAGCGGGTTTCCTGGTGTCGTTTGTGACGGTTTTCGGAGTCAATGGCAGAACGGCGGAATTGGTTCTTGTTGGCGGTGCCTTGGGCATCGCTGTCGGTATCCGCGCGCGATGGACCAGATTTCTCATGGTTATTCCGGCGACTGCATTCATGTTTCTGCCGCTCATCTACTCAGCTTTGTCGTTTATCGCTCAACAAACCTCTGCCCTAGCCGTGAACTCCGGAGTTGCTGCCAGCAGCTCTAAGTTCTCCACCTTAGAAGGGCGCACTTACGTCTGGGACACATCATTGCGGGTGTTCTCCGAAGCTCCCCTAATCCGAAAACTGCTCGGCTATGGAGCGAACGGGTACATCACGTCAGGCGCTTCGGGTATCTACAGCCAACAGTTCTACGGTTCAGCTGGTTCAGGCGGATACCGGGTCTCTTACTACGACACCCATAACCTGGTTCTTGGCACCCTACTGTCACACGGGCTCTTTGGAATTGTCGTTCTGTTAGTCGCCTGGGTAGCAGCGCTGCGTCGAGCGCTGTCCCGTGTTGAAGGTCTGGGTTGGGCGCCGCCACTGATCGGAGCTTGGGTCTTTGGCTCAATGAGTTCCACGAGCACTTCTTGTACACCTTCAAATGCAACCTATGGAATCATCACAGCGGTGCTGCTCACAATTCCCTTTTTGGAGAAGCATGAGGTGCCAGTGTCCGACCGCGATGCAGCTGGAAGCGGTCGCACAGGCAAACGCACCAAGACTCTTGGGTCGGTGCGTTTACGTTAGGCAATCACGAATAGCCGCACAACTTGCCAGCACGTCGTCATCGGAAATGGCTGTACCCGCTGGGAAATACAGGCCCCGGCGGGCCAACCGTGCAGCAACTGGATGGTCGTAATTTCTGCCTGAGGTGTACGAAGCTAGAACTGGCTGCTGCGACATAGGCCAGAAAAACGGACGAGTGTCGACACCGCGCTCCCGGAGCATTGATCCTAGAGTCACCGCATCCATGTCTACCGATTCGTCTATCACAGCACCCACGACCCAGTAATGGTTGTTCGAGCCATGCCACTGATCAGGTGCAAATTGAAGGGGTAAATCCGCTAGTTGTTCACGATAAAGCAGGCCAATCTCGCGCTTTCGTTCGACAGTTGCGGGCAGACGCTCCAACTGGGCGCAGCCGACTGCAGCCTGTAAATTTGTCATTCGGTAATTCCACCCTAAGGTTTCATGAAAGAACCGGCGCGCTGGGTCGAAGCCGAGGTTGCGCATGCGCTTCGCGCGCTCGGCTAGCACAGCGGAGCTTGTTAGAACCATGCCACCCTCACCGCACGACACATGCTTGTTGGCATAGAAACTAAAGGTTGCCACGTCACCGAATCCACCGCAGGCTGTGCCAGCGAATGACTGACCGTGTGCTTCCGCCGCGTCTTCGATCACGAGCAAACCGTGTTTGTCGGCTATCGCCCGGATGCTCTCCATGTCGGTCGGCAGCCCGTAGATATGTACCACCATGATGGCGCGAGTGCGTGCGGTGATTGCCGCTTCAATACGTGTCGTATCCATGTTCCAAGTTATTGACTCTGCATCCACGAAGACAGGAACACATCCCGCTCGGACGACAGCACTCGCACAAGAAATAATCGTGAAGTCAGGCATGATCACTTCGTCGCCAGGGCGAAGATCGAGGATGCTCAGTGCTAAATCCAGGGCTACAGAACCATTGGCGACTGCGATTCCCTCTTTCTGACCGGTCAAAGTGGCCATGTCGGCCTCGAAACGTCGAACAAATGGGCCCTCAGACGAGATCCACCCTGTATCAATGCACTCTTGCAGGTAGCGCGCCTCGTTTCCGGCCAAGTCCACTCTCGTGACGGGGATCATGCTCCGCCCTCGCCCCTGTGGAACTTCTCTTTGTCAATGCCTTCAACATACGGGCCTTGTTTAATTTCGATTAGTCGGCAACCCTCCGAAAACCGGAAGCCATGCCCGCCTACACCCATGAAGACGATAACGTCGCCCGAAGACGCATGCATGGACTCGACAAATGACTTGTCGGGTCCGTAAATGTCCACATCTACGCTGCCGCAAGCGACAAGAAGTGCCTCACAAGTTCCCACCACGTGGCGCTCAATCGGGTGATGCACATGAGGGACAATCTCACTATCAGCGAGACGAGTGATAACTCCGAGCTGGAACTGCGCGTCATCCTCCGTAAGAAACTCAGTCGAATCAGAGGTAACCGGGTCATCGATTCCGCTCAATAGCACCGCTAAGAGGGTCTGTCCGTGCATGCAGCGGTATGTTTGCATAGCCGGATAGTACAATCTCTGCGTTGGACAATGGTTACTACTCTCAAAGGTCTCTCTTGCCTGATATCTCGGTCATCACAATCGTGAGAAACGACCTTCCTGCTCTGGCAGGTACCGCTGCCTCAGTCCTTAGTCAGTCTGGGGTCGATTATGAGTTCATAGTGGTGGATGGCAGCGACACCCCAGACACAACACAAATCCACCACCAGTTGAAGGCGGCTGGTGCGCAGTTATTGATCGGTTTGGATTCGGGCATTTACGACGCCATGTCCAAAGGCGCGACTGCGGCGGTGGGGCAGTACCTCATATTCATGAACGCAGGAGACAGCTTTGCTTCGCCAACGTCTCTCAAGGCGCTGTTCGACTGCCTAACGCGCGGCGGCCATCAGTGGGCCTACGCGCGGGCAGCAGTCATGCGCGACGGACGTCCTTGGCGCAAGCCGGTTGGTATTTACCCATACTGGACTATTCGGCACGCATATGCGCGTGCTGCCATCTGCCATCAATCAGTACTGATGTCCCGGTCGCTGTACCTTGCCCTCGGTGGATTTGACCCTGTGTACGGCCTCCAGGCGGATGTCGCGCTGCTACTCGCCGCAGGGCGGGCGGCGAAGCCAGGTGTCCTCCGACAGGTCGAAGTGCACTATGACGCCACGGGAATCTCCACGGTGCATGTTGAATCGGCATTGCGAAACAAGTCACGCATCCGATCAGACCTTTTCTCCTACCGAGCCACCGCACGCGCACTTGACAGTGTCTTCACAGAAGCTCAATGGCGGTACGTGAAGTTACGTCAACGCCTAGCGCGAGTCAAGCTCGCACTACTGCATCGCCGTACTCGGTAGATAGCGCATGACCCGATAACATTCGACTATGACCCCCAAGCGAGTCAACCGCGTCAATCTCAATGAAATCACGCCTCAAAGGCTGTTACATGCTGCACGGCGCCGGCTGGTTTCGATCCCTGAGCGCGTCGACTGGGCGACCAGTGGCTTGCGCAGCTCCCACTTTCACAACCTGGATGCGTTACGTGACAAGCATAAGAGCGAGACTGTAGTCATCATTGCCAACGGCCCTAGCTTGGCGGACGTTGACATGAAAGCGCTACAGAGAGTACCCACGATATCAATGAACCGCGCTTACCTATCGTGGCAAGACTGGGGTTTCACGCCGAGCTACTTCGTATCAATCAATGGACTCGTGTTAAGTCAGTTTTCCGACGACATCGCACTATTGCCGTGTACGAAATTCGTTGATGCACGATCCAGGGCTGCCTACCCAGTGGACGACCCAGAGCTGATCCTTCTCAATACTGGTTCCGGGTTGACGGATAGATTCGACGTTACCGGACGGAAATTCAGCACGGGCGGCACTGTCACATTTGTAGCGCTGCAACTCGCCTACATTCTCGGCTTTGAGACAGCAATCCTGATTGGCCTGGACCACAGGTTCTCTAGCACAGTTTCGCCCAACCAGCCTTCCACGCGAGATTCTTCACCTGACAGAGACCACTTCCGGCCTGACTATTTTCCTCCCGGCGTTCAATGGCAAGGTCCCGACTTGGTTCGCTCTGAAGTTGCATACGAGCTTGCCCGTAAGGCCTATGAGGCCGACGGACGGAGGATTATCGACGCAACGGACGGCGGTGCGTGTGAGGTCTTCACGCGGCAGTCTTTGACTAGCGTCCTAGGACTCTGAGGCCGCTTGACATGATTCCAGACGGTTCTAGTGCGACCAGAGATATCGTCGTCTTTCACCCAGAGGGCAACGCCGACAACAACCCCACGCTCTACTCGTGGTTGCGCGCTCTTTCCAGGCGGGGATTTCGAATCACGGTCATTGCGAGAAGACGGGAACACCAGTCCGCGAACAATCTTTATCGGCTGACGCCCTACGGCAGATGGTATTCGAGGATCTTCCGTTTCGCGGTCGACGAGGTCGGCAGCAGTGTCCTGGCGCATGTGGTGACGCTCCTGAGATTTCCTCGTCTACTTCGCTCTCGTGCACGGCACATAGTTGGCGTGGATCGGTATGGACTTATTCAAGCTAGTTCTTTCCGTACATTTTCGCGGGGCCCACTCGGTTTTTTCTCTTTTGAAATCGAGTTCGAAAGCGAAATCGGTGACCGAAAAAAGCGTTGCGAGCGGCGCGCCGCTCGCGACGTCACCTGGTGGGTCTCCCAGGACGCCATGAGGGCGGAGCTCTTGTGCCGGGAGAATCGCTTGACGATGAATAGCTGTGTCACCACACCGGTAGCGTCGGCGGGGCGGCTGCCTGAAAGTTTAACTCGGCTTCGCGATGATCTTGGTGTCCCCAAAGAGGCTCGCGTGGTCATGAGCATGGGCTCGTTGGCCGCGTGGACAATGGTTCCCGAGATACTAAGGACCGTTGCACAATGGCCTTCAGAATGGGTATTGATTGTGCATGAGCGCTACGCACAGACCGCAAGTGTGCTCAGTTCTCTAGCTGCGGATGGGGAGTTGCCCACGGACCGAATTTTCATCTCCTCGCACCGAGCGGTCACGCCAGATGACTTGGCGTACGTT